>CAVCIY010000173.1:0-2004 GCA_963602445.1 Lachnospiraceae bacterium | reverse complement strand
AGCCCTGCGTCTTGGCGTCTGCGTTCCTTCCGAAGCAGCCCTGCGTCTTGGCGTCTGCGTTCCTTCCGAAGCAGCCCTGCGTCTTGGCGTCCCGGTGGCCGTGCGCCCGTCAAGTACCTTTATACCTTGCGTCGCTGCGCATTTTACGACAAATCAGACAGCCATACACAAAAAAGAGTGAAAGCGTCCCTGAGTTCTTGCTCAAAAACGCCCTTGTCTCCCACGAGAACAAATTATACACCTTATACTATTTTACTGTCAACACTCTCGTGCTCAAAAAATATGCGAAATAATAAAAAAACAATATGTCTATGCAAGTAAGCTGTCACAATATGCCCTGCGCAAGCAAGCTGTTATAATGTGCCCTGCGCAAGCAAGCTGTTATAATATGCCCTGCGCAAGCAAGCTGTTATAATATACCCTACGCAAGCGAACTGTCATAATGTGCCCTCTGACCGCCGATAAATTTAGGTCTTACCCTTGCTGCAGTAAGATGAGCCTGACCGATACTCTTTATGTCAAGTCTCACAGGTACGGCAACCTTCTTAAGATGCATGCCTATAAATGTATCGCCTATATCAAGTCCCGCATCTGCCTTGATTTCCTCAAGCGCAACAGGACTAACAAAACGCTTGTATGCTGTAGTTGCAAATGACCCTCCCGCCTTTGGCTGAGGAACGACATTCACGGCTTCGGCAAAAGGTACGGCCTCACTCTCAACTATAATCGCACGATTTAGATGCTCGCAGCACTGAGCAGCAAGATATATTCCCTTTTCGTTCAGTACCTCATATATGCCCTCAAATACAGCCTCAGCGACCTCAAGATTTGAATTCTTGCCGATCATATCGCCGCAAATCTCCGAAGATGAGCATCCTACCACAAAAATCTGTCCTTTTTTAAGATTAGCCTTCTCACACAATTCTTCAGCAGCCGCTGTCGCCTGTCTTTTTAATTCCTCATACATAAAAAACTTCCTTTCTTCCTTTCTTCTTTTCTTCATTTTTACAAATTTAACTACGATGCCATCCTTTATTTTCAGTCAAGCTTTTCCGTAACATCATCTTTATTTTTAACCATATTTTGCCGCAAGCTTCCTCACTGTCTGATTTTTCACCTCGCTGCAAACTTTCCATGCCGTCAGCATCCTCGCTTCGCCGCGATTTTTCCTGTCATGTTTATTAAGCCTTTGTTTATTAAGCCTTATTCACCCATCAAATTGTCAAACAGCTTATGAATACCGCATTTCCAGCAAAGCAGCATTCCTAGTACAGCTCCGAGAAGTGCTTGGGCTATTTCAAACGGAAGACTTATTATCGCATATTCCAAATTGCTGTAAATAAAAATTTTCCCAAATGTATATCCCGTAACCATTATAATCATTCCTGCCGCAACGCCTATCGCCGATGCCAAAGCCGGATGATTCCTAAAAGTCTTGTGTGATATCAATGATATTACAACAGCCTGAAGCCCATGAGTCACAAGTGAGACAAACATAGGAGGCGGATAAAAAATTATATCTCCGATAAATGATCCGATGCCTCCGACTGCAAATGCCTCAAGCGGGCCAAGCAAAATCGCTGCAAGACATATAATAACATCGCACAGATACAGATGTCCGCCTCCCGGAACCGGTATTCCGAAAGAACTCAGAGCAATATTCATCGCCATCAAGACTGCAGTCGAAGTCAGCCTAATTGTGCTTATTTTCCTGTCATTGCCCATCTTCTCATTGCCCGTCTTCGTATCATTTAGCATAGAACATTCCTCCCATCCGTATTTATCACGCTTAATTATGCTTATCGCACTTGTACTTATCGCACCGATTATTTTTTCCTGCCGGCGATATGTTTTCCCCGCATCGATATATTTTTCCTGCCGGTGATATGTTTTCCCGCCGTCAATGCATTTCTTCCTGCCGGCGATATGTTTTTCCCGCCGTCGATGTATTTTTCCTGCCGGCGATATGTTTTCCCCGCATCGATATATTTTTCCTGCCGGTGA
>CAVCIY010000172.1:0-2098 GCA_963602445.1 Lachnospiraceae bacterium | reverse complement strand
AATTTGCAAACACAACAATCTGCAAATAATTTGCGAACACAACAATCTGCAAATAATTTACGAACACAACAATCTGCAAATAATTTACGAACACAACAATCTGCAGACAATTTGCGAACACAGCTATCTACAGATAATTTAAAACACAACAATCTTACTCACATACTCATAACTTAAATCATCACAACAGTACAGCAATTTCAAACTACTGCGATACTTTCGACCACCACAACAATTTTCACTCACAATCCGCAGCAGCGCCACACGCCAGCCACCTCGATCATTGCGACTCACGCCATATCCGCGGCAGCGCCACACGCCAGCCACCTTTGTCATTAAAACTCGCGCCGCACCAGCATTCCCATATCCTAATGCGTCTTCACACACACTCTGCGTCACGCACCATGCGTCACAGTCTTCATATGACTTCTCTGCTCTGCACCAAAACCTACACTTCTTTGCGCCAAAATGTACACAATGCGTCTCTCGTCAACAAGTAACCGTTACAGGCACAGATTCACCATAAGCGGCACAGTGAATACCGAAAAAAGCGTCGTTATAAATACACCCTTTGCCGCCAATTCCTCATTGATATCAAACCGATTCGCAAACAACACACTTGTATTTGCGACAGGCATTTGAAGGAGAATATATAATATCATCAGCACAGTATCGTCAGATATAACCATCTTTAGCAGCGGCAGGCAGGCAATCGGGATAATAATCAACTTTATCACAGTGAACAAATATACACGCCAGTCGCTAAATACAGTCTTAAGCTTCATAGGTGCAAGCGTAACACCAATAATAATCATAGCCAGCGGAGAAGTGATATCTCCCAGATAATTAATTACACTCGCAATATCAGCCGGAATCGTGACTCCCGTAAAATATATTATTACGGCAATAACAGACGCAATAATCGCCGGCGAAATCAAATCCTTTGCAGAAAGCTTCACTTTAGATTGTCCCTCGGACTGCTCACTGCTAACCGATATTTTATCCTTATTGACTAAAATGATTCCATAAGAATATATAGCAAGATTGAATACGATATTAATGATCGCAGTGTAAAACATCGCCGAAGCCCCAAAAAGCGCCTCAGTAATAGGGAAACCTATAAATCCGACATTTGAAAAGGTCATCATGAATGAGTACATTCCCCTCTGCGACGCAGGAGACCTCAAAATTCTCGCAACGATGAATCCCAGCACCGGAAGAACAATATACATCACAAATCCAATCGCAAAAACACTCAGAACAAGCTTAATATTCCTGTCTGTCTGCTTCTCAAGAACAGATGAAATCGCCGTGGCCGGCAAAGTAACATTTATAAGAAAAGATGAAAGCTTTTTGTTAAATTCCGTATCAATCACCTTGAATTTGTACAAAAAATATCCCAAAAACATAATTATAAACAGCCTCAGCAGCTGATGGAACACAAGTCCTCCATCCATCGCATTTATCCTCCTTCACATGCAATCATATTCATTTACTGACATTCACATTTCTAAGCTCTCAAACACATACATTCGCGAGTATATCATTTACTATATTTACGCAGTACGCTCGCACATTTTAGCAACTCGATGCGATTACACATTACTTACGGCTTACGCTCTCGCCACTGATTCCGCACAGCTATGTACCCGCATTGTGCGGACTAAATCCTCCGTAAAGCTGAATTTTCGCATTGCACGGGCTAATCCTCCGTAAAGCTGAATTTTCGCATTGCACGGACTAATCCTCCGTAAAGCTGTATCTTTGCATTGCGCGGACTAATCCTCCGTAAAGTTGTATCTTTGCGCTGCGATTAAGCATTCGTACTTATCAATAATACTTTGAATTCATACCTTTATTGTAACAAATATTTTGCCAAAAAGGCCTTTGTATTCAATATTAAGTAATTAAATAGTCAAATAATTAAAAAGCTAAACAGTCAAATGATTGCGCAGCTTAAACAGCAAAATGATTGCACATCTTAAATAGCCATATGATTGCACATCTTAAACAGCCATATGATTGCACATCTTAAATAGCCATATGATTGCACATCTTAAATAGCCATATGATTGCACATCTTAAACAGCCATATGAT
>CAVCIY010000171.1:0-2105 GCA_963602445.1 Lachnospiraceae bacterium | reverse complement strand
ATTCCAGACAGGCGGGCTTCGGTGTGGCGCTCGGCGGCATTCTGAACATTGCTCTTGACCCGCTGTTTATCTTCACATTCCGACTGAACATTGCGGGCGCAGCCATCGCGACCATGCTTTCCAACCTGATTGCCATGCTCTATTTCATTGCCTTTTTGCTGCATATCCGCAAAAAGACGGTGATAACACTGAATCCGAAGGCATATTCGGTAAAGCAGAAAATCCCTCTTGAAGTTTTGACAGTCGGTCTGCCGGGATTTGTGATGACAATGATGTCTACCATCTCCAATACGGCGCTCAATCATATTGTTGCCGGTTACTCTACTACGGCAATCGCTGGCATGGGCATTGCAAAAAAGATTGACCTGCTTGCCTATGCCATTGCACAGGGCATGACGCAGGGGACGTTGCCGCTGATTGGCTATAACTACTCATCCGGCAACCACAGCCGAATGAAATCAGCCATCAAAGCTGCATTTCTTTACAGCTTTATCGTGGCGGTCTGCGGAACGCTGCTGCTTTATTTCTTCGCCGCACCCATTGCAGGCAACTTTATTTCCGATACCGAAACAGTCGGCTACGGGCAGAAGTTTTTGAAGATTATCTGCCTTGCCTGCCCGACGACGGCAGTCAATTTCATGTGCATCACAGTCTTTCAGGCAATCGGGAAAAAGGCACAGCCGTTGTTTCTCTCGCTGCTGCGTAAGGGCAGTCTTGATATTGTCTTTATGCTCCTGCTCAATAAGGCAATGGGAATCTCCGGCATTGCGTGGGCGACTCCGTTTGCCGACTGGATTGCATTTGTAATCTCATTGGCATTGATTATCCCAAGCCTGAAGCGGCTAAACAAGCAATGCAACTAAGATTTAAAAGGCAAACAAAACAGTATAAGCTTAGCTCAGCCGCTTTGTTTTCAAAAGAAATCAGGCGGCTTTTTCTGTTTCGGAGGTGATTTTACAGTGTGAGCACATTTATCTTAGGTGCGTTTCTGTTCCTCGCAAAGGTTCTGGACAACGCACTGAGTACAACAAAAACAATACTGATTCAAAGAAGTCGGTGGATGCTTGCCGCAGTTTCTGTGGTGCTCTCCGACTTCATCTATTATTGGCTGACAAAGAGAATCGTTTCGGCGGATAGCGACTGGGCGATTCTCATTGTATCTCTGGCCGGAGGCGTAGGCTGTGCGCTGGCGTGTGTTTTGAGCGAGAAGCTCTCCCGCGACAGAACATATGTCAATGTGATTATGTCGGATAACCTTGAGGCGATGAAGGCTTTCAGAGATTTTCTCGCGGAGCATCACATTACGAATGTGGCGGCGGACACCTACACTCTCGACTGGAACAAGAAAACAATCTCGATAACCGCGTACCCCGAAACCAAAGCGGAAAATCATCTGATTACAGAATATATAGAAAACAGTCCGTTGAAGTTCAAACGCGTTATCAGAAAATAAAAATCAAAGGAGTTTTAGAAAATGACAAACGAAGAATTAAATGCCGCTCTGTATCAGAAAATGTTCGCAGAGCAGGAAAAATACCGAGGCCGGCTGCTCAGTATGTCTCCCGAAGAAATTCTGCACCACAGCTACGAATATACCGTTCGTGAGGATATCCTCATTTCAATGGGATATAACGATCTGACGGATAAGCAGTGCAAGGCACTTCTAAAGTCCCCTTGTCCGCTTGCGGATGTATTCAAGGACTTTGAAAAGCGTGAGACCGACCATATGGAAAATATCCGCGATACCATTGCCTGCCGAGCCAACGCCGTTATCCGAGCGGACTTCATCAGAGAACAGAGAGACGCGAGGTGACGGTATGGGATATATTGAAGCGGCAGATATTCAAAAGGCAAAGGAGATGGATCTCTTGACCTATCTCAGAAACTATGAGCCGCAGGAGCTTGTGCATGTGTCGGGCAGCACCTACTGCACAAAAGAGCATGATTCACTCAGAATCAGCAACGGCAAGTGGTGCTGGTTTTCGCAGGGTATCGGCGGCAGGTCGGCACTGGACTATCTCATAAAGGTTAAAGGGCTTTCTTTTACGCAAGCGGTCGAGAATATACTCGGCTATACGGCAGTAAGGGAGCCCGTTTTTTATAGG
>CAVCIY010000170.1:0-2171 GCA_963602445.1 Lachnospiraceae bacterium | reverse complement strand
AAATAGATTCTTTATAGTAAAAATAGTTACCTTTTTTAACTATTCCGGTACCATCACTTTCATAGTCGAATCCGGCTTCCCCATCACTATTAACAAACGAATACGATAGCTTATCAATCGTCACGTTAGGCGAAACGATATCCTCCGGCGCATCAACTCTTTCATCCTCATCCAGAAGTCTTACCAGAATTGCCGCAGTCTTCGCGCGGTTAATATACTTTGACGGCGCAAATGTGCCTGTGGAATCATTCCCTTGCGTTATTCCTGCACGATATAGTTTATATATACTCTCATAATATTTTGAACTTGTCGCCTTTACATCCGGCAGCCTGTTGTCCGGGATAATATTTATTTCCTTCATGTCATCGACAAAGACAGACTTACTGTTGATATATCCGAGCGACCTTGCAAATATGTAGGCAAAATCCTGATTCTTAATCGTGCTGTTTAGAGTGGTACTTGAGTATGACTCCCGTATGATTCCGTTTTCCTCGCAATAATCGACATACGGCTGATACCACGCCTCGGTTCCCGTGCCGTTACTCAAAGTAATTTCGCCGTCATAATAATATTGATTAACTCTCGCTGCAAAAGTAATAGCCTGCGCATAAGTCAGATTGCTTGCAGGTTTGAAATGCGTGGCGTCAGTACCTGAAATCAGCCCTTCATACGCGCATGCTGTCTCAACATAACTCGCATACCACGCATCAGTCGACACATCAACAAAAGGCTCCACATAGCTTGCTGACAATGCTGAAAAATCTTCCGCAGCTGTTTCAGTTTCCTCGGCACCGGAAACGATTCGACTTTGACTCGCAACCAGAATCGTTCCGAATGTTAAAGCAAACATCAAAACAATGCCGACTAACCCGTTAAATAACTTTCTTTTCATCTCCAAAATCTCCTCCCATAGCTCACTTTTTTATTGATATGACAATCCACAATGTCTAGCCGCTCATTGCCTCGTTCACCGTAGAACTTTGATTCTTCAACGCTTTAGAGCTTCGACGCTCCACCGTGCTGGCACTCGTTTTGAAACCTCGACCATTTCGACACTCCACTGCGTCTGACGCTTGATCTGACATTCTTGTCATCTTGCACTTCAGACTTCCGCCAAACAGAACCCAATTAAATTGTACTACCCCCCCCGATTTGTCAATACATTTTTTGGAAAATCATCTTCAAAAACTTGCCCTCCACTCTCCCGAAAACATAAAAAAAGACGGCCGCAGCCGTCTTGAAAATTTTATAATTTAACTTTTCTCAAATTTTATGTTTTCAACTTAAGCTGTTGATTTTTTTCATGCAGCAGCTCTTAAACTTTCTTCCGCTCAAGCACGGACAAGGCTCGTTTCTTCCCATCTTGGCAATCTTCTTGAAGCGATGTCCTTTCTCCAGCCTGAAATTTCTTCCCTCAAGTTTCTCTTCCTTAAGTTCACTTGGCATATATCCCTTACACGCCCAAATATGCAGGAAATAAATCCACTCTCTTATCATCAAAAGCAGAGCATCCTTTTCATTTTCCGGCACGGACACGCCTGATTTTTCAATGACAGTCATAATTTCTTCATCCTGAGGATCATGCATGGCAAGGAGGAAAAGTTCATTGATAAGCCTAGTCGCGGACTCTTCACCTGCAGCCCTTTCCAGATATGCGCGAAGATAAATATATTCTTCGGAATTGTCTATCTGCGGAGCATCCTCAAAAGCTTCTATCTCCTCTTCAGAGGCATATCTGTAGGCTTCTCCTCTGACATATTTTTCTGTAACTTCTCTGCCCTTTTCTACACTTTCAAGAAGATTGGTGACGGCAAATACCGGTTCTTCCAGATAAAATCCGTCTTCTCTTCCTGATTTCTTCAGTGCCTTTATAATAGCGTTCGGTGACAGGCTGTCGTGAGGATGATTCAAATTCCATTGATCTCTGATATGCGTCACGGTAGTTATGCCGCACATATTTGTAAGCGATTCGGTATATTTGATAATCTCATTTTCGCGCTCGCTTCGCTTGCTTGGTTCTTCATATCTCGCAGCAAAGGCCTTTTCCTTATTATCATCATCCGCCTGAGTATCATGTGTCGGAGTGTCATCCGCCTGAGTATCATGTGTCGGAGTATCATCCGCCTGATCATCATGTGTCGGAGTGTCATCCGCCTGATCATCATGTGTCG
>CAVCIY010000169.1:0-2201 GCA_963602445.1 Lachnospiraceae bacterium | reverse complement strand
GCGTGGGCGAAGGCTTGCGTGGCGGCGTAGGCGAAGGCTTGCGTGGCGGCGTAGGCGAAGGCTTGCGAAGCAGGCGGCGGAATGGAGTCGTAAGAGGTTTTTTATGATAAAGGTACTTAATATTATAAGCGATACAAATATCGGAGGGGCAGGGAAGGTACTGATCAATTATGCTAAGTATCGTGACAGGACAAACTTTGATATGTCGGCTGCGGTGCCTGTCGGCAGTATGCTTATCGAACCGCTCAGGGAGCAGGGCGTGACTGTTTATGAGGTGGATGCGATGGCAGATGCTTCGTTTGACAGAAAGGCGATAGGTAAGCTAAAATTATTGATAAGGGATGTCGATCCCGATATTGTTCATACGCATGGGTCTCTTTCCGGAAGGATTGCGGCAAAGCAGTGCGGCAAGAAAATAATTTATACGAGGCATTGCGCTTTTCCGATAAAAGGTTATATGAAGCACGGACCGGGAAAATGGGCAAATTACCTGATAAATATGCATTATACAGACCGTATCATCGCCGTGGGAGATGCGACGCGGGACAATCTCGTGGAGAGCGGGATTCCTGCCAAGTACATAGACACAATGATGAACGGAACTGAGCCTGTCATTCTTCCGAGTGAAGAGGAATGTCTGCAGATAAGGAAATCTTACGGGATATCCGCAGATGATTTTGTAGTCGGAATAATGGCCAGGATTGAGATTTATAAAGGACATGACGATATTCTTGACGCTGTTGCGAGCCTTGCCGCCGAGGGGCGCAAGATCAAGCTTGCGGTAGCCGGAACGGGCACGTACGAGGATGCTTTCAAGGCTCGCGTTTCTGAAATGGTTGCTGAAAAAAAGCTCCCCGAAGGAACTGTAATTTTTGCAGGATTTATAAGCAAAATTGAAAGGATTCTTGCTATAATGGATGTGCAGGTGAATGCTTCGTTTGAAAGCGAAGCCTCAAGCCTTTCGATAATAGAAGGCATGAGCGCCGGAATTCCGTCCGTTGTAAGCGATTGCGGCGGAAATCCGGCTCTTATCGAAGACGGAGAAAACGGATACGTCTTCCCGGCAAGAGACACCGGCGCCCTCGCAGACTGCCTGCGAGCGCTCGCCGACGATAAAGCCCTCGCAGACAGACTGCGAGCCGGCTCAAAACGCATCTACGAAGAGAAATTTACAGGAAAAATCTTCGCTGAAAATATCGAAAATGTATACAGAAATCTGGTAAACAGAAAATAACGGAGCCGGGGCGCCGGGAAAAACAAACGGCGGCGCAAGCAAGAGCCGGTGCGCCGAGAAAAACAAACGGCGGCGCAAGCAAGAGCCGGGGCGCCGGAAAAAATAAACGGCGGCGCACACGAGAGCCGGGGCGCCGGGAAAAATAAACGGCGGCGCACACGAGAGCCGGGGCGCCGGGAAAAAGATTTCGCACAAACGAAAATCCGGGAGAAACAAATGGAAAATAAGAAAACGAAAAAAATATCATTTAACTTTTTTGACATTATAATAGTCATACTCATTGTCGCACTTGCAGCCGGAGTCTGCTTTATAAAAATCAGATCGTCAAATGACAGCGGCGAAACCAAAACAGTCGAATATACAATCGAGCTAAACGATCTTACGACTGACCCGTCGGACATTATAAAGCAGGGAGACGAGCTTACAGATAAAATTAAGAAGAATACAATGGGAAATGTAAAGAGCTTCGAAGTGACACATATGGAAAAGTATGGCATTGACGCGGACGGCAGCAATGTCATTTCGGAAGTTCCGGATCTTTATATGGCAGAGATTGTCGTCGAAGCGGAATGTACAGAAAGCGATTCGGACATTACGACGACGGGAGGATATAAGATAAAGGTTGGACAATCTGTAAACATCCTTGGTCCGGGATATACCGGCAGCGGTTATGTAGTAGGAATCAACCGTTCGGACGAAGAGTAAATGTGTCTGGCAGCACGACAGGCATACCGGTCGGCGAAGGATACGGTGAATGCAATGTGTAAATGCGTCACACGAAGAACGATGCGGTAGACGCAACGTGTAAACACATCGGTAAACGCGTCGGTAAACACGCCGGCAAGCACGCCGGGCGGAGAGTCAGACCGTAGACGCAACGTGTAAATCAGCAGGCAGTGGACTAGACGGCAAACGCAGCGTGTAAGTTCGACGCGGCGCGGGCGCACAGGGCATACGATTAAAAATA
>CAVCIY010000168.1:0-2230 GCA_963602445.1 Lachnospiraceae bacterium | reverse complement strand
TCCTTGCGACGCCGACATTCTTACGACACCGACACTGTTATTATACAACAATAAGCCTCTTTCGGCAAACGTCAATTACAAATTGCATAATCACACACTGCCGTCTGCTGCGTGCCGTCACAATTTTAAACTCCCGGCCGTCTGCTGCGTGCCGTCACAATTTTAAACTCCCGGCCGCCTCGCCGCGTGTCACATGTCACCAAAATTTCACGCCCGACAATCCGGACGCTCGCCTGCCGCTTGATGTAAAAAAATCCTGCTCTCATCAGATTGCCGGCGACAATCGATATTCTTATTATTTCATTAATATTACACAAAATGGAAAATTGTTTTAATTATACTTTTTTACAGTTGTATAAATTTAAAAAATATGCCACAATATTATGTCAGAGAATTATTAATTTTGACATTGGGTATAAACGGATTATATATTTGGTTTTCAGTTTAACTACTGTCAGGAGAGACTTATGGATAATATCATTACAATCGGTGACGCACTGCTTTTCCTGATTGGAATTTGTGCGGTTATACTTTTAATATATGTCATTACGGCAGTAGGAAATCTTATTCCGGTGCTGAAATCGCTAAAAAGAATTCTTAATGACGCAGAAACTGTCTCAGGACTTCTTGCCGATACTACAAAAAATATCGAAGAAACGGTAAACTCACTTGCGGAGTCTTCCACAGACATGGCAGAATTTATTTCGCAAAATACCAGTTCTTTTAAAGCAATCGTCAGTATCGTCAGCGCAATTGTGTCATTGAAAAATCTTTTCAGCAGCAAATAACTGTCTGATGACACCGGTTGATATATTTACTGGTTTATTTTTTAAGACTGAGTGGAGCATATTGGGCGCTTAGTTACCATTAAAACCGAATCAAGAAGGGGAGCTGCTATGAAAGCTACAGGTATCGTAAGAAAAGTTGACGAACTCGGCAGAATCGTACTGCCTATCGAATTGAGAAGAACTCTCAGCATTACACATGAAGATCCTATAGAAATCTATGTAGATGAAGATTCTATCATCCTCAAAAAATATCTGCCTGCATGCATCTTCTGCGGTGACGCAAAAGACATCATTCAGGTAAGAGGAAAGAATATCTGCAGAAAGTGCATTGCTGAAATTTCAGGACAGGCATCATCAATTTCAGATTAGTTTTTACCAAATTTAGCAAAAAATCAGATTAGTTTTTACCAAATTTAGCAAAAAGAGAAGCATCACACTTCAGATTCCACATGTTGAAGTGTGATGCATTTTTATTTGAATTATATTTTTATTTGAATATATTTTTAAACCATCAAATTCAATTAAACTAATCATCAAATTCAATTAATGTGCTTGTGCCGATAGTATCTGCACCGGCTCTGAGCATGGCTTTTACGGTTTCCTCATCTCTGATGCCGCCCGCAGCCTTTATCTTGCACTGCTTTCCGACTGTCTTTTTGATGAGTTTTACCATATCCGTAGTAGTGTCGCCGTTAAATCCTGTAGCTGTCTTGATAAATGCGGCACCCTCTTCAGCAGCGATAGTGCATGCTCTTACGATTTCTTCCGGAGTAAGTACAGGAGCTTCGATAATGATCTTTACATCCGCAAGACCCTTTGTATTTCTCACTACGCTCTTGATTTCATCTCGAACTTCCTTATCTTTACGTTCCTTAAGAAATCCGATATTCAGCATATAATCGATTTCCTTAGCTCCTTCTTCGGCAGCGAAAATTGCTTCATAAACCTTTGCCTTTAATGAACCGCCGCCCGTAGGAAATCCCGCTGTGGAAACCATGATGATCTCAGGATTTTTTCTGAGTTCTTCATAGCAGAATCTTATAAATCCTGAATTTACGCACACAGCGCGGAAATTGTTCAGCTTAGCCTGCTTGCACAGACTTCTTACATCGCCTGCTCTTGTTCCCTGCTTTACGCTTGTATACTCGATTACATTTCTTAAACTTTCCATATAGTATAAGCCTCTTTTGTTTGTCAATTTTTGTTTGTCAATTTTGCATACACAAAAATGCGGCGGCACGGAAATACAACAACACCGCCGCATTTTTCGATTGTTTCAGCCAAATTAAATCATCTGTATCAGATTATCTGAACGACATCGTCTGTATCAAATTGTCTGAACGACATCGCCTGTTTCAGATTGTCTGAACGACATCGTCTGTATCAGATTGTCTGAACGACATCGCCTGTTTCAGATTGTCTGAACGACATCGTCTGTATCA
>CAVCIY010000167.1:0-2260 GCA_963602445.1 Lachnospiraceae bacterium | reverse complement strand
TCCGTACATATACAGCGTGCGTTCGGAGTTCACATATACCTTGTTTGTCTGATCCTTGCCGTCCGTTCCGGTGCCGTCTGTTCCGGTGTAAACCACTTTTCCCGTTATGCTGCTTCCAAAGAGAAGGTCATTTGACTTGTCCTCTTTAATCTGCGCAGCAACGCAGTATCCTGTCGCATAATCCGCCTTGCCGGTAACGGTCTGAGTTGTGTCACCGTTTTGAGTCAGCCAGTAAATCGGAACTGTAAGCGATTTTTCCGCATTAGCATCGCCATCGTCATCGCCGGCCCAGCTGAGTATGCCTGTTGTCGGCAGTTCTTTGCCTGCAGCAGGTTTAGCAACAGTGAGTGTAAAAGTCGATGCCGGAGTTATATATTCGGATGTGAATGATAAAGCCTTTCTGTCTTTCATTGAAACTGCAGCAACTTTGTTTGAAGCGCTGTCGAGTGCGGATACATTGCCTGTCCACTGCTTAAACACCTTTCCCTCAGGAACTGATGTGTCTTCAATAGTAAGCTTAGCAGTGTCATTATAATATCCCTGCAGCTTGCCGTTTACCGTGACAGGATAAGAGCAGTTGTCCTGCTTGACGATATAGAGTTCTTTTTCGCTGATATCAGAATGTATGTAGAAGCCCTTTTCATCTGAGAAAAACATTTTCTCGTCAAAAATAGCATCCTCGCCAACTTTTCTCGTCTCACTGGCACTCGTACGAATACCTATTTCGGAGTCGCCTCCCGGTGCACCAATAACATACGAGGATGTCGTGCTGTCTAAATATGCGAGAAACAAATCATCAGGTTTATTTTCTTGCGTGCAGATGTTGTTCTTTATTATAACTTTATATTTTAGGGTAATGTCATATATTTGGCCAATATATACGCCTCCACCCCTGTAAAACGCAGAGTTTCCTGTAATGGTACAGTTTTGTATGACGTTGTTGTCATTAAAATTCGCAATAGCACCGCCGACCGAGTCAGAAGACGTTGCGCTGTTTCCTGTCATTACGCAGTCGCTGATGGTTGTATATTCCTGGCCGAGGAAGATGGCGCCAGCATCATTGACAGCAGTGTTGCCGGCAAAGGTAATGCCGCTTATGCTATTTTCGTTTGAGTGAAATTTTGCCTGTTCGATATAAATAGCGCCGCCGTATTTGCCTGCGGTATTGTAAGATATCTCGCCAGTCTTATCAGATGATTTTATAGTGCCGTAGGAATACCCGGCAAAGTATCCGCCGCCGCGCACTTTGGCTGTGTTGTGGCAAATGGACGAGCCGCCGGTCATATTGACGGTGGTCTGACTTCCGTTGGAATATATACCTCCGCCGTCTTTAACCGAGTAGTTGTGTTCTATTTTGCTGGCGTCTGACATGGTGATAGTGCAGTTACTTGAGGCTGCATAAACGCCGCCGCCGTATTTCGCGTAGTTATATGATACGAATGCGCCGTTTTTCAGAGTGAGACTGCAGCCGGAATTATTCATATTTACGCCGCCACCGTAATCATCTGATGCTTTGTTTCCGCTGACGGCAACATTATCTAGAATAAGCTTTGACTCATCCTTCATGTGGATGCCGCCCGCACCGTTGGTGCTCCAGCCGCCGGTGATAAGACCGCCGCTTGTGACAGTGCCGACTTCTTCTAAGTTGTTGACTTTGAAGGTTGACTCCGTTTTATTGATGCCGTTTGAGTTGCAGCCCCTGAGGGTGAGCTTAGAGTCGTCATCGAGGTAAATGACCTCGCCGTCAGACGACTTATTCGACAGGTGTCTTTCTATCTTGTAGCCGTTCATGTATATAGTACCTGTCTCGTCATCGTCAAGCACAAGTCTGTCTGAAGTGGTCCAGTCGTGCTGCATGACGACAGTAACGCCCTTTTCAACGGCTTCCCATGCAGAATCAATACTGGTGTACTCGGTTTTGCCGTCCTGACTTTTCGCATATACGACCGTATCGGCGAATGTCGAAATCGTCAGCGCCGATGTCGAAAATGTCAGAGCCATGCAAAAAGTAAGAAACATACTCATTATTTTTTTCTTCATTACTTGATCATCTCCTTTTCCTGTGTAATCTTCACGCCGGAATCACAGTACCGGGTAGCAGTACCGGATTTGCAGATTTAGCATTACGAGAAATCCGATAGCAGTAGTACATTGCGGATTTCATCGGTCTGTTTTCGTCAAATTATCAAATGGCGGTTTATTTTTGTTATTTACAAAATCTCTGTATCATGGCTGCGGTCTGGGCGCGGGTAGCTGTGCC
>CAVCIY010000166.1:0-2260 GCA_963602445.1 Lachnospiraceae bacterium | reverse complement strand
CTTCTTAAGAAGTCCGGGATTATTGCGTAAGAGTGGTGAATGGCGTGGTACAGTTAGTTGAAGTAATCGCAAAGTCACTTGTAGACAATCCTGATGCAGTTGTAGTGACCGAAACTGAAGGAAAACAGATGATTACTATTCAGTTGAGAGTTGATGCGGATGACATGGGTAAAGTCATCGGTAAGCAGGGACGTATAGCGAAAGCTCTCAGAACAGTAGTTCGTGCTGCGGCGACTAAAGAAAGCAAGAAGGTCGTAGTCGAAATCGTTCAGTAAGGGTATCAGGCTCGAACTTTAAAAACGCAGGCTGGCATGGTCTGCGTTTTTGTTCTTGAATTTCATAAAAAAGTGCCGCAAAGTGCGGCAGGTGAGTAAAAGAGTGCCGCAAGACGGGGCAGGAAATAATCTGCTGCTGCTGCGGCATATGAAGAAAAAAGTGCCGCTAAGCGCGGCAAAGAGAATAGTGAATGTCAGGCATTTTATAGTAATATATGGACAAAAGAAAAGACATAGATTCAGAACGCATAAAGGTTGGCAAAATCGTGTCGGCCGTTGGGATTAAGGGTGAAGTGAAGGTATATCCTTATACGGACTATCCCGAGAGATTTGAAGAACTCGAGGGTGTATATGCATCCGGCGAATGGATGACGATCGAAAAAGTCAGATATCAGAAAAATATGGTTATTATCAAGTTCGAAGAGATCGCTGACAGAAATGCCGCGGAAGCGGCAAGAGGCAGCTATCTTAAGATTGACAGAAAAAATCTCAGAGAGCTGGATGAGGATGAATATTTCATATTTGACCTTATAGGACTTGAAGCATATGAAGAAGACGGACGCCATCTCGGAAGAGTCAGTGATGTCATTCAAAATACATCGCAGGACCTTTACGAGATTACAGATGAAAATGGAAATACACATCTTATACCGGCTGTTCACGAATTCATTACAAATATTGATATAAAACATGGTATAATGAAGATAAAACTTATAGAAGGTTTGTTCGGCGAGGAAATGGAGGAGGTCTGAGAGCTTTGAATATAGACGTGCTGACGCTTTTTCCGGAGATGATAACTCCCATCGCGGAAGCGAGCATACTCGGAAGAGCGTGTAAAAGCGGCATACTGAGCATAAATGCCGTAAATATCAGAGACTATACTCAAAACAGACACAAGAAGACTGATGATACTCCTTACGGGGGCGGCGCGGGCATGGTTATGTCTGCACAGCCTGTATTTGACGCACTCAGAAGTGTAGGAGCCGAAAAAAAAAGGATTATTTATATGTCACCGAGGGGGAGGATTCTTGACAAGGAACTTGTTGTAGAGCTTGCAGAAGAAGAAAATCTTGTCTTCCTGTGCGGACATTATGAAGGAATCGACGAGAGAATCATCGATTACTGGCATCCGGAAGAGGTTTCTATAGGTGATTATATTTTGACCGGGGGCGAGCTTGCGGCAATGGTCGTGATCGACGCAGTCGCACGCATGGTTCCGGAAGTTCTCGGAAATTCAGAATCACATTCTGAGGAATCCGTATATTCTGGGCTTATAGAGTATCCTCAGTATACGAAACCGCAGGAGTATGAAGGAATGGAAGTTCCGGAGGTTCTTCTGTCAGGAAATCACAAGCTTATTCACTTATGGAAGTTTGAGAAAGCATGTGAGATCACGAAAAAAAGAAGACCCGATCTGTGGAAGACATTCCTTGCAAGTGAGCATATTTTTACAAAGGAAGAAAAAAAGATTCTGGAAAAATACAGAAATTTGTGATAGATGATTTCGATAAAAAGAAATTTGTGACGAAGGAGGTATCGTCTTGGCAGAAAATATTGAAACTCTGAATAATGACGAGCAGCCGACGCAAGAAAATCCTATTGATGACAATATCAAGGGTGATAAAAAAGAAAAAAATAGTTCCTCTAAAGGTGAAAAACAGGCGAGAAAAAAGCACGGAAAAGCAGGCAAAAGGTCAGAGAATAAAAAAGGACTTAAGAATGTGAACCCGTCTAAGAAAGCCGGTAAAAATGAAGAAAAAGGCATAAGTTCCGGCAAATCCAAGGATGCTTATGTTGGGTCGAAATCAGAAAATGCGGTCGTAGATTCGAAGGCTGCCGATGCTGCAGACAGTGCAAATGCCGCAGATACCGGAGAGACCGGAGATGCCGGAAATACAGCAGCCGGCGGCGGTGCCGGAAAAATCAGTACCGGTGGAACTGACGGAGCTGCGGAAGACGTCGGGCCTGCAGATGATTCTAAAGAT
>CAVCIY010000165.1:0-2264 GCA_963602445.1 Lachnospiraceae bacterium | reverse complement strand
CTATTATCAAATACCTTACTCCGTATACACAATCACCCTTGAATGTTGCTGTTACTGTATTTGTACTGTTCGAAGCGTCAGCAAAACAGTTAATCGGTATCATCGAAATTACACATATTATTGATAACAAAATCAACAATATATTTTTTACTTTATTTTTCATCATTCTATTAAATATCTTTTCTATCAACTACTATAAGTTATATGTATCTTTTATGCAAAGTATGGATAACCATTATTTACATTTGATGATGTTGTCCATGTCGAATATACTGAACCTGATTGTATCCATAAGTTTAAAGAATCCTTCAAATCAGATTTTCTAACAATCGGTGATACGGACAACGTACCCGAAGTCGCACCGGTAGCAACTGCAGATGTGCCAGTCAGATAATAAACAGACACCACATTTCCGCTGCCTGTCAGCTGACCTATGATGGCACCTGCGTTTGTACCTGTAACTGTACCTATATTGTAACAGTTCTGAACTGAATAATTACAGTAACCTGCTATACCGCCCGCATATGTTCCGCCGGCAATCGTTCCGGTATTGTAACAATTAGCTACAGAACCATATACTAATGTTCCTGAGTTTTGGTTTATATTATTTTGGTTACTTCCTACAATGCCGCCGACATTATACGAACCATTAACTGAACCCGTATTGTAACAGTTGTATACAGCGCCTTCATTTTCGCCTGCGATGCCGCCAACACTGCCATTGCTTGATGCGCTTGTCACGGTTCCGCTATATGAGCAATTCTTTATTACCGGTGGATTTGAGGCTGTATTTACCCAGTTCGCACCTACCAGACCACCTGTGCCCTTAGTCTCTGTGCCATAAACAATCACACTGCTTGTACAATTATCGACAGTGCCCCAGCTTTTGCCTGCGACTGAGCCTACTGATCTCTGAGCCGCAACATATCCGCCGACAAGCTTTACATTTTTTACAGTCGCACCTTCTTCAACCTTGCCGAATAAGCCAATATTGTTTTTCACGCTATTGCCCTTGCTGTAAGATCCGTCTGTGTGATTGTAATAAATGTTGGAGATTGTATTGTCGTTGCCGTCAAAAGTCCCCTTGAAGCTGTATCCGGCGGCAGCTCCTCCTATAGGCGTCCATTCTCTTTGACCGGATGTAACACCTGTAGCCGCTGTCGTGTTGAGCCTTACATTTACTGTAAGATTTACAGTCTTGCCTGTAAAGTTTGTCCCACTGTTCACAAGTGAAGCAAGCCCGGCAAGATCTTCTGCGCTGTCCATGTTAAATACAGTTCCTGAGGATGTGTACCAGCTTGTATCTGCCGTACCGTCCCAATCATCTGTAATGTTTGACGCTTCAGACACAGCGAACGTAGGCACAGCCATTGCACTCACTGCTATTACAACAGCGAGTATGACTCTGCTCGTTCTTTTTAGAATCATCTTTTACCTCCTTTTTTTTGCGACTGACATTACCCAGCCGTCTTTTCTAAAACATTTTTTCCAGCGATGTGCTTGTGACTTTCATCTCACAAGTACACTGCCTGTATTTATCTTACATCAGCATAAATCTACTGCGAGAAAATCATTTAAAAAGGTCGCTTTCAAATGATTTCTTTCATTGTAAAATTTAATACCAATGATTGATAACATTCTTGTCTATATAACAACTTGCTTGAGTGATATCGTATCGTAATAGTTTCAGTTTTTTTAACATAAATCACTTAATTCCTAAATGATTATACTCCGATAAGGAATTTATATCAACTTTTTTATGAATATGCCGAACAAAAATGAGCAAAGCCGGGCAGCATCTGCCGTAAGATGAGTAAGATGAGCAAGATGAGCAAGACCGGGCAAAAATGTGCAAAACCGGGCACTCTTCTTAAGAAGAGTGCCCGGCTGCATTGTCTTGTGCCGTATGGATTGCGTGTTTTCCGCAAATCATCCGTTATTTACAAAATCTCTGTATCATGGCTGCGGTCTGGGCGCGGGTAGCTGTGCCCAGCGGCTTCAAAATGCTGTCGCCTGTGCCATTGATTATGCCTTTTTCAAGCGCCCACTGCATAGCAGACACGGCGTATGAGCTTATATCATTGTAATCGTTATAATCCGAGATATTTGCGTTCTCGCTTGAGGAAGTACCCTCGCTTGTTGAGACATTTGTGCTTGCGGAGTCATTTGCGTCTGCGGAGGCAACCTCACCTGAGGAAACATTTGTGCCTGCGGAGGCGTCCTCACTTGCGGATACATCTGTGCCCTTATATTTTGCGTAGCGC
>CAVCIY010000164.1:0-2267 GCA_963602445.1 Lachnospiraceae bacterium | reverse complement strand
TTTCGGCAATCAAAAAGGCTGCGCAAGATCCGACGACTCGGGACGGTGCACAATTTTCAATTTTCAATAGCTTGTCTTGCGGTTGAAGTAGCTGCGGATAAATGATAAAATAATAAGAATAACCGCAAAGTTAGAAATATTAACCATAAATATATGGCAGTAGGAGGACTATGGATGGATTCTTATCAAAATTATATAAGAAACTTTAGCATAATAGCCCATATAGATCACGGAAAGTCAACGCTTGCCGATCGTCTTATCGAAAAGACGGGGCTTGTGGCTCAGAGAGATATGAAAGCACAATATCTTGACAATATGGATCTTGAGAGAGAACGAGGCATTACTATAAAGCTGCAGACGACTCGCCTTACATACAAAGCGAAGGACGGCAATGAATATATTCTGAATCTGATAGACACACCGGGACATGTGGACTTTAATTATGAGGTTTCAAGAAGCCTTGCTGCCTGTGAAGGGGCAGTTCTTATAGTTGATGCGACTCAGGGCGTTGAGGCACAGACGCTCGCAAATGTTTATCTGGCTCTTGATGAAGATCTTGAGATTCTTCCTGTGGTGAATAAAATTGACTTGCCGAGTGCGCGTCCGGAAGAAGTGAAGATGGAAGTAGAGGACATTATCGGGATAGATGCTTCAGAGGCTCCGCTTATTTCTGCGAAGGAGGGCATAAATATTGAGGCTGTTCTCGAAGATATCGTGAAGAACGTTCCTGCACCTGAAGGTGATGTAAATGCTCCATTAAAGGCTCTCATTTTTGACTCGTATTATGACAATTATAAAGGTGTTGTCATTTATACCAGAATTTTTGACGGCCGCGTCAAAAAGGGCGATATTATAAGGCTGATGAATGCCGAAAAAAATTATGAGGTTACTGAGGTTGGCGTATATGCTCCATCTCCTGTTCCGACGAAGGAGCTTCGCGCAGGCGAGGTTGGATATATTTGCGGAAGCATCAAGCAGGTGAGGGACGCTACGGTAGGTGATACCATTACGATAGCTGACAGACCGGCTGCAGAAAAGCTTCCGGGATACAAAGCCTCGACACCGATGGTCTATTGCGGCGTCTACCCGGGTGAAGGCGAAAAATATGAGAGTGTCAAGGACGCACTCGAAAAGCTTCAGGTAAATGACGCAGCATTTCATTTTGAACCGGAAAATTCAGCTGCTCTCGGATTTGGCTTCAGATGCGGATTCCTCGGACTTCTTCACATGGAGATTATCATCGAAAGACTCGAAAGAGAGTTCGAGCTTGCGGTTATCACGACTTCTCCGAGCGTAATATATAAAGTCGTAATGCTTGACGGAAATACTATAATGGTTCAAAATCCTTCAAACCTCCCGCCTGTGGCAGAAATTGACCACATCGAGGAGCCTATTGTAAAGGCAAATATTATGCTCCCGAAGGATTATGTGGGAACGATAATGGAACTTTGCCAGCAAAGACGCGGCAAAATGCTTCATATGGAATATATAACAGAGACGAGAGTATCACTGAATTATGAGCTTCCTCTAAATGAAGTTATTTATGACTTCTTTGATGCACTTAAGTCAAAGACGAGAGGATACGGGTCACTTGATTATGAATTTGACAGATATGAGAAATCAACTCTTGTAAAGCTTGACATTCTTCTAAACAAGGAGCTTGTTGATGCATTTTCCATGATTGTTCACGAGAGCGAAGCTTATGACAGAGGCAGATTTGTATGCTCTAAGCTGAAAGAAATCATTCCGTCGCACCAATTCGAGGTACCTATTCAGGCTGCTATCGGTCAGAAGGTCATTGCAAGAGAGACTGTAAAGGCTCTTCGAAAGGACGTGCTCGCAAAATGCTACGGCGGCGATATTTCCCGTAAGAAAAAGCTTCTCGAAAAGCAAAAGGAAGGCAAGAAGCGGATGCGGCAGTTCGGAAAGGTTGAGGTGCCGCAGGAGGCATTCACTGCCGTTCTTAAGTATGACGAGGGCAAATAATATGAAAAGAGCAGGATTATACATTCATATCCCGTTTTGTGTAAAGAAATGTATCTACTGTGATTTTAATTCATATCCCGGCTGCCCGGCTGAAGTGCAGTCGGGATATTTTGACGCACTGGAGGCTGAGATCAGGGCATTTTACGATGAGTTGGCGGAAGAATTGTGCTTTGGCGGCGAAGGTTGGAAATGCGAACCTTCCGGTGATTGCGCAGAATGCGAAGACGGCGGCGAAGGTTGGAAATGCGAACCTTCCGGTGATTGCGCAGAATGCGAAGACG
>CAVCIY010000163.1:0-2288 GCA_963602445.1 Lachnospiraceae bacterium | reverse complement strand
GCGCTGGAGAGTCGGGAAGCGGAGCGGCTCGTGAGGAGCGGAGGTCGTTTTGCCGGAGCCGGGCGTTGGAGAGTCGGGAAGCGGAGCGGCTCGTGAGGAGCAGAGTCGGTTTTGCCGGAGAGTCGGGCGCCGGGGCAAGTGCTGATGCGGATGCTTCGCGGCGGAAGATGCGAGTTGCCGTGTAGTCTGCATGACTGAAGGAGAATATTACATGTTTGAAAAGGGAAATGTTTATGATATAGAAATTATAGATGTCAGTACCGCAGGCGAGGGAATCGGACGTGCCGAGGGTGTTGTCGTGTTCGTTCCGGGAACTGTTCCGGGTGATGTCGTGCGCACTGAGATTATCGGTATGAAGAAAAATTCCGCTAAGGGGCGCGTGCTGGAATTTGTTTTGAAATCCGGTGACAGAATTGAGCCGAAGTGCGGATATTTCGACAAATGCGGCGGATGCACCATGCAAAATATGACATACGAGTCGCAGCTGAGATTGAAGGAAAAGCAGCTTCGCGACAAGCTTGAGAGGCTTTACGGCGGGGAGGCACCGGTGCCGGAGCCTATTATCGGGGCTGAAGAGCCGTGGCGTTATAGGAATAATGCCCAATATGCCGTCTATGCCGGCAGGGCGATTGTCGGAAAGAATGACAGTGTGCGCAATTCCGAGCGGCCGAGAGTGGGATTTTATGACAGTCACAGCCGCAATATTGTCGAGTGCGAAGAGTGTTTGATTCAGGCGGAGCCGGCAGATATGGCTGCCATGGCACTCAGGCAGTATATAAAGCAGAGCGGCATTTCTGTCTATGATGAAAAAAGCCGTAAGGGCAGACTTCGCCAGATGAACGTCCGCACGGGTTTTGCGACGCGTGAGGTGATGGTGAGCCTTATTATAAACGGGAAAAAGGTTCCGAAGAAGAACCTTCTTATAGAGCTTATGTTTAATGCAATCGATTCACTAAATGACGGTGTGGTTGCGCGCCTCAGGGAGGCTGCCGCCAAGGAAGGGTTTGACGATATCTGTACGCCGGACGGAGAGCTTGATTATGACATTATCGACGGGCTCGAATATCAGGAAAACTGGTACGAGCTTAAGAGCCTTGTCATTATCCACAATTCAAACAAAACCCTGAAGGAGCCGAGTGCGGACATCGAGGTGCTTTACGGCTCAAGGACGATAACGGACGAAGCTGCGGGGCTTACATTTGAGATTTCGCCGACGTCTTTTTATCAGGTAAATCCTGCACAGATGGAGAAGCTGTACGAGACTGTGCTCGAATTTGCGGAGCTTACCGGAGACGAAGTCGTCTTTGACCTTTATTGCGGAGTGGGGACTATCGGCCTTTATTGCGCGCAAAATGCCCGTTATGTATGGGGTATCGAGTCGGTTAAGAGTGCTGTGATCGACGCAAATCGCAATGCAGTCATCAACGGCATTGTAAATATACAATTTATAAATGGCAAGGCAGAGGAAGAGATTGTTCCGCTGATTGAAAAGACACGTAATGAGAAGTCAGCCGACATCATTATAATGGATCCGCCGAGAGCCGGGTGCAGGAAGGAGCTTCTCGACGCGGTAACGGAGGCTGCGCCGGACAAGATAATTTACGTATCGTGCGACCCGGGCACACTCATGCGCGACCTCAAATATCTGACAGCCGACAGCGGTTACAGCATCAGCCGCATCCGCCAAGTCGACCAATTTTGCCATACAAGCCATGTGGAGACCGTGTGCCTCTTGAGCAACCGAAAACCCGATACGAAAGTGAAGATCGACGTGGATCTGGAAGACTACTATCGTATCAAAGATTCTAAGAAGAATCAGGACTAAAACAAAACACCGAACTAAGCATAAGAGCTGCTGATGCAAATGGCATTGGCGGCTCTTCGTGCGTTAAGGGAGGTGAGGCCTATGATTCGGCATAAGTGATGACGGAGAGCAACAGACAATCAACGACAATCACGAATGGAGGAAATCATAATGGCAAAAAAAAGAAGTATCAAGGTTTATGGACAGTCAGGTTATCGGTACCGGGAAACACCTACGATTATGCTGAAGGGTAAATGGCTGGAAGAACTTGGGTTTAAAATCGGAGACTATATTTCCATCAGCTGCGAGGACGGAAAGCTCACGATTATACCGGATGCCGAGAGGAAAGCTTTAGCGGCTGCAGAGTCAGAGCTTATGGAACGGGAGATGAAGGAGTTAAAGAAACGCTTTGAGATAGGAAAAGAAAAGCTTCGGGCTCAGATGGTGGCTGAGCAGGAAATGAGGTGGTGAGTATGTTTACAGC
>CAVCIY010000162.1:0-2313 GCA_963602445.1 Lachnospiraceae bacterium | reverse complement strand
TCGAATTATAAATTAAATATCTAAATTCAGTCGGATATCAGCATCTAACGACATGTGCAGCATTTAACGACATGTGCAGCATCTAACGATATAGAGCATAAATGACATTCACAATAAACGACCATGCATTGGCATAACTGTTATTGCGGTGCGATGGATCACAGACATACAAACAACGCAAAAAACTCTGTGTGGGGCATTAGGCTCCCACACAGAGTTTTTGAATTTTCCGGATTTTGATAGGTAAAATTTATTGAACGCCAAGCCTACTTTTTCAAGAGTTTGCACAGGCGGTTTGCGGCTTCCTTCGTGTCTTCCGGGCTGCCGAATGTGGAGAAACGGAAATAACCCTTTCCGCAGTCGCCGAATCCGTCGCCCGGGATGCCTACCACTTGTATTTCATTTAACAGGTAATCAAAGAACTCCCACCCAGTCATGCCTTCAGGGCACTTCATCCAGATATACGGAGAATTCTTGCCGCCTGTATACCAAATGCCTGCTTCATCGAGAGCCTCCATAAAATATGAAGCGTTTTCCTTGTATATGCTTATATTTTTGCGGATCTGCTTCTGTCCCTCCGGCGTAAATACAGCCAAAGCACCTTTTTGGAGAATATATGACACTCCATTTGTACGAGTCTCACGGTTGCGTGACCACATTTCATTCAGATTCATATCGCCGAAAACAAGATTTTTCGGAACAACAGTATATCCGAGACGTGTTCCCGTAAAGCCTGCAGTCTTAGAGAGAGAGCATATTTCGATAGCGCATCTGTCTGCACCCTCTACTTCATAAATGCTGTGCGGAACGTCATCATCCTCTATGAATATTTCATATGCGGCATCATACATGATAACGGCGCCTATCTCATTTGCGAAATCTACCCAGGCCTTCAGCTGACTGCGGTTAAATGCCGCGCCGGTAGGATTGTTTGGCGAGCAGATATATATGATATCGGCTGCCGCTTCCTTGCTCGGTTCCGGCAGGAAGTTGTTCTCCTCGCCGGACGCCAGGTGGAGGACCTTTCTTCCCGTGAGGATATTTATATCAACATATTCGGGATATGCCGGCTCGATTACCATTACGGTGTTGTCCTGATCGAAGATCTCCAGGAGGTCTCCGAGCTCGTCACAGGCACCGCTCGATACGAAAATCTCATCCTCTGTTATCGCTGTCCCCATCCCGCGGTAATAGTTCTCGATGGCGCGGCGAAGCTCCGGATCACCCTTTTCCGGCATATATCCGTGAAATGTCTTGGCGTCTGCCTGGTCGTCAACCGCCTTGTGAAGTGCCTCTATGACTGCACTGCACAGTGGAAGCGACACATCGCCTACTCCCATCCTGAATACTTCCTCGCCGGGATGTGCTTCAAGATATTCGTTTGTCTTGCGATAAATGGTATTGAATAAGTAGCTGTCCTTCAGGTCATTGTATCTCTTGTTTGGTTTTAGCATATCTCTGTTTCTCCTTCATATATAGTCTGTGCCGGGCCCGTCATCCTGACATCGTTTTCTGAGTTGATCAGGATCTCGAGCTTGCCTCCGTCAAGCATTACTGAAATGGTTTCGTCATAATGACAGCGTTTCGTGAAAACAGCTGCCATAACCGAAGCGCACGCACCTGTTCCGCATGCCATAGTGACACCGCTGCCGCGCTCCCAGACGCGCATGCGAAGCGTCTTGCTGTCAATCACTTCCACGAATTCTACGTTTACACCGTCCGGAAAGCACGGATGATGCTCAATCTTCGGGCCGAGTGTAAGAAGCGGCGCTTTTTCGATATCATCCACAAAAATGACTGCGTGCGGATTTCCAACAGACACAGGGATAAATGCCACTTTGCCTTCAAATCCGTCTACAGTAATGGTTACGGGCTCCTTAGCTTCGGCTTTGCCCATATCGACAGAAACCGTCTCAACCTTACCGTTTACAATGTGCAGCGTCAGATATTTGATGCCTGACAGCGTCTCAACGCTGAGGAATTCCTTGTCGGTATATCCCTTGTCATAAACATATTTTCCCACGCACCTGATACCGTTTCCGCACATCTTCGCTTCACTGCCGTCGGCATTGAAAATCCTCATCTTAAAATCAGCTTTATCCGACTTGCAAATATAGATCATTCCGTCCGATCCTGCGCCAAAATGCCTCTCGGACAGTTTTTGTGAAAGCTCGGCAATATTTTCCGGCACTTCGCCGTAGACATACAGATAGTCATTGCCGAGACCATGCATCTTCGTAAACTTCATAATCTTCCATCTCACATTCTTTTAAATTTCATATGCCAAATGCCAGTGTCTTTGCTCTCCGCAGC
>CAVCIY010000161.1:0-2313 GCA_963602445.1 Lachnospiraceae bacterium | reverse complement strand
GTGCACGGTGCTTAACTTAATTTTCCTTAACTTAACATCCCTTATCGGGGAAATTATTCTATCGGTCACCAAAGCCAAATTATATATTGCGCCGGATCTTTTGAAAATTCAGCCTGCATATAAAATGTCAAGAATATAAAATGGTAAGACAAAATACAAGGCTAAACAAATGAAAGGAGCAAACGAACTATAAACAAGCGCAATAAACCTGTGATGCCCGGATAGCTTCATTAAAGCATAAGGAATTCTTTAATAAGCCACTCGTGATTTTCATCCAAACTGTCAGCTTCCCAAATATGCATCGGAATTATGTTATTCTTTTCTTCTGACAGAGAAATCATCAAAAATTCCTCAACCAAGCTGCTGTGATCATTTTCTGAAACAACTGTGAGTTCCGGATAAAATTCCTGTGCGCAATCAAGCACAGCGTTTGATGTAGTATTTAACATTCGCATACCTCTTTTCTAAAACATCTTATGAAATAACTGACAAAAACATGACCTACCCTATTATAGCATTTGTCAAAAGGATTTCTACATAGTATGCGATTTTTGCAATAATTATTTCGGTTTTTTGATAATTTGCTTTAATTGTTTTGCTGATATTGTGTAGGCGAATATTGTTTATACGAACGTTTTCATATGCCGTCTCATCTCAACCTGCACGCACGGCCTTACTATTCACGCACGGCCTTACAATTCACGCACGGCCTTACTATTACCTGCACGCACGGCCTTATCATACCTGCATGCGGCGCCTTACAGTTTTCGCATGTGCAGCCTGCTGTCCTTACTTATTCCGGATCATGTGCGCAAACTTCTGTGTCATCAAGACCTTCCGGGTCATGCTTAAGACTGCCCAAAAGATATGACTTCACAGCCTCGTCGGCGTCACCTGACGCACCCGCGATCAGCTCTATCCCCGATACGCTGAGTCCTCCTGCGGCATTGCTCCTTATATGTCCGCAGATCAACGTATCAGTAAAATGCTTAAACAGCACCGATGCTATGAATCCGTGGCCCGCCGCAGGCATCTGCACAATTTCCGACGATTTGATTTCGCCGTCTTCTGCCTCATAGAATTTTACGCATTTCGCCTGTCCGAAATGCTGATGAACATTTCCGTTGTCATATGTAACTGCTATTATCATCGTTTTCATTCCCCTATTGTCATCTTTTATCACTGTCATCATTGTTTTTTCGCTATTATCATAGTTTTCTTTTCACTATTGTTATTGTTTTTCTTTATATTTTCTACTCGTCAATCCTCTCGCACCTCACTGCGATACGCGTCCTTCCGCCTATCGTGCACGTAAAAAGCGTGAGATCCCAGTCATCGCCTGTAATCATCGTATCTATCGCTTTAGGCATCACAGTCTCAAGAGACGTGACCTTATAAGTATAATCATTTCCGTCAAGGTCGGTAAATACGACCTTAGCGCCCTGCTTAAGGCTCTTCAGGCGTCCAAAATGCCTCGCATAATTGTGTGCACAGATGACAAGATCTCCCGTATACACGGAACCTGTATATACACACGGTGATTTTTTTAAAGTCTTATAACTCCACTCGGCTGCTACCGGAAGCTTAAGCCCCAAATCAGGAACAGTAAGCCTGCCAATGTACTTTATGCCGTCTATCTCAGCCGACGGAAGCGACATATCGGCGGCGTCATCAGGATCGACAGTCGTCCCTTTCCAGGCATCTGAATTGTCATCCATCGTATTTTCGAGAGATGAAAGTATACCGTCTGACGCATCACCTGCTGTCTTGTCCGCATACATATTATAGAGAAATAATGCCATAGCGGCAATGATGCACAGCACTCCCAGAAAAATCAGCACGCTTCCTTTTTTCTTCATTTTTCTTCTTTTCTTATTTTTTCTTTCCGGCTTTTCACTCAACCCTAAAACCTCCATTATTCTAAACATCATTCTTCTCGCCACCCTCGTCAGCCGACCGCTGTCCTTTACACCCGGCAGCCATCCCTCATCAGCCGACCGCAAACCTGCACGCTGCCGTTCGACTCGCCGCCAACCTCAGTGCTTTGACCCGCCGGTCGCCACCTGCCGACCGGCGACTTTCATGCCCGACCGCACGAGAATTATCTGCCTGTTGACAATCATATCTTGTTTTTTCATTTTATAGTTTTATAATATTTTATGGCAATAATAATTTATGGCATAATTATTATGACATTTTTATTCATGACATAATTATTCGTGACATAGCATTTTGTAAAATTGCGCCATGTTGATTTTTCAATTCTTGGCACAACATTTTACGCCACAATGATTTGTCAATTCTTGGCGCAGC
>CAVCIY010000160.1:0-2316 GCA_963602445.1 Lachnospiraceae bacterium | reverse complement strand
CTCATCGGCAATAATTTTCATATGGCAATCCAATGCTGCAATTGCAATTATGATACCTCCATCCTGAATATCTCTCTATGCTTAAACTGAATTGTGTATTCAAAAAGCGAAATCCATGCTTACAAAAAAGTATTGAATCTCAAATCGTGCTTAAATCTAGTAATCTATAATAAAAAATTAGAAAAACAAAAACCCACACTATTGAATTAATGCGGGAACTGTTATGTATGTGATTGATGAAGGCATAAATAGCTTACAGCAACAAATTCAGAAGATGGCTGATGATGTATTACAACAACACCCCAATCTTCGAGTGAGCGATATGTTTGATGCTCAAGGGCATCAATTTGTAGACTTAGTCATGGAAGGAGGAACAATGCATGGCATTGCACTCTTGGGTTATATCGCCTTATTGGAAAAGTTAAAAATCAGATTTTTAGGCATAGGTGGCACTTCAGCAGGTTCTATCGTGGCATTGTTATTAACAAGTATTGGTTCAGCAACAGATGAGAAAAGCGCTGTATTACTAAATATTCTTCTAAAAAAAAATTTTTTGGATTTTTTAGATGGAGAAAATGTGGTTAATGCTTTAAATGAATTGAGCGATATATACGCCTTATACAAACAATGGAATCAATCCACAAACAACATACCTTTAGCATTTAAAATCTTTACCAAACTCAAAAGTATTCCAATGTTGTACACTACGCTTAAAAATGGATATCATAATTTAGGCTTTAACTCCGGTAATCATTTTACAAAATGGTTGACAGATATATTGAGCGAACAAGGTATAAGTACGCTTAATGATCTACAAGATAAAATTAACCAACCTATTGATACACTGTATGATTATAGATCTAAGTTACCTATCCCACTGAGTGAACAAAAACGTAAATTCATTGCTGTAACTGCGGATATAACAACACGTAGTAAAGTTGAACTACCACGTATGGCACATCTATACTGGAAGGATACAGATCAAGTTTCTCCTGCTGAATTTGTACGTTGTTCCATGTCTATTCCTGTGGTTTTTTACCCTATTATTAAAAAAGACCTACCTCGAGAACTCGACTTACTTCCATTTTGGCAACAAAACACTGCTCTTCATCCTCGCTCAACAGAGGATATCCCTGAAAGCATTACATTTGTGGATGGAGGCATCATGTCCAACTTCCCGATTGATTTATTTCATGACACATCAGTAATTCCCAAAGCACCAACCTTTGGTGTGAAACTCGGCAAAGATCATAAAATTAGTCAAACATCTCCTGCCGGTTATTTTCTTATGGCTATTTTTGAAGCGACAAGCAGTTTATTAGATTATGATTTTATAAAAAGAAATAAGGACTATCATCATTTGCTTACCTATATCGATATTGATTCTAACAAGTTTTCCTCTTTGAATTTTAATATGAACATAGAGGATAAAATCTCACTCGTGTTACTCGGAGCAGAAGAGGCAAAAAAGTTTATTGTAAGTTTTGATTGGGAGCACTACAGAAAACTGCGTGAAAAAGAAATGTAAAAATAAAAAACCCCTGATCATTGATCAGGGGTTTTTTGAATTTGGCGGAAGCGGTGAGATTCGAACTCACGGAGGACTCACACCCTCGTCGGTTTTCAAGACCGGTGCATTAAACCGCTCTGCCACGCTTCCATGGCTGCATATACTACGCAGATTTAATTTTTCATGCAAGAGAAAAAAATAAAAAAATACTCAAGCGCATGTTTTTTCAACAAGATTACTCATTCACTGCCTATTTTTTCTTCTTTGAGCTGTGAGAATCTTTAGGCCGATTCATCTTTATTGATATAAAAAGCAGATATCGTCTTTAATGTCACACATTCACATGCCATTTATTGACCCACGAATGCAGCCTACGCAGGTCAAGAGCTTAAGATGTATGCATAGCCAAATCGCTTCATATGCAAGTCAGCTCGATCTTGATCTGCAAAAAGAGTTGATCATTCCATGACACAATTCTCATCACAATGTACATTTTCTCAATCGTTTTAATTTAAAAAAGTGCTACAATCAACGCAATTTTTCAAATACGAAATCGATGGCCCTCTTGCTGTCATTTTGAATGTAAGGATTAACAATGTCTGATAATGCAACTATTTTGCAGAATGTTCCTGTTGGTAATAAAGTCGGTATTGCCTTCTCGGGTGGTCTTGATACATCTGCTGCACTTTTGTGGATGAAACAAAAAGGCGCAGAACCTTATGCATATACTGCAAACTTAGGTCAGCCAGACGAAGATGATTACGATGCGATTCCTAAAAAAGCTGAAGCTTATGGCGCAGTAAAAG
>CAVCIY010000159.1:0-2455 GCA_963602445.1 Lachnospiraceae bacterium | reverse complement strand
GCGGGAATGTAATCAATACAACCGGCGAGGCCGTAATCAGCTGCTGCGGCGTGACACTTCCGTCTCTTGAGCCGATTGAAACCGACGAGGAACATGCGATTCATGTTGAAAAAGTCGAAGACGAATATTATGTGACGGTAGATCATGACATGACGAAATCGCACTATATTTCTTTTATCGCGGCGCTCTCCGGACAGGAAAATCAGATTGTAAAGTTGTACCCGGAAGGCGCTGCGGAGGCGAGATTCAAGACGCGATTGGTGAAGAGAATTGTGTTCTATTGCAATCATCACGGGTTGTATGAGATTCGTGTGTAGACGTGCATCAAGCAGTTAGCCATTTTTCTATGAGTGGAAAGTGAAAAAATGCGGATGCCGCAAAAATTTCATGAAGAATTTATGAAGGACTCGGAGAAAAGCAAAAAATACTGGAGGAAAAGGCAATGCAATATGCAAGGAAACAATATCTGGATCAGCTGATTCAAAAAAAGGATAACGGGCGCATTAAAGTCATTACCGGACTGCGCCGAAGCGGCAAGTCTTATCTTCTGTTCACACTTTACCGCCAATACCTTTTAGATATCGGCATCGAGGAAGACCGGATTGTAGGACTTGCCCTGGATGAGATTGATAATGCAAAATACCGCAACCCGTTTGAACTGAACAAGTTCGTAAAAGAGCGAACTGCAGACAAAGAAAAGCGATATTATGTATTTATTGATGAAATTCAATTTGTCGCAGAGGTTCAGAACCCATATGTGGATGACCCAAATGAAAAGCTGACATTCATTGACGTGATATTGGGACTTATGAAGCTTCCGAATGTTGATATCTATGTGACCGTCAGCAATTCAAGGATGCTGTCGTCTGACATTCTTACCCAGTTTCGCGACCGCGGAGATGAAATACGCATGTTTCCGCTTTCCTTTGCGGAAGTATATGAAAAATACGACGGAGATAAGCGCGATGCGTGGCGTGATTATTACACCTACGGAGGCATGCCCCTTGTCTGGCTGGCTGATTCGCATGAGGAGAGAAGCCGCTATCTGCGTGACCTTTTCAGCCGGACCTACATCAAGGATGTGCTGGAACGTCATAAGATAAAGAACGAAGCAGAAGTTCTGGAAATCCTGCTGAATGTCCTAGCGTCAAGTATCGGTTCGCTGACTAACCCGAGCAAGCTGTCAAATACATTTAAAAGTGAACGGCATATCAATATTGCCCCCGACACCATTGACACCTATATCAGATATTTCACGGAAGCTTTTCTGCTCCAAAGAGCAGAACGATATGACGTCAAGGGACGGAAATATATCAAGACTCCCGTCAAATACTACTATTCTGATGTAGGCTTGAGAAATGCACGGCTTGGATTTAGACAGTTGGAGGAAACCCATCTGATGGAGAATGTTCTCTACAATGACCTGATTCGCAGAGGCTTTGACGTTGACGTAGGCGTCGTAGAGCAGAACATCAGAACAGAGTCCGGAAAGAATGCCCGCAAACAGCTGGAGATTGACTTTGTGGTCAACCGAGGAGATGAACGTTGCTATATCCAGTCGGCGCTCTCCATCGACGCACCCGACAAGAGGAATCAGGAAATTGCATCCCTGCTGCGCATACCCGATTCGTTTAAGAAAATCGTAGTCGTAAAGGATTACATCAAGCCTTGGCGAGACGAATACGGCATACATTATGTCGGTATAGAAGACTTCCTCTTGGACGAAAGCCTTATTGCTAAATAACGCACAATTGCACAGGCGAAAATAGGATATCGGCGGAAATTATGCATCTGCGAAAACAGCTCATCGGCGGAAATTATGCGTCTGCAAAAACAGCTCATCGGCGAAAATTATGCGTCTGCGAAAACAACAAAACCCGCGAAGTGATATATTTCAGCCTTTGACAGCCGAGGACACCAACGAAATCACCAAAATACCCATTTAAAAAAGGCCGGCATTTTGCTCATGTAATATTACATATAATTTTATACTCACATAATATTGCATATGATTTTATTTATGAAAAAGAGAAAACAAGCCCTTTTTCTCATACGAATCCTTGGAAAATGACGTCATCCGGTATCCGGTCGCATCAATCTCCTTGCGGATATCCTCTTCGTCGATATCCTGCTCGGTCAGAATAACCGCCTCTGCCTTACTGTGCGATGAAGTTACTTTTTTTACGTCAAATGCTTTTCTGATGGCATCATTGATGTGACTTTCGCACATCCCGCACATCATACCTTCGATTCCTAAAGTTATTTTCAGCATGGCTGTAATACTCCTTTCTGCTGCGCTATATTTCTATATTTATGAATTTGAGGTCGGAACAGGCAGATTTTCCGGCAGCCGCTCCGCCCGCATAAAAAATTCTCGGTCGGATTAGCTCTTCCCAGATTGAATCAGCTCTTCCCAGACCGGGTTAGCTTTTCCTCAGACGCCTTAGCTCTTCCC
>CAVCIY010000158.1:0-2465 GCA_963602445.1 Lachnospiraceae bacterium | reverse complement strand
TTGGCAAGTTGATTTTCGCAGTGTTGACAAATGAAGAACTTTCGACTGACACTGGTCACGCACTTTACTTTGCGGCGTTGGGGAATTGTTATTCACATTGACGTGCTGATATTTATATGGGAATAAAATATTAACTACAGCTATGATATTTGCAATTATGTAAAAATAAAATATTTACGGGAGAAGGTAAAAATATGGTTACATTAGACAAGATATACCATGCAGCCTTTGTGCTCAAGGGAGTGGCGAGAAAGACAGACCTGATAAAGGCGTCAAAGATACCTGCTGACTGCAATATATATCTCAAGACTGAAAATCTTCAGGTGACGGGAAGTTTTAAGCTCAGAGGAGCTTATTATAAGATTAGTCAGCTGACAGACGAAGAAAAGGCAAAGGGCATTATAGCATGCAGCGCAGGAAATCACGCTCAGGGAGTTGCCATGTCTGCCTCAAAGAACGGAATAAAGGCTACAGTATGCATGCCGGACGGTGCGCCCATAAGTAAGGTAGAGGCTACGAAGCAGTTGGGTGCAGAGGTATGTCTTGTAAAGGGTGCTTATGACGAAGCATACAATTATGCCGTAAAGCTTCAGGAAGAGACAGGCGCCACATTTATACATCCTTTTGATGATGATGATGTTATCGCAGGACAGGGTACTATCGGCCTTGAGATACTTGACCAGATAAACGAGCTCGATGCTGTCGTTGTTCCTATCGGCGGCGGCGGTCTTATTTCGGGTGTCGCATATGCCATAAAAAAGCTGCGCCCTGACGTCAAGGTCTACGGCGTACAGGCTGCAGGTGCTCCGAGCATGTACCGCAGTATAAAGGAAAATGAACAAATTACGCTGGATACCGTTGATACATTTGCCGACGGTATTGCCGTAAAGCATCCCGGTGATACGACATATAAGATAGTGCAGGAATATGTTGATGATATTGTGACAGTTTCAGAGGATGAGATCGCTACTGCTATCCTTACTCTTATGGAAAAACAGAAGGTAGTTGCAGAGGGTGCAGGCGCTGTAAGTGTCGCAGCAGCTATGTTTAATAAATTGCCAATAAAGGGGGGGAATGTAGTTTGCCTCGTTTCAGGCGGCAATATCGACGTAAATATTCTGAGCAGAGTAATAACACGCGGTCTTGTAACTACAGGCAGATCGGTAAATCTTACCATTGCCCTTGAGGACAAGCCGGGCCAGCTTCAGGAGGTGTCTGAAATAATAGCTAAATGCGGCGGCAATGTTGTGGCTGTTCATCATGACAGAGGCGACGTGAATATGACAATTACAAGCTGTTTCCTCAAGCTCGGACTCGAGACAAGAGATCACGGTCAGATTGCAGATATAAAGAAAGCACTTACAGAGGCGGGATTTAGGCTGGTTTCTGACAGATAAATATGGCAGGCAAATAAAGACTTGCACGAGAAGCGACATCTCGGGTCGGTGGAAAACAACACCTCGAACCGGTGGAAAACGACATCTCGGGCAGAAGAAAAAAGTAAAACCGGAAGCATCGGACAGAATCAAAATCTGTGAAGCGCGAGCAGAACCGAAATCCGCTAGACTAAGACGCGGACGAAATCAAACTCTGTAAAGCGCGAGCAGAACCGAAACCCGTAAGGTGCAGACAAAAACAAACTCCGTGAAGCGCGAGCAGAACCGAAACCCGTAAGACGCGGACAAAAACAAACTCCGTGAAGCGCGAGCAGAACTGAAATCCGTAAGATGCAGATAAAATTAAACTCCATGAAGTGAGTAAGTGAGTAAAAATTAGAAATCCGGAAATAACGGACAAGATATAAATCGCAAACAATGATTATAATTAAATGAAGGAGGCATTTCATATGAAAGTAATCGCAACAGACAAAGCCCCTGCAGCTATAGGGCCGTATTCTCAGGGACTCGAACACGGCAACATGGTATTTGTTTCAGGTCAAATTCCTGTAAATCCAGCTACGGGAGAGATAGCAGGCACTATAGAAGAACAGACAGCCCAGTCACTCAGCAATATAAAAAATATACTCGCAGAAAATGGCATGACAATGGCTAATGTTATAAAAACTTCGGTTTTTCTTGCGGATCTCAACGATTTTGCGGCAATGAACGCCATATATGCCGAAAACTTTACAGAGCCGTTTCCTGCACGCAGCTGTGTACAGGTGGCAGCCATTCCGAAGGGATGCAAGGTAGAGATAGAGTGCATAGCTGTAAAGTAAAGACCATCATGGCACCAAAGGCAGCCGCCGCCACGGTAACAAATGCAGCCGCCGCCACGATAACAAATGCAGTCACCACCATGGTAACAAATGCAGTTACCACCACGATGACAAAGGCGGCCGTAGCCACGACAACAAACATGGCAACCTCATGGGCACAAGATTTTTTTTCACAGTTTTTCGAAAAAATGAAAAAATGCGGTTGACAGCACCGCAAATAGGTGTTATTATGGACAAGCACTCAGGA
>CAVCIY010000157.1:0-2483 GCA_963602445.1 Lachnospiraceae bacterium | reverse complement strand
GTCTTAAAACCCGAAAGCCTTTTTATATTAACACACCGCAAGGGTGTTGTCAATAACTATTTTTTGTTTTTCAAGTTATTTGTTTCCACATATTCCCAGCCAGGCCATCTGGCTTATGTCGTGGATACCTTGAAATTGCTTGCTTCCAGGAACATGATCTATGTCCTGTCTCCTGAGTGCTTGTCTATATTAACACCGATTTTCGACACTGTCAACAGCATTTTACATTTTTTTATATGTCATTTTCGTAACATTGCTGTTTTTCCACTGCTAATATTCTCCCGCGCCGACATTAACACCGCTGCGCCGGCATTAATAACCCTGCGCCAGCATAGCATCCGCAACCTTCTTAAAGCCTGCGACATTTGCTCCTATTACGAAATCACCCGGACAACCCACTTCTTCCGCAGCCTCACTGCACTTTCTGTAAATGTCTTGCATGATCTTGTGAAGCGTATTGTCTGTTTCCTCAAATGTCCATGAGAGCCTCATGCTGTTTTGTGACATTTCGAGGCCGGAAGTAGCTACGCCGCCTGCATTTGCAGCTTTTGCCGGGCCAAACAGAATTCCGTTGCTGCGGAAAAGTTCTACAGCTTCCGGTGTTGACGGCATATTTGCGCCCTCCGCAACGGCAATCACACCATTCTTAATAAGAGCTTCCGCACTTTCCTTATCAAGCTCATTCTGGGTAGCGCACGGGAGTGCTATATCGCAAGGAACTGTCCAAATGCCCTTGCTGCCTTCATAATATGAAGCCGACGGAACATAATCGAGATATGTCTTGATTCTCGCTCTTTTAACCTCTTTTATGTCTTTAATAATATTGAAATCGATGCCGTTTTCATCGACAATATATCCGTTTGAGTCTGACATTGCAACTACCTTGCCGCCCATTTCAGTTGCCTTCTGGTTCGCATAAATCGCTACATTGCCGCTTCCGGAAACTACTATCCTCTTGCCTTCAAAAGATGAGCCCGCAGCTTTAAGCATCTCATCTGTAAAGTAACAGAGACCGAATCCTGTAGCTTCTGTGCGAGCAAGTGATCCTCCCCAATCAAGGCCTTTGCCTGTCATAACACCTGTGAATTCGTTCTTCAATCTTCTATACTGCCCAAACAGATATGCGATTTCCCTTGCGCCTACACCGATGTCGCCTGCCGGAATATCTGTATCTGACCCGATATGCTTAGAAAGCTCTGTCATGAATGCCTTGCAAAAACGCATGATTTCCTTGTCCGACTTCCCCTTAGGATCAAAATCAGAGCCGCCCTTGCCGCCGCCGAGAGGAAGACCTGTAAGGGCATTCTTAAATACTTGCTCAAAGCCTAGGAATTTCAAAATGGAAGCATTTACGCTCGGATGGAAACGCAGTCCGCCCTTGTAAGGACCTATTGCTGAGCTGTATTGAACTCTGTAACCGCGGTTCACCCTTACGTGCCCCTCATCATCACTCCATACAACCTTAAACTGAATAACTCTCTTAGGTTCTACGATTCTTTCAATAATCCCGTCCTCTTCATAACGAGGATTTTTTTCGATCAACGGCTGAATTGATTCAAGTACCTCATATACTGCCTGCAAAAATTCCGGCTGATCCGAATCTTTCTTAGCAAGATCCGTATAAACTCTGTTCAGATATTCATTAGTAATAGCCATAAAAACCTCCTTTTATCTGTTTATCTGCCTTTTGTTTTTCATTTACTGCTTCACTGCTTGTTTCTTTTTAATCTACTATTTACCGTTTGTCTGGGAGACTGCCCGTTTCACGACGGTCTGCAATCCGCCGTGCCTGCTTGTGCCTGCTGCTCTGCCGCTCCGGTGCGGCATTTCAAAACATTTTCAAAACATTTCGCATTTGCTGCATCCGCCGCATCCGACACTTCAGAATGTTCTGCGTCCGCTGCATCCGACACTTCAGAATGTTCTGTGTCCGCCGCATCCGGCACTTCAGAATGTTCTGTGTCCGCCGCATCCGTCCTCCAAAATTATTCGGAAGTAGTCCTATCATTTTTTTGCTCCGAAGCACCTAGCAAACAGACATTTTTATTAGAATAACAGAATTTTATTTCGAATAGTACCCCCAAACGCCATTTCCGCTAAAATTTTTTCGCGTTTTAGCAATCATTGCAAAATTTTTTCTCTATTACGATTCTTTGCATACAATTTGCGGAATTATTGGAAATTGTATGCAAAATGTTTTGTTTATTATTACTTGCCACAGCCTGATGTTTAGTCTTTACCATAACATAATATTTAAGATTTACCGCAACGTGTTATTTAGGATTTACCACAACTTGTCATTTAAGATTTACCGCAACGTGTTATTTAGGATTTACCGCAACGTGTTATTTAGGATTTACCATAACATAATATTTAGAATTTGCCGTAACTTGATATTTAAGATTTGTTGTAATGCGAAAATACGAAACACGTGCTCCGACAAAGGCAAAATCCGGCAAGCAACAAATATATCCGGCAAACGA
>CAVCIY010000156.1:0-2496 GCA_963602445.1 Lachnospiraceae bacterium | reverse complement strand
ACGGCGAGCAGGCACGGCGAGCAGGCACGGCGAGCAGGCACGGCGAGCAGGCACGGCGAGCAGGCACGACGAGCAGATTGCCGCGCTTATGAATATTCAAAATTTGTAAAATTTGCAAAATTTGATATATAAATATAGTGAAATGATAGCGCGGCCGTTTTGGCTGTGCTATAATATTTTTCTGTGGATTGTAATACTAAGATATAAGACAAGAGGAGAGATTTCATACGAAAGGAGCATCTTCATGAAAATCGGATTTGACAACGAAAAATATGTTTCCATGCAGTCTCAGCACATTTTGGAGCGCATTTCTAAATTCGATAATAAGCTTTATTTGGAAATAGGCGGCAAGCTTTTTGACGATTATCACGCATCAAGGGTTCTTCCCGGTTTCAAGCCGGATTCTAAGCTTCAGATGCTTCTTAAGCTCAAGGATAAGGCTGAAGTGGTTATCGTTATCTCTGCCGAAGATATCGTAAATATGAAGGTGCGCAGCGACTATGGCATTACATATGATATAGAAGTTCTCAGACTTATTGACGAATTCCAGAATATAGGCCTTTATGTCGGCAGCATATGCCTGACGAAGTATGTATCCGATCCTCTGGTAGACAATTTCATGGCAAGGCTTGACAGTCTCGGCATCAAGTATTACAAGCATTACAAAATTTCCGGTTATCCGAACGACGTTGAGAAGATCATCTCCGACGAAGGTTTCGGTCTCAATGACTACATAGAAACCGACAGGCCGCTTGTCATCATTACGGCTCCCGGTCCGGGAAGCGGCAAGATGGCGACCTGTCTTAGCCAGCTCTTCCACGAGCACAAGCATGGCATACATGCCGGATATGCGAAGTTTGAAACGTTCCCTGTTTGGAATCTTCCTCTCAACCACCCCGTAAATCTCGCCTACGAAGCGGCTACCGCTGACCTAAACGATCTAAATATGATAGATCCGTTCCATCTTGAGGCTTATGAAGAAACTACGGTAAATTACAACCGCGACATCGAGATCTTCCCTGTACTTGAATCAATGTTTCAGATGATATCGGGAGAATGTATTTACCGCTCACCTACCGACATGGGCGTAAATATGGCGGGCAATTGCATTATCGACGATGACGCATGCTGTGAGGCTTCGAAGCAGGAAATTATACGGCGTTATTATAAGGCGCTCTGTGATAAGAGAGTAAACGGAAAATGCAAGGAAAACATGTACAAGCTGGAGATTCTTCTGAAAAAAGCAGGCATAACCGCAGCTGATCGCTCTACTGTACAGCCGGCTCTCGAAAAGGAGAAAGCTACAGGCGCTCCGGCAGCAGCGATAGAGCTTCCTGATGGAAGGATCATTACGGGAAAGACAGGCGAATATTTCGGCGCATGCGCAACTGCCCTTCTAAATGCTCTCAAGGAGCTTGCGGGCGTCGAGCACGATGTAAATGTCATCTCTCCGGAAAATATCGAAACTATCCAGATGCTGAAGACAAAATATCTCGGAAGCCAAAATCCGCGTCTTCACACTGACGAGCTTCTCATCGCGCTCTCTTCGTCAGCATCGAGGCACGAAAATGCCGCGCGCACTCTTGCCCAGCTTTCGGCACTCAAGGGATGCGACGCACACGCAACCGTAATCCTTACTTCTGTCGACGCAAACATTTTCAGAAAGATAGGGATAAATATTACGTGCGAGCCTAAATACGAAAATGAAAATATGCTTTATCATAAGAAATAAATGCCACAACATAGAATCAAATAATGTCAAAGCATAAGAAAGAAATTATGCTAAGGCATAAGAAATATATGCTAAAACATAGAACAAATAATTCTAATGCGTAAGAAATTAATGCTAAAGCATGGAAATACAAAACCCCGGCATGCCGCGAGATCGTGCGGCATGCCGGGGTGCTTTCTATTTACATATTCCTTGACTTTTCTGCCGCGGCAATCACGGCATTCATAACAGCGCTTCTGAAACCGGCATTTTCAAGCGTCTTGACGCCTTCTATCGTAGTGCCCGCCGGGGAGCAAACCGCATCCTTAAGTTCTCCCGGATGGCGATTTGTCTTTAGAACCATCATGGCAGATCCGAGGACTGTCTGAGCTGCGAATTTCTGTGCCTTTTCTCTTGGGAGGCCAGCGAAGACTGCTCCGTCCGCAAGTGCTTCTATAAACATATATACAAATGCCGGACCGCTTCCCGAAACGCCTGTAACGGCATCCATCAGGCTTTCAGGCACTTCTTCAGCCTCGCCTATGCTTCTGAAAATATCCATGACATATTCAAACTCTTCATCGGTCACGGACTTAGTGCGGCACAATGCTGACATACCCGCGCAAACCATCGCCGGTGTATTTGGCATAACACGGATTATTTTCGGATTTTGCTTTTGATCTTTTTTTAATTTATCTGCCGATTTTGGCATTGCCGCCGCATCAGTGTTTTGCGGTGCTGCCGGTGCGTCGGCGCTTTGAGGTGCTGTCGGTGCGTCGGTGTTT
>CAVCIY010000155.1:0-2531 GCA_963602445.1 Lachnospiraceae bacterium | reverse complement strand
GTTATAAGAAGGAAAACGCAAGTTTAATAAGAAAATCGCATTTCAGGCTGCGACGAAAAAGTTTTCAGGACGAATCGAAGGCAGCTTTTTAGGCTGCACCGAAAGCGGCTTTTTATGCCTAGCGAGAGGCAAATGTTCAGGTTAAGCCGGAATTTGCTTTTCATGCCATGCGAGAGGCAATTTTTGCATTGACGAAAATTTAACGAAGAATGCTTTGTGTAGCAATAAAATAACTTTCAAATTTTACGAAAAACAGAAGAAATTACGGTTTTATCCGTTTAAAACGATAAATGTTCGTGCTCGAAAACAACACTACTATGCTATAATAGTAGTGTTGTTGTATTTTTATTCGTACAAAATATATGACGAATATGATATAACAAACTTTTTTGCATTTTGTGATTCTGACGGCAAATTGATTATTTAGGAATGAGATTTTTAATATGGGGCGTTAGACCCGGTAGGGACCGCCCGAATTTAAACTTGCAGCAAAGGCAATAGGCCGCAGCAGGCACGATAGACTGCAGTAGGCCGCAGCAGAACCGCATAGGTCTCAAGCAGACCGCTGTAAGCCGCGAGGTCTGTTGTCTGTGAAGCAGGAAGCCCATTTGCGTCAGAAGATGGGCGGTTCACAAGAACTTATAGGATATTTTATTTTTGAAGAGAAGTGATGAAAGGCAAATGAAATCATGGTAGAAATTATCGAAAAGATCAATTCAGCTTTAAACGGCTTCATATGGGGCGTTCCGGCGATGTTATGCATTATCGGTGTCGGTATATGGCTGAGCGTAAGGACAAAATTTATACAGATAAGAAAATTTAAGCAGGTTATGAGAGATACCTTGGGAAAGATGTTTCATAAGGATGAGGCGGCGGAAGGTTCTGTGACACCTTTCCAGGCAGTATGTACGGCACTTGCGGGAACAATCGGAACGGGAAATGTCGCAGGTGTTGCGGGCGCTATCGCTATAGGCGGCCCCGGTGCTGTTTTCTGGATGTGGTGCAGCGCGCTGCTGGGCATGTGCACCAAGTTTGCGGAAGTAACGCTTGCGGTACGTTTCCGCGAAAAAAATGCAGAAGGCGACTGGGTCGGTGGTCCTATGTATTATATAAAGAACGGACTCAGTAAAAACTGGCACTTTTTGGCATATGTGTACGCGGTGCTGGGCGTTCTGACGGTATTTGGTACAGGAAATGCCACACAGGTAAATACAATAATAGCATCCATCGATTCTGCTATAGTAAGCCTGGGTGGTGCTAATGATGCATCTTCTCTCGGAACTGTAAATCTTATAATAGGCGTCATTATCGCGATTCTTATAGGCCTCGTTCTTATAGGCGGGCTAAAGCGCATCGGAAGTGTTGCGGAGAAGCTTATACCTTTTATGGCAATCCTTTATGTAGTGCTCTCGCTGGGTGTTATTATAATGAATATAAAAGCTGTTCCTGGCGTTTTTTCTGATATATTTAAGGGGGCATTTACGCCGTCAGGCGTTACCGGCGGTGTTGTCGGAAGTATGTTTCTCAGTATGAAAAAAGGCGTTTCGCGCGGCATATTCTCAAACGAAGCGGGTCTCGGTACAGGTTCTATAGCTCATGCAGCCGCAGATACAGACGAGCCTGTTCAGCAGGGATTTTTCGGTGTATTTGAAGTATTTATGGATACCATAGTTGTCTGCTCTATGACAGCTCTCGTTATACTCACGAGCGGCGTACATATAAACTATGGCGAGGCGGCAGGCGCAGAGCTGACCATAAGCGGATTTACCGCTTCATACGGCGGCTGGGTAACCATACTTACCGCATTGGCTATGTGCTGCTTTGCATTTTCTACCATACTTGGCTGGGGACTCTACGGCACACGTTGTCTGGAATTCATTTTCGGCTCTAAAGTAAATCGTCCGTTCATGGTAATATACTCACTTGTAGCCATAGTGGGAGCAACTGCAGATCTTGGCCTTATGTGGGATATAGCGGACACCTGCAACGGCTTTATGGTAATTCCGAACCTTATCGCACTCTTCCTCCTGTCAGGAACAGTCGTAAAGCTTGTAAAGGAATACCAAAATAAAGATCATGAGCATCAGCTGGCAGCAAATAACAAGCACTAATACGAAATAGCGAACGACGAGCAAAAGCGCAGCGGCAAATGCTCGACAGAGAAAAGCGCAGCGAGTAAATGCACGTTGCGCAAACGCACGGCGGCGCACGGCGATCAAACAACCGGCATGTGTGCGGCGTACAAACGCACGGCGGCGCAAAAAACAACAACAACAGAGAATAACTCCGACATAAACGTGAAAGGCAAAATGACCGCACTTCGGCACAGCGTTATCACGGATATGTCGGAGTTTTTTATATAAAATGATTGACTAAGATTTCGATGTAAACTATAACTTTTTGTAAATGATAATAATGCAAAGATCGGGTTAAAAAGAATCGACGCATATATTTTTAAAACTCTTCTTGCAAGAAATGCAACATAGTCAAGCAAATGGACACATTTTTTAAATACAAATTTATAGAAAGGC
>CAVCIY010000154.1:0-2586 GCA_963602445.1 Lachnospiraceae bacterium | reverse complement strand
TAGCGACTATGACAGATATGACAACCGCGGCGGATACGATAATCGCAGCGGCTATAGCGACTATGACAGATATGACAACCGCGGCGGATACGATAATCGCAGCGGCTATGATGAGCATGACGGCTACACAGACAGCGGGTATATGGGTAAAGCTGACTCGCACGGCAGTGATGACAGCACGTATGAGTATTACAATTATGACGGCTATGACGGCTACAATGGCTATAATTAATGAAATCAATGCATTTCGGCTGACTGCAGGCAACCGATTACCTGAGCACAGACAATGAGAAAAAAGCTGAAAAACGTTGGAAAATGCTGAAAAACGTTGAAAGAACATTGGAAAACTGCTGAAAAACGCTGAAAAAATGCTGAAAAACGTTGAAGGAATATTGAAAGAATATTGAAAGAACAGGGTTAGATATAGATGTATAAAGGATGTTTTATTACATTTGAAGGCACTGATGCGTCAGGCAAAAGTACGCAGATTGATATGCTGAGGGATTATCTTGATGAAAAGAAAATCCCGACATTGTGGGTGAGGGAGCCGGGAGGCACAGATATAGGTGAAAAAATCAGGGAAATTATCCTTGACAAGTCAAGCAAGCTGATGACGCCTATTACCGAGGCATTGCTTTACGCAGCTGCCAGAGCACAGCTTGTAGAGCAAGTCATAAGACCAGCTCTTGAGAGCGGAAAGCTCGTTATAAGTGACAGGTTTCTTGATTCGAGCATAGCATATCAGAAGTATGCCAGAGGGCTCGGTGATATGGTTGACAGCATAAATGCTCCTGCAGTAAGTGATATCAAACCGGATCTTACGATTTTTCTGAGGGTTTCGCCGGAAGTGATGAGGGAGCGCAGAAGCGCTGAGGAAGAGGACCGTATGGATGCCCAGACATTGGAATTTCATGAGAGAGTTCTCAAAGGATATTTGCAGATCGCAAGCCGTGAGCCTGAAAGATTCAGGACGTTAGATGGAAGCAAGTCTATAGAAGAGATTCATTTAAAGATAATAGACATGATTGAGTGCATTCTTTCAAGAAGACAGGAAAGCACTCTTTTAGGAGAATAACGTAACCTAAAAATGTACGGAAACCAAAAACCTGTGACGGCCCGAAAGGTGGCGGTCTGAAAGGTGACGGACCAAAAGGCGGCGCCCAAAAAGGCGGCGGTCTGAAAGGTGACGGCCCAAAAGGCGGCGGTCTGAAAGGTGACGGACCAAAAGGCGGCGGTCTGAAAGGTGACGGCCCGAAAGACAACGGTCTGCAAGGTGACAAATCAAAAGGCGACGGTTCACAAACGGAGGAAATGATATGGCTTTTTCTGAATGGACGGACGATCTTGCTCTTGCTTCAAGGCTGCAAAATATTATCAGCACCGGAAAGCTCTTTCATGCGTGTATCTTTGAAGGGGAAGCCGCATATGCGTCCGTGGTTGTGGATGATGTCATAAGAGCATCTGTTTGTGAGACACAGACGGGTGATTCGTGCGGTCGCTGCAGATATTGCAGAAAGTATGATTCTGAAAATATGGAAGGTATTTTCAAGATAAAAAAAGAGGGTAATATCCTTGTTTCGGATATCGAATCACTCATAGCCGAGACAAATAAAAAATCCTTAACGGGAAAAAGTGCTTTTTTCGTCATATATAATGCCGAGAGGATGACTGTTCAATCGCAGAATAAATTGCTGAAAACGCTTGAGGAGCCTCCGGAAAATACAAAAATATTTCTTGTTACCGCAAATTCCGAGAGACTGCTGCCTACGATACGTTCGAGAAGCGTTCTTTTCAGAGTTCACGGAAAATGGGAAGCGCAGCGGAGTGACAATTTCCTTTCCGATGAGGAAAATGAAAGAGTTCGTTCGCTTGCGGCTTTGATTATGTATGAAAAGCCTTTTTACAAGATGAAAAGTGATATAGATTATTTTACCCGGAAGGGAAAAAACAGGACAGATGTGTTTATTTCTGCATTTGAGTTGATTCTCAGAGACGCAGTTATTATGAAATATAGAAAGACACGTGCGATGGCAGAAAAAGGAAAGAACTCGGAATTGTCCGGGCAGTTTTCGGAAAGCTTTGAACCGGTGCAGCTGATTGCGGCTGTTGACAGCAGTGAGGAAGCTATGAGAAGGCTCAGAGCAAACGGCTCTGCCGGATATGTTCTGAAGAATATGATTTTCGACATACAAAGAAAGATGAGAATATGAGTAAAGAAATTATTACAGAGGCGGATCGCCGGGAAAATGATCCCCAAAACAGTGAAGAAAAGAATAGCAGCGGTCATTCCGGCAGGAAGGACGGCAGGAAGGACGGCGGAAAAGTCGTCAAAGAAGACGGCAGAGAGAAAGTCGATTCAGTCGGTTCAGCCGGAGCAGAAGGTAAGGGCAAATCCGGGAAAAGGAGAAACCGCAGCAGAGGAAAAAAGAATGCCGAGGACAGACGGCACGAAGAAATTTCTTCTGAAAAGATAAATGAAGAGAGCAATCATGACGGCAAAAGCAGTAGGAACGAAGGTCATGAAGGCGGACAGCGTGACGGCAAGAGCGGCAAGGAAGAAGGTCGTGAAGGCGGACAGCGTGACGG
>CAVCIY010000153.1:0-2622 GCA_963602445.1 Lachnospiraceae bacterium | reverse complement strand
CGGTGCTGCCGGTGCCTGCGGATGGTGATGCTGATGGCGGTGCTGCCGGTGCCTGCGAGGATAGGTGAAGGTTGTTTGTGATGGGGGTGGTTGCTTTATATGTGGAAGCATGATGATACGGATGACGTGTCTTTGCGCAGAAGAGGTGTCTTCGGAAGTCCTGCGGAAAGGGAAAAGAGACGCGAATATCTTCACAAGAAAACGGAGGAGGCTCTCAAGGCTTTGGACGCTGCGATGACGGAGGTTTCCGGTGCATGCGGGACGCAGATGCTGGATGAGGAGCAGGCACTTAAGATGAGGGACGAAAATTTGTTCCTGTGGATTTGCTCTATGATGAAGATTGCCGGCACGGGACTTGACATAAGTGATGTGGCTCATTTGATGAATAAAGAGGAAATCGACATTCAGGCAGACACTGAGATATACAGACTTCTCGAAGCTTGCAAGAAATTATATACAGAATTCTTACATATGCTTGATCTTGATTTTTACCTAAATGAACGATATATAATTTATATAAATGAAACTCTGACCGGGAAGGTGTATGACGAATACAGAACAAAAAATATTTCGCTTCGCACTACCGGATATCCTACGCCGAGAGCGGACCACGTCCCTGGTTTGATGGTAGAGCTGTCATTTGAGATTATGAATGAGTTTCACGGCGAAAATGAAATAACCAATGCGATTTACGCGCATGACAAAATAATGCAAATATGGCCGTTTAAGAGCCGCAACAGAGAAACTGCCTACGCTGTGCTGTCATTTATGCTATTTAAAGCAGGTTATCCGCTCCTCACGCTTGATATTGATGACACTGAGCACAAGAGGCTTCTTATAGAAAAAGATCCGTTAGAAAGCGAATCTGAGTTCATGCTTTTGGTAGTTGAAAGTTTGCTGAAACAGGTCCGTCCGAGATAAGTCCTGAGGAAAAGCTTGAAATAAGGCTACCGCAATCCCACTGGCTTCAGACTGTGGGTTAAGGTAGGCAAAAGTAGGGATTTGTGTTAGAGACGAAAAGGATTTCCTTGATGTAGCGGAGGAACGAGATTTTTAGGGCAGGAGGAGGAAATATATTATTATGAAATTACTTATTGCGTCTGACATTCACGGTTCAGCCAAGCATGCGGAGCTTCTTGCGCAGGCATTTGAACGCGAAAAAGCCGACAAGCTTGTGCTTCTCGGCGATTGCCTGTATCACGGACCGCGAAACAGTCTGCCGGATGATTATGATACACGGCGCACTATGGAAATACTGAATTCAATGAAAGATAAAATCATATGCGTCAGAGGAAATTGTGATTCTGAAGTTGACCAGATGGTGCTCGAATTTCCGATGATGAACAAATATGAGTGCATAGATGCAGACGGATTTAGATTTTTTGCTTCTCACGGGCACGGATATTCTCCGATGCTTCCGCCTCCGTTTGTGGAATTTGATGTCATGCTTTGCGGTCATACGCATGTATATAAGCTTGAAGACAGAGGTGATTTTTATCATGTCAATCCGGGCTCGACATCTATACCGAAGAAAGGTACACAGAATTCGTATGTTACTTTTGAGAATGCCTGTTTCGTGCTGCACAGACTCAGTGACGGATCAGAAATAGACCGCATGTATATAGAGAAGCGTGATGCGGGCGCTGCAGAATAGAGGTTATTTATGGATATAGAAAATATATACAAAGTCCTTGATGAAATTACGGGGCATCAGGGGCGGGTGACAAAAGACGAACCCATGAAAGACCATACAACATTTAAAATCGGAGGACCGGCGGACATTTTTGTGCAGCCGGCTTCAGGCGAGGAGGTTGCCGAGATTGTGAAATATCTCGGCGAAAATGATATTCCCGTAATGGCAAACGGCAACGGCTCAAACATGCTTGTTCTTGACGGCGGAATCAGAGGTGTTGTCATTAATTTAGGAAAAAATATTTCTGATATAAGGGTTGACGGGTGCAAAGTTTACGCACAAGGAGGAGCTCTTCTTTCTGCAATTGCGGCGCAGGCGGCTGAGGCAGGACTCACCGGCATGGAATTTGCCGCAGGTATTCCGGGGAGCGCCGGAGGCGCGGTTTTCATGAATGCCGGGGCGTACGGCGGAGAAATGAGTCATATTGTTGAGTCGTGCGAGGTTGTCCTTCCGGACGGGACGCTTGAGACATTTGTCGGAGATGAGCTTAAGCTCGGATACAGAAAGAGCATATTCTCGGAAAACGGCGGAATTATAGTTTCTTGTGTGTTTGAACTTCAGCCGGGCAATAAGGACGAGATTATCGCTAAGATGAATGAGCTCGCAAAGAAGAGACGTGACAAGCAGCCGCTTGATATGCCAAGTGCGGGAAGCACTTTCAAAAGGCCGGAGGGTCATTTTGCGGGGAAGCTTATCCAGGATGCAGGGTGCAGAGGACTTGGTACGGGCGGTGCGAGAGTTTCGCTTAAGCATACGGGATTTGTCGTAAATGAGGGCGGCGCGACTGCGCAGGATGTGCTCGATCTTATAAAGCTTGTCCAGATGACTGTGAAGGCAAAGACGGGTGTGATGCTGGAGCCCGAAGTGAGGATAATAGGCGAGCCGTAAAAAAGGCAGCAGTTGTGTTTGCGAGCCTGAAGCCGGAATTG
>CAVCIY010000152.1:0-2634 GCA_963602445.1 Lachnospiraceae bacterium | reverse complement strand
CGGGAGGACAAAAACAGCGCGTGGCGATAGCAGGCGCGGCCGCGATGAAGCCGCGCTGCATCATTTTTGACGAGCCTACCGCAATGCTGGACCCGCAAGGAAGAGAAGAGGTTATCAATCTTATTCATTCCTTGAAGGATGACGGAATTACGATTATTATGATAACTCATTTTATGGAGGAAGCTGCCGATGCAGATCGTATTATCGTGATAAATGACGGCGGAGTAATGCTAGACGGAAAGCCGGAAGAGATTTTTCTTGAGGCGAAAAAAATTGAAGAGGCAGGTCTCAGTGTCCCTCCGACTGTCAGGATTGCCGACATAATGAGGTCGGAAGGGATAGATGTTCCTACGGATATAATAAGAATGGACGAGCTCGCGCAATTCGTTGCTGAGAAGATCTCTAACGTCGGCACTTGTGACGGCGAGAAAAGCATGCCTGGCGCGGACGCGAGCGCCGGAGACAGAATGAGAGCGCCGAGCGAAGCAGACGCGAGCGCCGAAAACAGGATGAGCACAGAAGACAGCGCAGACGGCGCCGGCGTAGGCACCGCAGAAAATATTATAGAAGTTAAGAATGTAAATTATACATACAACAAAAATCTTCCCGATGAAACATATGCGCTTCGTGACGTATCATTTTGCATAAAGAGGGGTTCTTTTACGGGGATTATAGGCCATACGGGATCGGGAAAATCGACGCTTATTCAGATGCTCGACGGGCTTTTGAAGCCTGAGAGCGGAAATATATTCGTGGAAGGTCACGACATAATGCTTAAGAATGGCGCGGGCGGAATGTCGATGAAGGAATTGAGGCAGAAGGTCGGTCTCGTGTTCCAATATCCGGAGTATCAGCTTTTTGAGGAAACCGTGGCTAAGGATGTCGCGTTTGGTCCGCAAAACGCCGGTCTCTCCGAAGATGAAGTCGACAAGAGAACACGCGATGCTTTCAGGCTGGCGGGCCTGAACTATGATGAAATTGCCGGAAAATCACCATTTGATCTGTCGGGAGGTCAGAAGCGCAAAGCCGCTATTGCATGCGCACTGGCGATGATGCCGGAGATACTCGTCCTTGATGAGCCGACTGCAGGGCTGGACCCCGCGACACACAAAGATATTTTGAATATGCTTGACAGAATCAACAAAACTCTGGGCACCACAGTCATAATGATCTCTCACAATATGGACGATGTGGCATCTATGTGCGATCATGTGCTCGTCATAAACGGCGGCGAGATTATTCTTGACGGAACGCCTGAATATGTATATTCAAACAGTGACATTTTGCTAAAGACAGGATTGAAGCTTCCGTGCGGCGCACAGCTTTTTGACGAAATCGGCAGCCTGTTGGAGGAAAGAGGAATAACCCTTTTGCCGGATATGAGAACGAAAAAGCTTTTGTCGGATATGCGCCGAAAGTCGGCAGATGCAATACTTACAGCGAATGATGCGGCAGATGCGATACTTACAGCGGACGACGCGGCAGATGCGCTTGTCAGGCTGCTGAAAAATTGATTGCAAAGCCAAAATATTGATTGCAAAGCTAAAATATTGATTGCAAAGCTGAAATATTGATTACAAAGGTGAAATAACACATGCTTAGAGATATTACACTGGGGCAATATTATCAGGGCGAATCGGCGATACACAGGCTCGATGCCCGGACAAAAATAATCGGAGTGATTGTTTACATAGTAGTGCTCTTTTTGGTTAAGGATTTTGTGGGATATCTGATAGCCGCAGCCGCTGTTTTTGCAGTGACGAAAGCCTCAGGTGTGCCATTCAGATATATTATGCGCGGTATGAAGCCGATACTTATGATTCTGGCGCTTACTTTTGTGCTGAATCTTTTTATGTATCCCGGAACGGTGCTCGTCTCGCTCGGCCCGTTGAAAATCACGCAGGAGGGTGCCGTAAGGGCTGTTTATATGGCGGTCAGGCTGATTCTTCTCATAATGGGAACGTCGCTGCTTACATATACGACGAAGCCGATGCAGCTTACCGACGGGATGGAGATGCTGATGTCGCCGCTTAGGCGTTTCGACTTTCCTGCGCATGAAATCGCCATGATGATGTCGATTGCGCTCAGGTTCATACCGCTGCTTGTTCAGGAGGCGGACAAGATAATGAAAGCGCAGCAGGCGCGGGGCGTTGATTTTGAGAGTGGTAAGCTGATGCACAGGATAAAAAATCTCGTGCCGCTGATGATACCGTTGTTTATAGGGGCTTTTCACATTGCGCAGGATCTGGCGCTTGCCATGGAGGCGAGGTGCTACAGGGGAGGCGAGGGCCGGACGAGGCTTCACACAATGAGGCTTGGGAGGTCTGACGCCGCGGCATTTGTGATGATGGCGGTTTTTGCGGCGATGATTATTGTGCTGCCTCTTTGTGAGCGGGCGGTTGTGCCGGCGCTCGCGGGCAGTGTTTGGATGATGTAAGAGCTAGGATGACGCAGCAAGGAAGAATGACAGAATGAGACAGCGAAGACTTAAAGGACTAGATGAAAAGCTTGATATTTACTCGGGCGGCATTACGACGGAGCCGGAGCTTCAGAAAGGCAGATGGAATGCTCTTTTTGACGAGGAGCAGCCTATCTATATGGAGCTTGGATGCGGAAAAGGACAGTTTATACTTG
>CAVCIY010000151.1:0-2662 GCA_963602445.1 Lachnospiraceae bacterium | reverse complement strand
TAATTCCACTGATATTTTAACACACGACAAAGCGGATATCCACTGTCCAATTTAGGCATTGTGAATATCCGCTTATCTGTCCGCAGCTGCCATGCCCATTGCCTGTTTGACAAGGGACGTAATCCGGACACACAAAGGAGGTCCTATCATGTCCGCAAATTTGTTTTATTTATTGAATTGTGAGTTTATAGATATGTGTACAGTCATCCCAATCATGTGCGTAATGATTAAAATCGTCAAATCCAAATTTAATGTCACAGGATTGAAAATTCTCTTTTACTTCATCCGGAACAGATACATACATTATGAAATTGGCTGACTGTAATGGTTTGATATTATATCCATATTAATCTACCACATCTAGAGCGATTGTCGTTGTAGGTTTGCTGACCGCATTTGGGCGAGTATTCCGGGAATCTTCCACGGTCCCCATTTTCGCTTGCCGGCGCCCCATCTTAGTTCATTCATGACTGTAGAAGGTGAGCAATTCAACTCCGCAGCAATTTGTCTAAGTGAGTATCCGAGCTTGTGAAGCACTTTGATAGTACAACGATCTTCAAAATTTAGGTGTTTTCCTCTTTCGCGAGTAGGTGTTTAATGATAGAATAAGTATTGTCCACAGTGATTCTCCTTTTGATGAATTTTGATTGGTAACTTTATTCTATCAAAAGATTCACTGTGGTTTCTTTTGTATTTAGCTGTTCAATTTAATTTTACAATCTACCATCCGTAATTATATCTGAAATCTCCGCAATTTATATAATTTCTGTAACCTTTGCAATTTTTGTAACCATTGCAAGTCGCAAAATCTGCGTGATCCGCATAGCTAGCGCAATCCGCAAACTCCGCATAGATAGCACAATCTGCAAACTCCGCATAAACCCGGCAGTCAGTGCAACTGACGCAGTTTGCGCAGCATGCACCTGCATCGTAAAAATTGCACAAAAATAGATGCTCTGAAGTGAGCGTTAAATCATCCTTGCTTGCTTGCTTGCTTGCTAAAGATTAGCACTTTTCGAGTCATCATTGTCAATAGCCTCCGGGAAAAATCAATCGTAAAACAAAACTACTCAAAATTATACTATAAGTTGCTAAAAATCACAATAACACAATAATGTTAACGCACACTCTCACTACGAAAATAATAATCAAAAGTTTGTCCGTCAATCGCCTTTTCACCTTGTCCTTTGGGGAATACCTGATGGTGAACTACTCATTGTCTAAAGCCAATGAGTAGTTCACATACACGATAATTACCCGAAATATGTTCTTACAACAGATGAATTTGCCGGAGGAAATTATGAAGGCATAAAAACAATGCATATTGCGGATTTTCTGCTCAGTACTGAATATTAAACCTTTCACTTTACCTTATCAGCCCTTTCATTCTGTCGGTAAGAAGAGATGATGCAATTCCAAGAATGATTCCGGTAATCATTCCCGAAACGAGGAGCACAGGCATATAATAGTAGATTTTCACTGTCGATGTCACAAGAACGGCAACAGTAAGCTGCCCGATATTGTGTGCCGTGCCGCCTGCCATGCTCACTCCTATTTGGCTGAATAGACCTGTCTTTTTTAGAAGAATCATCACCGCGAAGCTCAAAAGACCTCCGGCAAGCGAATAAAGCATGGCTGAAACGCCTCCAAACAGAAGCCCTGACAGAAGGATTCTTGTCATATTTACCGCGAAGGCATATGAAGCGCCGATCGTATAAATCGCTATCATCACAACAATATTCGAAAGTCCGAGCTTTATGCCCGGAATGCCGAAATTAAAAGGCAAAATTGCCTCGATATATGAAAATATCATCGCTATTGCCGTAAGAATCGCACACAATGACAGCTTATATATTCTGTTGTGATCTGATCTTCGTTTTGCGCCCGCACCGCTCTTGACGCTTGTTTTCACGTCGCTTTTCTGAGCATCCGCACAATCCCTGACGCTTACTTCTGCACTTCTTTTAACACTTTTCATGTCTGACCTTCCTCATACTCAGCCGACTACTGCGTCTGCCTTGCCCTCACCGTCATCACTGCCGCTTGCTCCGCCGCCGCTGTCGATACTCACCGCAACACGGTTTGGCAGGCATATTATCGTTTGATCCGTCGAGTCTATCCCACCGCTGCTTTTATGCTGATTCATGCAATATTTGTCCGGACAAGACGCAGATGTCATGAGCGCTTTTCCGTCTGAAATTGTAAGTGTATTTTCACCAAAATCAGTATCTATCTCAATGCTTCTGTCCTCATTTAATGGGTACGTTCCGTAAAGCTCGCCGTCTACCGTAACTCTTACCATAGAACCTGCTTTTCCGATTCCGTATACTGCCGCGCAGCTCGCGGCGCATATTATAACAAGAACAATCGCGAGTATAATATCCGCTTTTTTTATGTATTTCTTCATATCATTCACCATAAGCCAAGTCTCGTCAGCGCACCATTACATCACCGCATTACCGCATTGCATCGATAAACCGCGTAATCGCACCGCAAACCTCTGCACACGACTGCGATCCTGCCGCCCCCCAATGCCGATTCCGTTTCCAAAGCCCTACAGCCAAGTCTCGTCAGCGCGCCATTACTTTACCGCATTACCGCATTGCATCGACAAACCGCGTACCCACAACCCTGCGTAACCCGCGCCACCGCACCACCGCAT
>CAVCIY010000150.1:0-2721 GCA_963602445.1 Lachnospiraceae bacterium | reverse complement strand
GTAATGAATTTTACCAAAATCATAGGGCCAAGGCGCGCATTTTGGTATACGCCGCCCCAGCCGCAAGGTAAAATTCATATTCATCGCTTCTGAATGAGCTGCGGGCAAGCCCGGGAACTGCCGTCAAGCCGAAAAAACGTTCAGATCTGAGAACTGCCTGCAAGTCAAAAGATAAGTAAAAATCGCCGCATGGCTTTCGTCAGTACGGCGATTTTACATATAGATATCACTAAAATAAACCTGTATACATTATTAAGCATATATCGGCACAGATGCCGGAATTAATGCATCCTGTCCGGACTGAACCCTCTGGCGGGCCTGCGCAGACATGCCGGCGCTTCTAAGGTCTTTCCCAGTGCTTGTTGTTCTGTCTCCGGATTCTCGTATTTCCCAGCGCTTGCTGCTCTGTCTCCGGATTCTCATATTTCCTAGCGCTTGTTGCTCTGTCTCCAGATTCCCATCTTTTCGGCATCCTTGATAAGATCCTCTCTGAAATCAGGATGAGCGATTGAAATCAGCGCCTCGGCTCTTTCCCATGTAGTCAGACCCTTGAGAACTACCTTGCCGTATTCTGTTACAACAAAATGCGTGTTTGTTCTTGTATCTGTCACAATCGAGCCCTCTGTGAGTGTCGGCTTGATTCTTGAGTGCATATTGCCCTGCTTGTCCGTGAACGTCGAGGAGCAGCAGATGAAGCTCTTTCCGCCATTGGAAAGATACGCGCCGAGCACGAAGTCAAGCTGCCCGCCTGCTCCGCTGATGTGCTTCAGACCTGCAGATTCAGCATTTACCTGACCGAAAAGGTCGATGTCAACTGCGTTATTTATAGAAATAAAATTGTCAATGGAGCTGACTACTCTGACATCGTTCGTGTAATCAACCGGCGCGCTGAGGCATTCCGGGTTGTTGTTGATGTAGTCGTAAAGCTTCTGCGTACCTGCTCCGAAAGCATATGCCTGTCTGCCCTTGTCGACGGTTTTGCATGAGCCGTTGATTTTGCCGGCCATAGCGATGTCAACGAAAGCGTCTACGTACATTTCTGTGTGAACACCGAGGTCCTTGAGGTCAGACTTGGCGATAAGTGAGCCGACTGCATTAGGCATACCGCCGATTCCCAGCTGCAGGCATGCGCCGTTCGGAATTTCTTCAACAATAAGTTCAGCGACCTTTTCATCAATTTCGCTTGTAGGACCCGCACCGAGTTCTTCCATTGCAGTATTTGTACTCTCCACGATATGATCGATTTCTGAAATATGGATTTTTTCACCGCCGACCTTGCCGCCGAGTGCAACCGGCATGTTTTCATTGACTTCTACTACGATGCATTTTGCACGGCTGCACATATCTGCCATGTGAGATGCACTCGGTCCGAAGTTGAAATATCCATCGGCGTCCATCGGTGCCACTCGGATCATTGCGATGTCAACCGGATCCGGAAGATCGCGGTAGTAGCGAGGCAGTTCAGAATATCTGATTGGAGCGTAATATGCGATACCCTGGCTCACTGCTTTTCTCTCGATGCCTGTCATGTGCCAGCTGTTCCAGCAAAGGTGCGCCGGCGCGTTTTCAATCTTAAAAATCTCAGGAACTCTGAGAGCGATACCGCCGCGGAATTTGAGATCGTAAAGGTCCTCGGCGATTATTCTCTTCGCAAGTGCTGCGTCGATGTCGTACGGGATACCGACACCCCATCCGAAGTCAACCCAGTCGCCCGACTTGACAAGCTTCGCTGCGTTTTCAGCGGAAATCAGTTTGCTTTCATACTCTTTTCTTAAATTCTCCATGTTAAATTTTTCCCCATTTCTAACAACTGTTTATTGGTTCTGAATTTTTGAATGGATACCATAGGCTGCTGCCCGGGAAATCCGGATGTTCGCTGCCATTGGGCCGGTTTCAATCACACCGGGATCCGATTTTGTCCGGTTTTAATTATGCCGGGTTCCGAACCTCGTCCGGTTCCATTCTCTGCTGCGTGCGTTCCTTCAGAGCATTTCTCCGCACATTCTCGAGAATGCGGATCTCCTTTTCATGCAAATCACAAAATGCGCACAGCAATATAATTATACTATATTCCGGTGAGCAGATAAAGCACTCTGTCAAAAATAAAATAATACATTTCGAAACTTTCAGAAATCGAGGCAAAGCTTTCAGATAAATGAATATGAAATTTACCAAAATTCGTATCCCGGCTTTATGATTTTGGTAAAATTCATTACATATAACCCTGCGGCGAGCGCAGCGTTTACCAAAATTCGCACAAAGTGCCTATGCTTTTGGTAATTTTTTTATACTTCAAACACATTTCTTGTGCTTTTTATACCAAAATCCGCAGGTTCTATAGTTGATTTTGGTAAACACCTTTCTATAAGCGCATGAATAATCATATTTTTTACCAAAAGCACACCGCTGCCATGCGTGTTTTGGTATTTTTCTTACTGATGGATACTCATTTCCCGGCTCCCGGCTTAAATATTTTGATTTCCATGCATCTGGCGCTCGCTAATCTAGATATTTGACCATGACTCGGCAATTATCGGGGCGCCGGTTACAGTGAGCTGAAGCCGTGCTATGTGATATTCATATGCACGTTTGATCCGTTCGGAAAAGATCAGCCTGTCTACACATTCCGGTATCGCGAGGATACCCTAAACGACTTGCAACTCGGAGACGAAACCTGTAAAATATTCTTAAACACATCATGCTCTGACGAGAAAATACCGA
>CAVCIY010000149.1:0-2725 GCA_963602445.1 Lachnospiraceae bacterium | reverse complement strand
GCGATGCGAAGCAATTTGAAGCATAGCGTGAAGCGATGCGAAGCAATTTGAAGCATAGCGTGAAGCGATGCGAAGCAATTTGAAGCACAGCATGAAGCGATGCGAAGCAATTTGAAGCACAGCATGACGACGTGAAGTGAATTGCATTAAAATTTCAAATGACATTATAAAAAAAACTCCGCCCGGCAGCGAAGACTGTACGCCTTCGCCGACGGGCGGAGTCTTTATACAAAGAAAAGGACCGATAGCTTTGATACCGACGATATCAAAGCTATCGGTCCTTTATTTTTGGTCGAGGTGACAGGATTCGAACCTGCGGCCTTTGCGTCCCGAACGCAACGCTCTACCAAACTGAGCCACACCTCGCCGCAACTGTCATTATAGCCATTTTGAACGATAAAATCAATAGGAAAATTTAAATAATTCTTGAAATGTCGTGTATACATATAAAAAATATATCTAATTTTTTAAAAGTAGGTGATTATATAGGGGAATTTTGACTCGATACGAAATAACTTTCTATGATTCACTCAAAACACAAAATATGTAACGGTGACGGATTGCGTATTGGTTGAAAGAACTTAATATTTATGGTATACTTCACTTAAATACAAAATCTGTATACATGTTTATGAGTACGGATTACGTATGAGGAGATTTTCGAATATCCCAAAGTATTCGTGAATCTCTATATTTTGTCAGAAATCCATTGTTAGGAGAGATTTTTTATTTTGCCTGGTAGTGCTCTGACAAGTCATACATGTGCGAGGCGGCACATGAGCAATTTTACTTTTTTTACATTATTCATATGCCATGAAAGGAGGCGTGGTTAGTAATGCAAGAAACTATTAACAATATTAATGGCGTAATTAATGGATTTGTTTGGGGCCCTATTATGCTTATCCTGTTGGTTGGAACAGGTATTTATTACACAATACGTACCGGTTTCCCTCAGATCTGTCACTTAGGACATGCTCTGAAGAATACTCTCGGTAAGATCTTTGATAAGTCCGAAGCAGGTGAAGGTGAAGTTACACCTTTCCAGGCAGTATCTACTGCATTGGCATCTACCGTAGGTACAGGAAATATCGCTGGTGTTACGGGCGCTATCGTTATCGGCGGTCCGGGTGCTGTATTCTGGATGTGGGTTTCAGCTATCTTCGGTATGTGTACGAAGTTTGCGGAAGTTACTCTTGCCGTTAAATATCGTGAAAAGAACGATAAGGGTGACTGGGTAGGCGGACCTATGTATTATATCAGAAACGGCCTTGGAAAGAACTGGGCATGGCTGGGAATCATATTCTCAATTTTTGGTGCTTTAGCTGCTTTCGGTATCGGCAACCTGACTCAGATCAATTCAATCGCTACTTCAGTAGGTTCGGTTTTCCAAGCATTTGATCCGAATATCTCAGACAAGGGTTTATGGTATGTATATCTCGTAACAGGTATCGTTATCGCAGTTTTCTGTGCTGTTACTCTTATCGGCGGCCTGAAGAGAATCGGTTCGGTTACTGAAAAGCTCGTTCCGTTCATGGCAATTATATACATTTTATCCGCTCTTGTTATCGTATTTGCTAACATCGGCGAAATCCCTCACGTAATCGTTGACATCTTCAAGGGAGCATTCAATCCTTCAGCAGTAGCAGGCGGAGCATTTGGCGCTACTGTAAGAGTTGCGATGACTAAGGGCGTAGCGCGCGGCGTATTCTCAAACGAAGCAGGTCTCGGTTCTGCTCCTATCGCTCACGCAGCTTCTTCAGAAAAAAATCCTGTTAAGCAGGGTCTCTACGGTATCTTCGAAGTATTCATGGATACTATCGTTATCTGCTCGCTGACTGCTTTCGTAGTTCTCCTGTCAGGCGCAGGTTATGAAAATGCAGGCAACGCTGATATGGCAGGCGCTCAGACTACTATTCAGGGCTTCTCATCAGTATTTGGTGACAAGGCAGGTTCTATCATTTTGGCTGTAGGTCTTATCTGTTTCGCAACATCAACTATCCTCGGATGGTCTCTTTATGGTACTCGCTGCTGCGAATTCATTCTCGGTTCAAAGTGCATCATTCCTTACCAGATTCTTTTCTGCATAGTAGTAGTTGTAGGTTCTATCACAGAGCTCGAGCTCGTATGGAATATCTCAGATACACTCAACGGTCTCATGGCTATTCCAAACTTGATTGCTCTGCTTGCTCTTTCACCTGTAGTTGTCAAGCTGATCAGGGAATACTTCGTGGAAGTAAAGGAAGGAAAGCATCTGTAGGAATCTGACGATTCATGAATCGCGAAATCCGACGATTTACGTAAATCCGATTATTCATGCGGAGTGAAAAATATAAAAAATATGATAATCTCAAGGGGCTTCCGGATTTGCCGGGAGTCCTTTTTGTATTATGTAAAAAGAAAAGGAAGCTGATATTGTACGCGGAAATGCGTTGACTCATGATATTTCACGATTGAAATAAATATATTTCAGATATATACTGGTTAATGTAACTATTTGGAAGAAATATGCTGTCGCAGCGCCGCACAGTGTGCTTAATAGCAGGCGACGGGTGGGCATTGCGAGACAGGTGACGGGCAGTGCGAGACAGGCGGCGTAAGGCGGTGGCGTGCGGCGTGTAGTAGGCGGATGACGCTTGACAGGTGACGGGCACTGCGGGGCATACGGCGTGCAATAGGCGGACGATTCGAGACAGGCATCAGGCAGCGCGAAGCTTAAGCCTGAGAC
>CAVCIY010000148.1:0-2726 GCA_963602445.1 Lachnospiraceae bacterium | reverse complement strand
CCTCAGCTGTCGCCATGACAGTTCGCCTTCAACGCTGTCGCCATGACAGTTCGCCTTCAATGCTGTCGCCATGACAGTTCGCCTCTGTCGCTGTCGCCATGACAGTTCGTCTTCAATGCTGTCGCCGCAGCTTCTCGCTTCCGCATGACTCGCATTTTCTTAAAGAAAACAGCCACACGTAAGAGATAACTTTTTCTTTCTGTTCTCTTACGTCTTTTATGCGTCTGCTCCGGCGCATTAATGCTTTTGTGCACCTATGCTTTTATGTATTAAAGTGATACTTTTAAAAAATAATCTTACCCATATACATATCATGTAATACGGACAAGACACATTCACGACCGATAATCGCCCTACGGCTGATCTCCATGTTTCCCCGTGATTGATTTAAATTATAAAGCCTTATTCACCTCAAGTCAATATCAAAATATAACTTTTAAAGTATTTTTTGTGTATTGTAAAGTGAAAAACTTAATTCACAGCTTACTTTTCTTCCAGTGAAATTAACCTTTCACAAGATTTGTGAAAAAACATTTTCAAAGTTCTCGAATAATCAGCTTCGCTGTTTCAACCTTTTTGGGTTTTCCGAGTTTAAACTGTTTTAGTGTCCCGAAGCGAAATGGAACTTGAATTGAAGCAGAGAGTGCCTGTAAGCCTGCGTATACCTGCCAGTGCCTGTGAGCCTGTTAAAAGAATAAAAAAGGACCCGAAGCACTGCCTCGAATCCTTGATATTGTGAATCTTGTCTTTCACTTTTCAATTTATCCGGATTTTTCTGCTCAATTTTTTACGCCGGATTTTTTTCCGCTTTTATCCGGAAGCTGCGCAAGCACAACCGCGCCAAACATGAGAATACATCCGGCAAGCTCTCTTGAAGACATGGCCTCTCCGAGAATTATCCATCCGGCAATTACCGAGACAACCGATTCGAGACTCATTATGAGCGAAGCGACTGTAGACTCCACATTTTTCTGTCCGAGGATCTGGAATGTATAACCGAGGCCGCTTGAGCAGATTCCCGCATAGCAAATAGGTAGCCATGCAGAAAGAATCGCTTCCCAGCTCGGATCTTCAAATATTAACATGCAGACAGCTGACAGCACAGACGCCGTCCAAAACTGTATACAAGACATTTTTATCCCATCAACTTTTGAAGAAAAGTAGTCTATTACAAGAATGTGGCAAGTATATGCGATTGCTGACAAGAATACAAGTGCGTCACCCTTTTCGATTCCAAACTCACCCGTGATGCAAAGAAGATAGAGACCCGCAACAGCTATGAACACGCTGATCCAGACCTTCAAACCAGCTTTTTTATGCAGGAATATAGATGCGATAGGCACGAGAATAATATACATCGTCGTAATAAAGCCTGCTTTGCCGACAGTCGTATATTCTATCCCGAGCTGCTGAAGATTTCCCGCCACGAAGAGAGCTATGCCGCAAAAAATTCCCCCGAGAATAAGCATTTTCCTCGAATTCTCAGACTTTCCGCCGACACTCGATTCGCCATTCGCTTCGGCTTTATCTCCGGATTTTTCACCAAATATAAATGTCAGCGGTATCAGAAATATTCCTGCAAGAACCGACCTTGACATATTAAACGTGAACGGGCCCATATAATCTGCTCCCACACTCTGTGCTACAAAAGCAGTTCCCCAGATCAATGCTGCAAGAAACAGGAACAAGGCTCCTGTAAGTGATGTCTTCTTATTATTACCCATCTCTGTTCTCCTTCTTTATCTTCTTCTCCAATCAATTATTTTAGCCGTCAATTTGTGCAGCCAGCCGTCAACCTGCTTAGCCAACCGTAATTTGCTTAATCAACCGTCAACCTGTTTAGCCGTCAATTTGTGCAGCCGGCCGTCAACCTGTTTAGCCAACCGTAATTTGCTTAGTCGACCGTCAACCCGTTTAACTGATCAATCAGTCAGCCATGCACAAGACGAGAATTTACACGCCCCCGCACAAGTTCAAAACAAATCCCAAACTTCATTTTCAAAACAAATCTCAAACTTCATTTTTTTCGCATATATCCTCAAGAACGCAAATATCACAGCGTGGCTTCGTACGCGCGGTACAGACTTTTCTTCCGTGTTCGACAAATCTGTGACACAGCCCGTTTCCCTCTTGTGGAGGAACAATCTTCCAAAGCTCCTTTTCCACTTTCGCCGGCTGTTTTTCATTTTTCACGAGCCCTATTCTGTTTGATAGTCTTATGCAATGCGTATCTGTTACAATTGCCGGCTTTCCGTACACATCGCCCATTATAAGATTTGCACTTTTTCGACCCACGCCCGGAAGCTTGAGCAAGTCCTTCATATTGTCCGGAACATGGCATTCGTAATCGTCGCGAAGCATTTTCATACACGCACAGATATCCCTCGCCTTACTTTTACCCAGCCCGCACGGTCTGATTATCTTTTCTATTTCCTCCGGCCCGGCATCAGCAATGCTCTCTATATCAGGATATCGCTCGTATAATTGCGGAACCACTCTGTTTACTCTTTCATCAGTGCATTGAGCGGCAAGCCTGACACTGACAAGAAGCTTCCATGCCTCATCGTAGTTGAGAGTGCAGTCTGAATTCGGATATTCTTTTTTCAGCCTTGATATAACCTCAAGCGCCAATTCCTTTTTTCTCATATTTTTCCCTGCCTGGTCATCTTTACGCCACCGCGACTCATCCGACACGCCTTTGCCCTTCACACCGCCGCGACTCATCC
>CAVCIY010000147.1:0-2737 GCA_963602445.1 Lachnospiraceae bacterium | reverse complement strand
CGGGGTGTAGCGCAGTTTGGTAGCGCAACTGGTTTGGGACCAGTGGGTCGCGGGTTCAAATCCTGCCACCCCGACCATTAATGGGCGTATAGCTCAGCTGGGAGAGCGTCTGCCTTACAAGCAGGATGTCATAGGTTCGAGCCCTATTACGCCCACCATGCGAAAAAAGGACTGCATCGTTTCGATGCGGTCCTTTTTGTTTTACGGCCTTTTTGTTTTGCGGCCCGTTTTTGCTGCAGCCTGTTTTGTTGTATAAAAGAAAGCCCCGCGTCAGACGCGGGGCCGGTTTTTCTCTGGAGCGGGGTACGGGAATCGAACCCGCCTCTCAGGCTTGGGAAGCCCGCATATTACCGATATACTAACCCCACATGACCATGCCATTATACATTATGATGTCGGTTTTGTAAAGGAATGGAACGGAAAAATATTGGTTATTCTGGACAAATATGGGTTCACACGCACAGTCAATTATGCTACAATTACGCATGTACGGCTGACAATTCGGTCACTGCGATTTGTGGTTTGCTCGCTATAAGGCCGGGTGCGCCGGTTATATGTAATTCTAATAATTATTCTAATCACAATGTACATGGAGGAAAAAATGAAGAAGGGTTTTTCAAACAAAATAGTTTCAATTATCTTAAGTGTCATTCTTTCGGCAGTTATGCTTTTTTCGGCAACAGGCTGCGGCAGTTCAAACAGCACTGATTCCGGTTCGGCATCTTCCGTAGAAACGTTAGATGTGACTATAGGCGGCACAGAAGCCGACTCAGACAGCAGTGCGGACAGCAGCTCGGAAGCAGTATCTGTTTTGGGTGAGGGCAGCACGCAGTTTATGTTTACGGTGACTGACGCTGACGGAAACGAAAAGGCATTTGAAATTCACACAGATGCCCAAACAGTCGGTGATGCTCTGTCAGAAAACGGACTCATTGAAGGCGAAGACAGCGAATATGGGCTTTATGTAACTACAGTAGACGGAACTACACTCGACTATGACAATGACGGCATGTATTGGGCATTTTACATAGACGGCGAATATGCTTCAACAGGCGTTGACTCTACTGAAGTGACAGCCGGAGCAGAGTATGCGTTTAAAGCAGAAAAACAATAATGCTGAGCTTTGAAAAACAGAAAAATCCGGCGGAAAACCAGACAGAGACTGCGGCGGAAAGCCCGGAGAAGGTTCAGACGGAAAGTTCAGAGAAGACTGCGGCGGAAAGCCCGGAGAAGGTTCAGACGGAAAGTTCAGAGAAGATTGCGGCGGAAAGCCTGGAGAAGGTTCAGACGGAAAGTTCGGAGAAGACTGCGGCGGAAAGCCCTGAGATGATTCAAAAAGCAGATTCGAAAGCAAAAAAGAAAATTTCACTCAGGCAGCTGACTATTTTTGCTATGATCGCTGCGCTTATGTATGCAACAAAGATTGCACTGCAGGCACTTCCAAATGTTCATCTGCTTGCGGTTTTCATAGCCGCTTCTACGATAGTTTACAGAAAAAAGGCACTTTATCCGCTTTACACGTATGTTTTTATAGAGGGTCTTTTTGCGGGTTTTGCCGCATGGTGGCTTCCGTATCTGTATCTTTGGACAATTCTGTGGGCAGCCGTGATGTTTGTCACGTCATTTAAAAAGGTCACGGAGAGCAGATTTTTTCCGCTGATAATCATGATCACATGCGCACTTCACGGTTTTGCATTCGGCACGCTTTACGCACCCGCACAGGCTTTGATGTATGGTCTGAACTTCAAGGCGATGATCGCATGGATAATTGCCGGAATTCCTTTTGATCTGATTCACGGAATAAGCAATTTTTGCTGTTCGCTGTTGGTAATGCCTTTTGTGCGCATTATGCGCAGGGCGGACAATATTTAAAAACACGAAATATACAAAACAAAGAGCGCTTGCAAGCTTCAAAACCATGAAGCTTGCAAGCGCTTTTTTGATTCTTTGCCGGAGCTGTTTATATCCTTTTTTTATCTTTTTTTCCGGGTTTCTTGCCCGGCTTTTCAGCCCTTTTGCCCGGCTTTTCAGCCCTTTTGCCCGGTTTTGCCCGGCTTTTTTTTAGCCTATTTTTCGGGTTTTGCCGGGCTTTTTTCAGCTTTTGCTGCCGTTATTTATCCTTTACTTAGCCTTTTTCAATGCTTCCTTTATCTGAAGATAAAGAGGACCGTAGCAGTGACCGAAGAGATTGATCTCATTGTCCTTATACTTGTTGTAATCCAAGTCTCCAAGGATAAGTCCCTGATAATTTCCGTCGATAGTCTTGTCGACATATGTACGATAGTCAAAAGTCTTGACAAATGATCCGAACAACTCTTCAGTAATTTCCTTCTTGGTATTTACCTGAAATTCCAGTCCGATTATGTCATCTGTCTGGAATGCGACCATAGTATTTATTGAATCCCCGTCCTCAGTTGTTTCCTCTCTTAAGACCGCCAAAACAGAGTTGTGAGTCTCAATCAAAGACCATTCATTTGCTCCTGAGAATTCGTTGCCAGCCTTTTCAAACTTGGCGAGCATAGAAACTTCTTTTTCGTAAGCAAAAGTCTTAGAAGAAATAGCTTCCTGTTCTTCATTTTTTTTCTTTCTTGCCTCGAGGCTTTCTCTAGTAAGTTCGCGTTCGAAATCCATGATATTTTCTCCTCATAGTGTCTTTCGGATAATAAATTTCAGATTCTCGAAAAATTCGAAAGTTTCGCAAAGAATTCGAGAATTTCGCGAAGAATTCGAAAGTTTC
>CAVCIY010000146.1:0-2799 GCA_963602445.1 Lachnospiraceae bacterium | reverse complement strand
GAGCACTCGGCTGTTAACCGATAGGCTGTGGGTTCGAGTCCCACCCTTGGAGCCATTTTTATTTTCAGATTTTCAGAAATCAGAAATCTTAAAATTTCACAGACATCGCGGGGTGGAGCAGCTGGCAGCTCATCGGGCTCATAACCCGAAGGTCATAGGTTCGAATCCTATCCCCGCAACCATTTTGAAAGACCCCGAAAACCGTTGATTTCAGCGGTTTTCGGGGTTTTGTTTTTTATTTGCCGGAAAATACCTGCGTTGATAGATTTCACTTTCTTTGGCTGCTTCAAAGCTTTATATGTTAAAAAATTTCACGTTAAAAACACAATTCTACTACATAAAATATCTAAATAGAGTATACAATAAGAATATGTTAGAAATATCAAATGTAAAATGTTAAATGCATAATTTATGTGGCTTGCGGCGTTCAGCTTGCGGCTTGCGGCTTGCGGCTTGCGGCTTGTGACTTGAGGTCTGTGGCTTGCAATCGGTGACTTGAGGCTTGCGGCCGTATTATGTATGTGAGAGGGTGATTATCATTAAATTGGCTAAGAATGACGGAATGTCAAATTTATGCGGAGCAAAAATAAAACATAAGAGAGTTGTCGACAGAATATCGCAAGAGCAGCTTGCTGCAAAGCTGCAGCTTGACGGTCTCGGTATCACTCAAAAAGCAATCAGCAGGATAGAGACCGGGAAGAGAATTGTTACTGATTACGAGCTTTTGGCATTTGCAAAAGCTCTTGATGCTTCTGTGCCGTATCTGCTCGGGCTTGAGGACGATGAAAAGAGAGACGGCTCAGATCTTTAATCTCTTTAAAACACGAAAAACCGGCACGCCGCCGCACGCCGCCTGCCTCCTCACCGGAAAGAAGAACTGAGTGTAAGCACGAAAGACGCTGGGCGGCGGCAGGAAGTCGTGTGCAAACACGAAGAATCGGCGAAAGCGCGAAATGCGTCAAACGACGGCGTGCGGAGCCGAGCAGCAACACGAACAGCCGGGCGGCTGCGTGCGGGAAGTCGGGCGACAACATAAAGACGCCGGACGGCGGTGTGCGGCGGCAAAGCAAATTGAAAGGTGAATGACTTAAGCTATGAAGGGAAAATCATCGTGCGAAACTTGCACGTATTATATATATGACGAGGAATTTGACAATTACTTCTGTGACATAAATCTGGATGAGGACGAGATGTACAGGTTTTTGACTGACTCATTCAGAGATTGTCCTTATTACCTGCTTTATGACGAATATAAAATAGTTGCAAAGCAAAATTGATGCAAGGCATATCGGCTCACGTTGAAGAGTGTAAAAAAGACGACAAAAAAAGCATTGAAATACCAACGTTTTCAAATAATAAAAATTTATGTTAAATATCATTTAAATTATTGTAAAAAAGGTATTGATTTTGTGCCGCATGGGGATTAAAATATGTCTAGCTTTCGGGCATATGAAAGGCATGATCTTATAAAGAATCGAAGCGTGCGCCGGTTGCCGCACAAGAATTGATTTAAAGAGACACCATCGATCGGAAGCTTTTAAGAGGCAACGCCGGGCGGAAGCTTTTAATAGGCAATGCCGTGAGGAAGCTTTTAAGAGACAGTGTCGACCGGAAGCTTTTAAGAGACAGCATAAGGCGGAAGCTTTGGCGCAGATGAAAAAGATAAAATTCAGGGGAAAAGGACAGTTTGGGGGATATTAAGAGGATTTAAAAATGGAAAATAAAGGAAAAGGTTCAATGGACGCATATGTTTATGATGAAGACTCATCATCATATGCCGCACATGATAATGATAAAGATAAAAAGAAAAACAGCAGTCATTTTAAAATGGCTTTCAGCAAGCTTGCGAAGGTTGCAGCTAAGATTGTCTCGACAATTGCCGACTTTGCAAGTCCTGTTTTTTCTAAAATAAAAAAGACTTACAATTCAGAAAAGCTGTCGGGCTTTAGAAAGGTTGTGACGAAGGTTTCGGGCGCGATGAAGCGTTTGGGCGCATTTCTCAGAAAATGTGAAGAGCATTCCGTCGCATTTACGATTGTACTGGGTATAGCAGTCAATCTTGCTGTCGAGATTCTCAGCAGACGTTCTGTTGTTTCGGGGGTAGGTTATATGATCAACCACCCTGCGCTCTTTGCATATAATGCTCTTATAGTTGTAGTCACGCTTGCGTTTGCGCTCTTATTTAAGAAAAAGGATTTCGTTTATTTTGCGGTATCCGCCGTGTGGCTTATTCTCGGAGTGGCAAATTGTGTCCTTCTCGGATTCAGAACTACACCGCTGAATGCCATGGATTTCAGAACGCTCAAGAATGTTATAAGCATTTTTACGGTATATTTTTCTGCGAAGCAGATTGTGCTTATGGCGCTTGGCATTGCGGCACTCGTGGGAGTAATCATTTTTGTATTTATAAAGTCTCCTAAGCGCAGGAAAAATCCTGTAAGGGGTGTCGTGTCAGTGGCCGTTATGTGTGTGACACTTGCTTTATTTACTTCTTTTTCGGTAAATACGGGTTCGCTTGCCACCACATTTCACAACATTCAGGATGCGTATAAGGATTACGGATTTGCATATTGTTTCGCATGCAGCGTAGTAGACAGAGGAATCACAAAGCCTGAAGATTACAGCAAGGAAAGTATAGAAAAAATTGTGGATGGGCTCACTTCCGACGCGGAAGAAACTGCCGGCACAGATGCGAGTGAAACGCAAAATGCAGACGCTGCAGGCAGCGAAGGTGTAAGTGAAGCGAAGAATGCAGATGCCGCAAACAGCGAAGGTGTAAGTGAAGCGAAGAGTGCAGAC
>CAVCIY010000145.1:0-3020 GCA_963602445.1 Lachnospiraceae bacterium | reverse complement strand
GACTGCGACAGTTTTGCCGACTAAGACTGTGAAACCTTTACCGACTGTGACTGCAACTGCTTTGCCGATTTCGGTCGTAAATGCTTCGCCATCAGGCGACGTTGGACGTAGATCGTACTTAGTTTTAGCAATTGAACAGTCTTAAATTCAATAGTGCATAATACTTAATTTCAACAATTTTTTGGATTGGTTATCGGAGTATTTATATGAAAAGAAATCACACGGATACAACAAATGTAAGAAAAGGAATTTTTCTTGCGATTCTGGCGGCGGCGCTATATGCGATCAGCACGCCGTTTTCAAAGCTTCTTCTCGACTTTCTTCCTGCAAGAATACTTGCCGGCGTTTTGTATCTCGGAGCCGGAGTTTGCATGATGCTTATCGCACTTCCCAGAAAAATAACAGGAAAAGCACAAAACGAAATATCACTGACAAAAAAAGAGCTTCCGTATACTTTAGCGATGATCTTGCTCGATATAGCGGCACCTATCTGCCTGCTGCTCGGTCTAAAGACAGCAGCCGCGGCAAATGCCTCGCTGCTAAACAACTTTGAAATAGCAGCCACATCTGTTATCGCACTCGTGATATTTAAAGAAAAAATCAGCAAACGTCTCTTTGCTGGCATCATCGCAATACTCATCTCATGTATCGTACTTACATTTGAGGGAGAGCAAAGCCTTCAATTTTCGCAAGGCTCTCTTTTGATTTTGCTTGCGGCCGTCTGTTGGGGATTTGAAAATAATTGCACCAGGCAGCTTTCCTCGTGCGATCCTCTCCAAATTGTGCTTATCAAAGGAATTTTCTCGGGCGTGGGTTCCGTCATGATAGGTCTTCTTATGGGAGAAAGAATCGACATTTCAGATATTATCTATATAGCACTCGCGCTTGTCCTCGGCTTCTTCGCATACGGGCTGAGCATTTATACTTATATCTACGCCCAGCGCTTCATAGGTGCCGCGCGGACAAGCGCCTACTATGCGATAGCGCCTTTTATCGGCGTCCTGATTTCACTTTTGGTACTTGGTGAAAGGCCGGGAATACTCTACTGGCCGGCGCTCGCAATAATGATCCTCGGCGCATATCTCTGCGCGGAAGAATAATTGAAGGCTCCGGCGCCGCCGGCAAAGCAAAATCGCAAAAAAGCAGACAGCACGGCGACCGCTTCGCAAAAGAAGCAACGTCTGTGGCAGCACCACCGACTTCACAAAAGAAAATCTGTGGCACAGCTATAGCACGGCGACCGCAGATATAAGCGCAGACATAAACATAGATGTTGAACATAAATAAGAATATAAAAGCACTCGGTTCCAAGGAAAATTCCCAGAAAACCGAGTGCTTTTTTAGAAGCTAAAAACTAAATTATATTTTAAGAAACTTTCAAATAAAATAGTTCTAACTTTCGTATGATTTTATATTATTTTAGAGCTTCGCAAGCTGCCAATAATTCTTTAGCTGATGCAAAACCTGCCGCTTTAGCGAGGTCAGCAACATTTTCGTTCTTTTCTAATGCCTTGACGTCAAGCGGATTTTTGCCTGCTTCAGGATTGATAGAAGCATAAGAGTTGCCAAATGCCATACCGGCAAGAGCACCGGCATAAGTCAGCTTGATAAGACCCTGCTTGCAGCCGTTTAATGCATGTTCAATATTTGCAAGAACAGCTTCTACAGCTTCTCTAGCCTGACCCTGGATGTAGCATGAAGCATTTTCGCCTGCATAAGCAGCGATTGCAGCCAGGAGTACATAGAGAGATGATTCCTTAAGCTCATCCTTGTCAATGCCTTCTGCAAAGTCAGCATCAACAACAGCCATCTCAGGAACGAGACTGTAGTCAGCGATGCATACGAGCTTTTCATCATCATTTGCAAGAACTGCAAATGGAGTCATCTCAGCAGCACAGCCGCCAGGTGTAGTTCCCAAAGCAACAAACATAGCCTTGGCACCTGTAACCTTACCCGTCAGAGGTTCTGCAACATTATTATGCTTGGCAGCGAGAGCTGCGATATCTTCTTCAGCATTTTCATACTGCAGCCACATAGCCTTAGCAATACTCATAACAGAAGCATCACCTACGGCTAAGATTACGTCAGGTTCAAATTCCAACATCTTTGGAAGACCTGAACGTACATCTGCAAATGAAGGAGTTTCGCTTACGTTGAAGAATTCAGCATAGCTGATACCCTTGTCAAGGACAAAATCAATGACAGGATCTACAACGCCGGCATTAAAACTTGCTGAATCAGAGATTATGAAAGCTCTCTTTAAACCATATACTACACTGAGCTCACCAAGAGCAACCGGCATAGAACCGTCTTTGAAGTATATTTTCTTTGGAACACTGAGCCAATTCATATAACATTCTCCTTATTTTCAAACGGAGCTGATGCCAATGCGGACATCAGCATCAGCTCCGCCGAATCAATCACTTAATAATTCTTTTAATATATTTTTCAGAAAGTCACTTTATGCGACCATCTTCTCAATTATAATCTTCGAATTATCTGAAGCCACCGAGGAGTTCAGTTTCGATTTCGCTAGTAGGTCCGAGAGGATATGCAGCGTGAGTGTCGATAGGATTGTCGATAGGGAGTTCGAGAACGTCGCCATACTTTTCTACGAATAACTCATCGCCATAGAATGCTCTGAGGTAAACCTGCTTGAGTTCGCCGATCATTGGATATACAGGGTTTGCGCCTGTGCATGCATCGTGGAATGCCCATTCTGACATCTGATCAACAACTGAGAGGAATTCTGCTTCCCATTCTTCAGCAGACTTTTCAGGCTTGTTTTCCTTGAGCCAATCCCAAACTGTAGCAGGGATGCCGATTCTAGTCTTGAGGTCTTCGCCAGCCTTGATCCAGTTAGCGAATGTTTCTTCGTCATTCTTACCCTTTACGCCGATAAGTTCGCCGAGTTCAACATATCTTTCGAATGCCTGTGGATACTTGTACTGTGAGAATGTACCCATGTGATAAGGATGCTTCTGAGCATTGAACTTACATACATATGGGAACAGGAGAGC
>CAVCIY010000144.1:0-3030 GCA_963602445.1 Lachnospiraceae bacterium | reverse complement strand
GGCATTTCGTACGATAAGGACAGCGAAAGTTCGGAATATAAGAAGCATTATTGCAAAATTGAATCGTTTTATTATAATAGTGACAAGTAATCGGCGCACTGCCGGCCACGATTCCCCGAGAAAGCGTAATGCACCCCGCTGCACCGCAACTTCTCGGGGAGCGGGCGGGGTGCGGCACGATTTTTTGCGGAGTAGGCGTGATGCGGCACGGGTTTTCGGGGAGCGGATGCGGCACGTCGGCAGATTCGGTTTAAGAGCGGAAAACTAAAAAATTTAATTTGGCGAAATAAAAAATCAGAAAAATCTTGAAAAAAAACATTTAGTAATGTATCATATACAAGGTATCCGGGAATACCGAAAATTTCGTATAATTTCATATACAGAGGGTTGACCGAGTGGCTAAGGAGCCCGCCTGGAACGCGGGTAAGGCGTAACAGCCCCGTGGGTTCGAATCCCATGCCCTCTGCCATAGCTTGAGCAGCAGATTCTCATGTAGAGTCTGCTGTTTTTTTATTGTAATTCATGGCATGTTGTGCAATAATACAAGTTGTGAAATTATGAAAAAATCACGCCTGCGGTCGCCAATCAAAAAACGGTCATGCGAAACCTGACAAGCTTCGCCAACTGCTGAAAGCAGGCCGACTAAACCTGACAAGCTTCGCCAACTGCCGAAAGCAGGCCAACGAAACCTAACAAGCTTCGCCAACTGCTGAAAGCAGGTCAACGAAACCTAACAAGCTTCGCCAACTGCTGAAAGCAGGCCAACGAAACCTGACAAGCTTCGCCAACTGCCGAAAGCAGGCCAACGAAACCTGACAAGCTTCGCCAACTGCCGAGAACATGCTGACGAAAATCCACAATGCTTCTTCGGTCAGCGCAGGAAGCCGAGCAAAACCCGGCACTGTTATGTTGAAGCTGCAAAACCCGGCGCCGCAAGGCAGAAGTTATAAATCCGGTACTGCGATTCCGTTACTGTTATTCCGGAGTGAGAATTACACGGGAAAGGGAGGGACCTTAGTAATGAAGAAAAAAATAATAAGTATGTTTCTCGCATTTTGCATGGCTCTGACATTTTCAACATCGGCGCTGACTTTTTCGGCCTTTGCCGATACGGTCGTATATGCGAAAAGTCAGGACGGCAAAACCGAGTACACCAGTATCGGGTCTGCTTGGACAGCGATGCAAAAAGGTGTCACTATCGTCATGCAGCGCGACTGGGCGCTTTCTGACAGGCTCGTGCTCGATGACGAGAAGACCGGCACCATATACATGAACGGCTATAAGATAGCCAGACATCTCTCCGAGGACGAGTCTGACGGCGAGGTCATCTATCTTGATGACGAGTCAAGTCTTACGCTTAAGGGCTGCAGCGCAGATGACACAAATATAACTGACAAAAGCTTTACGGTTTCAAATGGAACCGACAAAGGCACACTTAATGCCGGAGGTCTCGTCACCGGCGGCAACAGCTCCAACGGTGCCGGCGGTGTCCATATGAAAGATGCGTCAAAGCTTATTCTGGATAATGTTGCCGTCAGCGGAAACAAAGCATCAGATGATTACGGCGGCGGGGTCAACATGAATAATTCCGGCTGCAGCCTCACACTGAAAAACGGCGCGGCCATATCATATAACTCCGCGGAATACGGCGGCGGGGTGTATGTGGCTTCAAGTAACTGCACTATCACTTTGTCAGGCGCCAGCAAAATAGATTATAACTACTCGAAATACAGCGGAGGCGGAATATATTCGTACGGCAAGCAGACTACTGTGAGCTTGGCAGGCGGTTCGTCCATAAATTACAATACATCAGAATCATCCGGAGGCGCATACTTCGGTGCATATTCATCCGGTAAAATCATCTCACCGGATAAGACAGGCAGGATATCATATAACAGTGCAAAATATTATGGCGGTGCAATATACCACGAGAGAGTCCAACTTAGTTCCAATGAGAATACCATAAGCGGCATTACATTTACGGGCAACATCGCGGAATATGATGGCGGCGCCATGTTTCTGGAACAGGACTGGACGACTGTCAGCGACTGCGTATTTACCGGAAACAAAGCGGCTTACGAAGGCGGAGCAATCTTTAACAGCAGCGAAAACAACCTCATCAAAAATTGTACAATAACGGGAAATTCTATAACCAAGAAAGCCACTTGCATAGGAGGCGGAGTATGTACTGACGGCAGTAATAATATTCGCCTGAGCGGCAAGGTTATTATAAAAAATAATGTGAACGCTGCGGACAACACACCCGATGATCTTTGCATCAAACAAGCAATCATGGATGAATCGCTTATAGAAAGTACACTTAGCGAGGGCTCCGAGATAGGCATTAGTTTAGATGATGATGAGACAACTAAAATAGGCGAGGATGCCGTTTTTGACGAGAAAATGTTTTTCTCAGATGAAAAGGGCTTCTACATTCATTATGACAGCAGCGAAAAAGAGCTCTATATCGTCAAGCAGGACAACTGCTCTTACCCTGTCACGGTAAACGGCAAGCTGCAGGGATATTATAATGACACAGCTAAGCTTACTATTGATGATACGTCGGTTCATGAAGGAAAGGTATTTAAGCAGTGGACAGGAGATGTGGAAGCACTCGACAGCGCTTCAAACAAGGTGGCTGTTGTTTCAATGAAAGACAGAAAGGCTTTAACGTTCACATCCGAATGTGTAACCCCGGTATCAAATGTCATGCTTATGGTAGAGAAGCCTGCTGCGGGTAAAAATCTGCCGACAACAGGTACTCTTAGCTGGATAGGTGATGAGAACGTGGAAAAATCGCTCACAGTGCCGGTTTACTGGCTGACGCAAGACGGTGATACGACAAAGACTGTTGCCGGCAAGGCGGATTATGCCTCGAAATACTCCGTTGCGGCCATGGTTGATGAAGATGTTTTTAAGGATCTTGTCTTCGTTGATGATATGACTGGAAAAGTCATTTATACCGAAACAAGTGGGGATCAGACAAACAAGGTATATGTGAACTCCGAACGCACGCTGTATATGTACGGA
>CAVCIY010000143.1:0-3170 GCA_963602445.1 Lachnospiraceae bacterium | reverse complement strand
CCTGCATTGTATCCTGCTGCAGCTCCGACATAATCGCTGCTGCTTCCTGATACATACAAAGAACCCGCTGTGGTAAGATTCTTAATAGTGCCGCTGTTGGTCTTGACAAGACCAAAGTAGCTTTCAGTAAGACTCTTCGCACTCGAGGCCGATGTGCCTGTCCACGTTATTGTGTGTCCATCACCGTCAAGTATGTCCGTGAAATTTGTCACAGGGGTAAACGTAGACGCATCCACAGAAAAATCAGCCGTAACCTTATACACTGTATCAGATGTCATATTCTGAAGATCGTTCTGATTTTCAACTTAAGTATACCCTGTGTCCGCGAATGCCGCAGCAGGTATCATACATAGTGCCACCGCCAGCGCCGCAATAATGCTCAGCATTTTTCTCCTCATGATTGCTTTCCTCCTTTCCTTTTCATTTTGGTTTCATTTGAAAATTCTATACCGTCCATATCTGCATCAGTATACTTGCTGAAAAGTAAATTTAATACTTTAATAATGCTTTAAAAACATATGCATTTAGTTATCGCATTATTTCTTTATTTACTTTTCAACGAAAAAATCGAACGTTATAAAATTTTTCGCTGCTTCACGTCATCTATGACAGCTGAAACGTTAAAAAGGCTTGCCACCCGTTTGTATCGCTCGGTTGGCAAGCCTTTTGATCACTGCATCGATATGTGTTATTTTTTCTTCTTTTTCTTCTTTGACAGATTTCTGTATTCCATCGGAGCTAAGCTTAGCAGAAGAAAGATCCTCTGCTCTTGAAAGGCAGCCTGCTCTTACTTTAACAGCTTGTGAATGTCCGGGAAGCAGCGAAGTGTGCGCTCGAGTGTACCCGTCATCTGAGCAAGTGTGATTCCGTAATTGGTGAACGGCTTCCCCTGGTCTCTCGTGCACTTCATGCGATATTGAACGTCTCTGTCGGTATTCATGCAGGCACCGCAATGGATCACCATCGCATATCGCGACAGGTCTTCCGGAAATTCTCTTCCGGAACATGTCTCAAACCTGAGTTTTTTCCCGCAATATGACTGCAGCAGTCTCGGAATCTTGACCGTTCCTATATCATTGCATTGTCTGTGATGTGTGCAGCCTTCCGCCATGAGGATAATATCGTCCTCTTGCAGATTCCTTGCACTGGCAATTCCTTCGACTGCTGTTTTGAGAAAGCCCTTGTATCTTGCCATTATAATGGAAAACGTGGTAAGAGGCACATCATCAGGGACTGTATCCTTCACTGTTCCGAGTGCCTGGCTGTCCGTAATTACAATCGCAGGCGGTTCTTTTAAGCTGTCAAGAAGCTCCTTCAGTTCTGTCTCTCTCGTGACATAAGCGAGTGCGCCAAAGTCAAGCACATCTCTTATGGTCTGCTGCTGCGGGAGGATCAGTCTTCCTTTCGGTGCGGACTCATCTATAGGACATACGAGAACCGCCGTCTCGCCAAATCCGATAAGACCGGCTGCAAGCCTATGCTCCGGATCCTGTTTCGGAGCCAGTTTTCCGAGAAGCTCTTTAAGCTCTGTGATTCCCTCTCCTGTCCTTGCGCTCACGAAAATCATTTCGGATTCAGCTTTGCTGCCTTCGCCTGATTTTACGTCTGTAACGTTTTTTTCGGACTCGAGCATGTCGCTTTTATTATATGCAATCAGGTCACTTTTATTATATACAATAATGTACGGAATCATCTTCTCCACAAATATGTCGAGAAGCTCTCTGTCTGACTCATTCATTCCTATAGTCGAATCGATGACCAAAACCGCGATATCTGTCTTGTTTAAGATCCTTTTTGTCCTTATTATCCTAAGCTCGCCGAGCTTGCCCTCATCATCGAATCCGGGTGTGTCTATGATCATTACCGGTCCGAGAGGAAGCAGCTCCATTGCTTTTGTGACGGGGTCTGTTGTCGTTCCGCGAATGTCCGAAACGACTGCTGTGTCTTGCCCGGTCACTGCGTTTACCACGCTTGATTTTCCTGCATTTCGGCATCCGAAAAAGCCTATATGAATTCTTTCGGAGCCAGGTGTCGAATTTAAACTCATAATAAACCTGCCATTTATTTTATACTGTTAATTTTACGTCTGTTTATCAGAAATCTGTATATCCCGCATCTGTCACAGGTGAGAATATTGAAGCTGCCTGCTCAGATGTGAGTTCTATTCCGAATACTTCCTTATAGTATTCTACAGTCTTTTCTGTGATGTCCACATCTTCGAATAGCTGAGGATATACAGTCTTTGCGAGCCAGAGCAGAGTTATCGGTGTGTCGACGCCCGGCGTGTAGCTTCTGTACATTCCAAGCGGCATCTTGTAAACTTTTTTATTTTCAACTGCGCTTATCTTGCTCCAGTCATAGCTTCCGACTGTGTTGTTGTAAAGGTCTTCAGGCTTGTATTCGTTGAAGTTTGTCATGAGAATTATTTCAGGATTCCACGAATAGATCTGCTCCATAGTAGCCTTTACGGAGTTGTCCTCGGTCAGCTCATTTGCAACATTGACTGCACCGATCGAATCTGCCCACCACTGGCCAAAGAAGCTGTTTCCGGAAGTAACAATGGATTCGTCGCTGTACTGGAACAGGAAGAAAACTCTTGCTTTCTCTTCATCAGTAAGTTTTGCTGTTCTTTCTTCCACAAGATCCATCGATTCGCTGCTGTAGTTGCGGACGAGCTTCGCACGGTCATTTGCCGATTCAGGGAATATCTGAGCAAGGAGATCGATCCATTGATTGAGTGTCTCTATAGCATTATATTCCCACTTGTTTGCTGAAACTGCCACAGCATTGAAACCCGCTTTGCGCAGCTTCTCTCCGAGCGTCTCCGATGCGGCACTGTAAAATACAACCTGCGGATCGAGCTTCATGAGTTCTTCTGTATTTACATCGTTGCCGCTGATCGCAGTTGTGTCGGCATTGAGGATTTCCGGATAAAGCTCTGAGAGCAGTCCGTTTTTCGCCGCAGACATGCTTGACGGTGCCATCGCCACAATCTTTTCCGCAGAATCGAAGAATACTGAAAGTACGGACGGGAGCGGCAAAATATTACACACTGCGATTCTTTCGATATTTTTAGGGAGCGTCACTTCATTGCCGTTGTGGTCTGTCACGGTAATGGTCTGTGACCCGGCTGCTGTATCCTCTGACAGCGCAGAGTCACCTGTCTTTGA
>CAVCIY010000142.1:0-3201 GCA_963602445.1 Lachnospiraceae bacterium | reverse complement strand
CAAGCGGATTTTACAAGCGGATTTCGGGTTAAAAATTTGACGAGAACATGGAATAACAAAAATTAAAGGAAAAGCACTAGTATTTCGCACGAAAACATGCTATAATTTTAATTGTTGTTACGGCAATTATAATTATATAAATAATATTAGATACAAAGGAATTTAACCAAATCATACATAAATTTTTCGATGCTGCATATTTTAAACGAAGCTGTATATTTTTTAACGAAACCATGTGTTTTTGACTAAACTATATATTTTAAGCTTTAACAAAACTATGTATTTTAACTAAATTATATATTTTATGAAACCATGTGTTTTTAGCTAAATTATATATTTTTAACGAAATTTTTATATTTTTAACGAAACTTTGTTTTTCGAGCGAAACCATATATAACGAAAATCATATATTTTAAAATAAAACTATATACATTTTGCGAAAAGGGGTTGACACAAATGCCATTTCCCGCTACAATTCAACGACAAACGACAAACGACAAACGACAGCCGATGGCCGTGGTCTGAGTCTGTCTTTTTGTGCTGCGTTGAAAACGGCATCCGGACGCAGTTTACCCAAAACTTTTGAGGGTAAACTGCGCCTATTTTTGATTGGAGGCGGATAGATTACAGCTTAAAAAGATTGATTGTTGATTTTTAAAAATAGAGAGGAGAGACATTTTGAAAAAAATTGTAAAAAACAACTATAAGACAAATCATATGAAAACCCATGTGATAAAAAATACAACGAAAAGAATACTCAGCATACTGCTTGTATTTTGCACCGTCCTCTGCCTTGCACCTACGGCGGCATTTGCAGGCGGTGCTCCGGCAGGAGCCGAAAGCATAGAAGTATCTACATCTTCACAATTCACAAGTATAATAAAAGACTTAAATGACGGCACGAAGAGCAATGTGATCGTCACACTGACGGCAGACGTAGACACTTACGTGCCTGAAATCAGCAGAAATGATATTATTTTTTCTAAAGGCACACTTACGATTCTGGGCAATGACCACAAGCTTAATGTCTCGCATTTTGTCCTGAGCGACAGTGCAGTTCTTTATCTTGGCGGTGCGGATTATACAAAAACACTCACAATGACATCATCGACAGAAAACACAGACAGCATTATAAATATTGGCGGAAATACTGCCGCATACATGTATGACAACGTCACGCTTTGCGATTCAAAATCAGGCGGTCAGGCCGCCGGTGTCTTTGTTTTCGGAAACTCAAAATTCTACATGTACGGCGGCACTATCAAAAATTGTATAAACTGGGCCTCAGCTGCCGGCGGTGTTTTTGTGGATGACAATGCACACTTTTACATGTACGGCGGCTTAATAACAGAATGTGAAGGACTTTCCGGCGGCGGTGTCGGTCTTCAAAATAATACAACCTTTGAAATGTCAGGAGGAACTATTTCAAAATGCAAAGATACCTATAACGGCGGCGGCGGCGTGGTGATTTACCCAAATGCTTCTTTCATTATGACCGGAGGCGCAATTGAAAATTGTACCGGCACAAATCGCGAGTATGGAGGATGGGGCGGCGGAATTTTAGCTTACCCCGGCACAGGGAAATGTGAGATAACGCGCAGCACGATAAGAAACAATTCTTCAATATATGGCGGCGGAATTTTCGCTTATGACGGAAATATAACTGTCGGCGACGGTGTGGCAATCTACAACAACACCGCTGAAGATGCGGGCGATGACATTTATGTATATAAAGCTACGCTTTCTCTCGGAACTCTTCCGGATAATCTTGTGCTTGAACCTTGTACGGACAATATAGACGGATGGTATGATGACAGCGGCGAAGACAGCACCGGTGCGCAAAATCGCTGGAAATCACATATTGACGAAGGATCCGCAGATACTGCTTATGTCGTACCGGTTGCTTCAGGTACGATCGACAAAGAGTGCGGCATCAAGGCTGCTCATGTTTTGAATCCTCAAAAGGAAATCAGAATTCCTTTTACCAAAGAGGTCAAGGCAAGCGGCAGCAGCGCACCGAAAGAAGAAACATTTGAACTGGAGATCTTCGATCCCGGCAGCAGCAATATAACTGACTTTGACGACCTCTACACCGCTTCCGTAACGACTGACGGAAAAGGCACATACGAGGGCGAGATCATTATAAGCGGACCGGCACAGGATGTAAGAGACCTTATCAGTAAGGGATTCTATGTCCGTGAGGTCAAGGGCGACGCAAAAAATTGGACTTATTCCGATGCCGTATGGCATGTAGATCCGGTTCAAAACACTTCAGGCACAGGCAGCACAGGATCGAAAACAGGGTCAGGATCAGAATTTGAGTTTCACAGTGCAGTGCTTGAGACATCAGACAACGGCACTTATTACAAGATTAGCGAAACTGCGGCAGATCAGATGGTCTTCGAGAATGTCTACAAATCATCATCAGACCGTGGTGACAAAAAAGACGACCCCGATGACCCCGACGATCCCGACGACAGTCACGACAACATAACTATCATCGATAAGACAGACGGTCTGCTTAATCGCGACGATCACTTCGCATTCTTTATCGGATATCCCGACAAGACCTTCGGACCGGGGCTGAATATGACACGTGCCGAGGTGACAACCATGTTTGCGCGTTTGCTTACTGAGAAAATCGATGCTGACAAGACATATCCGAACACATTTACAGATGTGCCGTCCGAGCACTGGGCATCAGACTATATCGGTTATATGCAGCAGCTCGGTATTATCAACGGATATGAAGACGGAAGCTTTCGTCCGAACGCTCCTGTGACACGTGCGGAGTTTGCGGTCATAGCCAGCCAATTTGAGGAATTGACTGAAGGAACCAAGAGCTTTAGTGACGTGCCGAGCACATATTGGGCAGCGGATTATATCAACTTCGCAGCCACTCGCGGCTGGGTAACCGGATATGAGGACGGCACTTTCAGACCTGCCAATTATATCACGCGTGCCGAAGTTGCGGCAGTCACATGCCGCCTGCTTGAGCGCAGCGCGCATCAAAGCTTCGTACGCAATCATATAAACGAGCTTCGCACATACGTGGACATGAGTGAAAACCATTGGGCTTACTGGTATGTAATGGAAGCATCAAACGGTCACGACTACATCAAGGTTAATGACAATGAAATCTGGAGTCGAATTATAAATTAAATATCTAAATTCAGTCGGATATCAGCATCTAACGACATG
>CAVCIY010000141.1:0-3201 GCA_963602445.1 Lachnospiraceae bacterium | reverse complement strand
GTGTAGTCTCGAAATTTTTGTTATTTCGAGTGTCTACTCTAGAGGGAGCATATCATTTTTCAAGCGGCAGCCCGTTTTTAAATTCATCAATACGTCCGCGGCATCGTCACCGCCCGGACCGAAATCGTCCTCGACAAGCATTATCGACGCGCCCCGGAATCAGAATCAGCTTTGATGCAGTCGGAGCGGCAAAAACTAGTCAATCTTGATTTCTCTGAGCCAGCCTGCCGGAGGATCAATGCGTCCGAGCTGGATTCCCGTGAGAGTGTCATAGAGCTCTTTGACTACAGGACCTGCGTCAGTCATGCCTGAAGGGAAAGCGATCTCTCTGCCGTGGTCAATTATTTTGCCTACAGGAGAGATGACTGCAGCTGTACCGCAGAGACCGCATTCTGCCATGTCGTCGAGTTCTTCGAGATAAATGTCGCGCTCTTCAACCTCAAGACCAAGATAATCCTTTGCAACGACAAGGAGTGAGCGGCGAGTGATTGAAGGAAGAATAGTGTCAGACTTAGGAGTGACAATCTTCTTGTCCTTAGTAACCAGAAGGATGTTTGCGCCGCCTGTTTCCTCAAGCTTGGTTCTTGTGGCTGAGTCGAGATATATATTTTCGTCATAACCTTCGTTGTGAGCGGTAACGATAGCGTGGAGACTCATTGCGTAATTCAGACCTGCCTTGATGTGGCCTGTTCCGTTTGGAGCCGCACGGTCAAAATCGCTGATCTTGAGTGTCAGAGGCTTAAATCCTGACTTGAAGTAAGGCCCTACAGGTGTAGCAAACAATCTGAACTGATATTCGTCAGCAGGGCTGACTCCGATAACAGCACCTGAACCGAACAGTACAGGTCTGATATAAAGAGAAGCACCTGTGCCGTAAGGAGGCACCCATGCAGCGTTTGCAGCGACAACCTGATCTAAGGCATCAAGGAATCTTTCCTTTGAAATTGTCGGAATTTCAAGCCTTGCAGCAGACTGAGCCAGACGTTCGGCATTCAGGTCAGGTCTGAAAGTGACTATTCTGCCGTCTTCAGTGGTATAAGCCTTGAGTCCTTCGAAAACAGTCTGAGCATACTGAATAACGCCTGCGCATTCGCTCATCACAACATTTGGGTCGTCAACAAGAGCGCCTTCGTCCCATGCGCCGTCCTTATAATTAGCAACATAACGCTTGTCTGTAGGTAAATAACCGAATCCAAGTGAACCCCAGTCTATGTTCTTTTTTTCCATAGTAAGATCTCCTTATCCCTGCCCCGTAAGAGCAGATAAATAATATAATATAGTAGTAATATTGCAAAGCTTTAAAATGCGTATAGCATTGCAAAGCTTAAATATACAGAAATAATATGTTCGCGGCGAAAATAAGCTGTGATCGCAGCGAAAATCGCAAGCCGGCAATAAGCCGAGGTCGCGGCAGCAATCCGCAAGTCGACAGCGAAGTCGAAATCGCAGCGAAAATCGCAAGCCGGCGATAAGCCAAAGTCGCGGCAGCAATTCGCAAATCGCAAGCCGGCAATAAGCCGAGGTCGCAGTGAAAGTTCACAAAGCGATAATAAAGCTTAAAATAATAGTGACATTATATAACTCGCGAAAAAGTGTGTCAATAAAAGAAAATTAAAGACGAAGCCTCATATTGTATTTTTGCATGTAAAAATGAGTCGGACGAAAAGATGAAGCCGCAGCGAAGTCGGCACGAAGTCGTCGCGAAAATGATGTGAAGCCGTCGTGAAATCGGTGCGAAACCATCGAAAGCCGCAGCGAAGTCGGCACGAAGTCGTCGCGAAAATGGTGCGAAGCCGTCGTGAAATCGGTGCGAAACCATCGAAAACCGCAGCGATATCGGCGCGAAAACATTTCGAAACTCCCGCAAAATCCCGTCGAATTCCTCGTGCCGTGCGTCTTCGGCGGGTGTTTTGATAAGAACATGGCAAAGAGTGTGATTTTTTAAATTTTTTTAGGACTATTATGTATTTTTTGCAATGCAGCAAGTGTGTTTTTTATAACACGTCTTTGATACGAGCTTGACAATTTTGCGGAAAATGAGTACAAAGTCAATAATTTACCTTAACTATTAAAGTATTTGTCAAATAAAGTGTAATTTTTACCTGATGTATACAGGATACTTTTGATAAAGAAATAACGGAAAAATATGGCATTTTGCGCAAAACAGAAAAATAATTATTGTGACAAGTTAAACGGACTGAAAATTTTAAAATTTCTCTAGAAAAATTCTTCACAATTTGCTACAATCATTATAACTTATTACTTAGGTCAATGCCTTCCCTCGGTCTAATTGAGGGATATAAAAGGAGGTGACGTTATTGAGTTTAAGTGAAGAATTACAAGAAAAACTGGAGATTAAAAATCTTTTCAGTCTGAAATTGGGAAATTTCGAGTTGCCAGTATCTAAGGGCGTTGTAGTTTCTTGGGGCATCATACTGTTTCTTGTGATTCTCTCAATAATCCTGACGAGGAATCTCAAAGTCCAAAATCCGGGAAAGAGGCAGGCATTCGTTGAGTTTTGCATGGAAAAGTTATACAACATTTTTTATGGCATTCTCGGCGAAAGAGGAAAAAAATATGTACCTTTCCTCATTACCATGATTCTCTATCTGGGTGTGGCAAATATCCTCGGCCTTTTCGGAATTACACCGCCGACAAAGGAATTAAATACTACAGCAGGGATGGCCTTGCTGAGTATAGTATACATACAGATCGTAGGTATACGGGAATTTGGTGTAAAGGGATGGCTGAAATCATTTTCACATCCGAGTCCGATCATGATTCCGATGAATCTTTTGGAACTGATCATCAAGCCGTTATCACTTTGTATGCGACTTTTCGGAAACGTACTGGGCGCATACATCATCATGGAACTGATTATTTATGCTATTCCGGCGGTGCTGCCTCTTGCGGCAAGTATGTATTTTGACATATTCGACGGATTACTTCAGGCATACGTATTCTGTTTCCTGACCACATTATATATTCACGAAACTCTTTCCCTCGATGAGGAATAACTTTTGTTGTTCACTCGAAGAGGGGATAGTATTTTGTCTCTGACACGAATGGGGACAGCATATGCCGCTCTCGGGATGCATGTACGTGCCGTTATCGGCTCGAGAAGTACGCAAACCGTACAACTTGGCAGGTGCGTAAGCCGTCAGCTTGAGAGGTGCGTAAGCCGTCAGCTTGAGAGGTGCG
>CAVCIY010000140.1:0-3206 GCA_963602445.1 Lachnospiraceae bacterium | reverse complement strand
ACTCAGCACGAAATAGATTATATTTTTGAAGAGCTGGCTTTCGATGACATGATCGACGTTCTCGAGGAGCTTCCTGCAAATCTCGTTGAAAAGATACTTGCCAAGACCTCGAAAGAAGAGAGAAAGCTCATAAATACCTTCCTGAATTATCCCGAAAACAGTGCCGGAAGCCTGATGACCATCGATTATATCGATGTGAAGGGATTCATGACTGCGAAGCAGGCTCTGGAACACGTAAAAGAAGTCGGGCTGGACTCAGAAACTATTTATACTATCTATGTAATGGACAACAAGCGCAAGCTTATCGGAGTCGTCTCGCTAAGAGCTCTTGTGCTTGCCGATGATGACACTCCTGTAAGTGAGCTGATGCATACTGAATTTATGTCGGTAAATGTCACGACTGACCAGGAGACGGTTTCAAATATATTTAAGCGTTACGGTCTGCTTGCTATGCCCGTTGTTGACAAAGAGGACAGACTTGTCGGCATGATTACTGTCGACGATATCTTTGAGATTATCGAAGATGAGACTACGGAGGATATCCAGCTGATGGCCGGCGTAACGGGTGTCGGTGATGACGAGTATCTTGACATGAGTGTTTTCAAACATGTAAAGACAAGGCTTCCGTGGCTCTTTATATTGATGTGCTCATATATTATTACAGGGGGTATTATTACCAAATTTGAAAATATGCTTTCAGCTATGGTATGTCTCGTAGCATATATGCCGATGCTCATGGGTACAGGCGGAAATTCCGGCTCACAGTCGGCGACTCTTATCATACGCGGTCTGTCGACGGGTGAGGTTGACATCCGTGACGCTTTGAAGGTCGCATGGAAGGAACTTCGGGTAGGCCTTTGTGTGGGCATTTGTCTGTCGGTTCTGAATTTTCTGAGGGTTATTTTTATCGACGGAAACAGTATCATGGTAGCATTTACGATTTCGATTTCGATGCTTATTATAGTAATGGCCGCCAAGACTCTGGGCGGTATGCTTCCGATTGCCGCAAAGGCTGTCGGAATCGACCCGGCGCTGATGGCGGGGCCTGTGGTATCTTCTCTCACTGACATGCTTTCGCTGACTGCATATTTCGCATGTGCGACAGTTGTTTTGGGTATATGATTTTTTCGGCGGCAATACGTTTGCGGTGGGGATATGTGAGAATGAACGGCACCGGGGGCTTGCGGCGGTGTGTTTTCGACGGGGCGCGTGAAAGATTGACCTGCGGAGTTGTGCTTGCGGCAGGGTGCTTGCGAAAGGGTGTGTGAAAGGTTGGCCTGCGGCAGGGTGCTTGCGAAAGGGCGTGTGAAAGATTGGCCTGCGGCAGGGTGCTTGCGAAAGGGTGCCGAGAGTGAATGGTTAAGTTACAGTTTGACTGACGAAAGGAATAAAGGTGTTAAAAATGCGTAGAAGAATTATGATTATTGTTGCGACGGTTGTTGTAATGGCGCTTGGAGCTGCGGTTATCATCGCTGCGACGGCTGAACCGGGAAGTTCGTCTGACCCTGTTGTGACGAAGAGTTATGTGGATCAGGCTGTGGCAAACGCACTCAGCGGCAGCGGAAGTACAGGGGCTTCAGGCGGTACGTCTGCGTATGCGTCGGCTTCGTCATCTGAATTTGAAGTTATCAGTGTTTCTGCAGGCAAGAAGGTTATCGCCAAGAGTGCGGCGGAGATGGTTCTCAGATCCGGGACAGCTCTTGCGATAGGCAATGCGTCAAATGGAATTTCAGACATGACTGACGGAACAGACTTGTCTACAAATACATCTGTTAAGAAGAATCACCTTATTTTGATTCCGAGAGCAGACGGCAGAGGCATAAAGGCCACTTCTGATTGTTATATTATGGTAAGAGGGGATTATTCCATACAATAATTTAATATTTTTGATATGATTTCGGCTCCGAGGTAAGATGAAGGTTTCGTTATTTCTCGGGGCCTGTTGTTTTAAAAAAGATATGTGAGAGGTTTCGGCGCGAGGTTTCGGGACGTGATGCGAGGCGTGGGTTGCGAGGTTTCGAGACGTGATGCGAGGCGTGGATTGCGAGTTGCGAGATTTCGAGGTGTGGGTTGCGAGGTGCGAGATTTCGAGACGTGAGTTGCGAGATTTCGAGGCGTGGGTTGCGAGAAGATGCCGGGCGAAGCTTTGGCGGTATGGTGCTTGCGCGAGGTTTCGGGACGTGAGTTGCGAGGTGTGGGTTGCGAGGTTTCGGGACGTGATTTGCGAGGCGTGGATTGCGAGTTGCGAGATTTCGAGGTGTGGGTTGCGAGATTTCGGGAAGGTCTGCGAAATGTGATACCCGAGGGGTCGGGGTGTGAAGAATGAGACTTATAAATTGAATAATTAAGGGAAGGTGTGAATGAGATGAAAAAAACCAATAGGATAATAGCATTTGTTGCTGCGGTGGTTTTGGCGTGCGGGGCAATATTTGGCTCGGTCGGTCTTGCGGCGGCAGGAGAAGGCGGCGCAGGGACTACTGTCTACAAGTCTGAACAGGACTGGGGCAACGGTGTCAAATATACAAATACCGTATCGTGGAATTCGACATACGGAACGGAAGAGAGCTTTTCCGTCACTTCTGCGATCGGAAGTATAGTAAAGCCGATAGTTTTGGCATGCGACACGATTTTCGGCAGCATGAAGATGGACAGCATACTGAGTTATGCGAAGCAGCTGGGATATAATGTCTTGGCAGCGATAAACTCTGACTTTTTTTCGATGTCAACGGGTGTTCCTTTGGGAATCGTTGTTGAGGACGGGATTTACAAGTCAAGCCCGGAAGGATACCCTTCTGTCGTTTTCGGCGAAACGGGAAAGGCCGGTGTCGTTGATTATACCGCTGTCCAGATTAAGATGACAAATCTCGGGCAGTCGGGCGACAATAATGTGACGGGTGTCGACGCGAACGGTGCGGCAAGTGCGAGCAGCGCAAATGGTGAGGCAAGTGTGAATGTGACAGGTGCCGATGCGAATGATACGAACGCGACGGGTGCCGATGAGAACGGTGCGGACGATGCGGTAAGCGCGAATGTGACGGATGGCTCGGGTGATGCGAGCGGCTCCGGCGGGGCGGTTTCCGACAATTACGGAAAAAGTTTGACGTTGACTCATTTCAACAAAATGCGCCAGGACACCGGCGCACGAGGTCGGCGCTGTCGCCGTAGCCGAGCGGCGGCATGGCGACAACAAACCCGTCGAAGTCTTC
>CAVCIY010000139.1:0-3259 GCA_963602445.1 Lachnospiraceae bacterium | reverse complement strand
GCCGCCTTAGCTCTTCCCGGATTGAATCAGCTCTTCCCAGATCGAATCAGCTCTTCCTCAGTAGGGGTAGCCCTTCCTTAGTAGGGTTAGCTCTTACCCGGTCGAGTTAGTTTTTCCTAACCACCAATATATCACGAACTTATGCGAATTTCAACGGATAATTTCTCCCAGATCACAACAGTTATCATTGTCCAAACTGCAATGGGTTTTTCTGCGCCGTTTCGCACCGTCTCGCATCGTCTCGCGCCGTTTTGCGCCGTCTCGCGCCGTTTCAAGTTGCCTCAAGCTTTTTGCGCCGTTTCGCATCGTCCTGCGCCTTCTCACGACGGATTGCATTGTCTTGCGCCGTCTCGCACCGTTTCAAGTTGTCTCGATTTTTTCAAACCTTTTCGATGCGTTTCGAATTCCTTTGCGTCTTTTCAAATTTTCCTGAAAGAATAAATCATACATGTATTTTTCTCTGTATTGCAAATTTCTTGTACATAACATATTAAATTCCGGTTAAAAAAGTATATAATAGAAATTGTAATTTTTTTCGGGTCGCTTTCGGACCGCTTTCGAATCGCTGTATACAATGTCGAAGGCGACGGCCTCGCTAACCGAAGCGAAATACTCTCAACCCGAGGCGAAAGGTCGTGCCGACCGAAACGACAGATCGTGCCGACCGAGGCGACGGTCTTGCGGTCTGAAACGATGGGGCAGAGGCGGCAGGGCAGCATCGGCTATCGGAACTGCCGAGGACATGCCGACGAAGCAGCCGAAAGCGCACCGGCAAAGCAGCAGTCCGAGTCAGCCGGGCATCGCAAGCTAAAGCAACAGAATACGCCGGCCTTGCGAACCAAAGCGGCAAAACAACATCAGCAGCCGGAACTGCCGAGGACATGCCGACGAAGCCGCCGAAAGCGCACCGGCAAAGCAGCCGAGCCACGCCGATGAAGCCGCTGGCAGGTCACAAAAAACAACAGGAGAATCTACATGTTTGAAACAGGTTATATACGCGCCGCAGCCGTTACACCCGAGCTGCGCGTGGCAAATACAGAATTCAATATAAACGAAATAATAAAACTCGCAAATGAGGCTGCACGCGGCGGCGCGGGGATCATCGTTTTTCCCGAGCTTGCACTCACTTCTTACACGTGCGCCGACTTATTTTACCAGCAGCACCTTTACGAGGCAAACCTAAAAGCACTCAGGAAGCTCGTCGACGCCTCCGCCGGCATAGACGCTGTCATCGTTTCAGGCTTCTATCTCAGATATGAAAACAACCTTTACAACTGTGCGGCTGTCATCCAGAACGGAAGTCTCATGGGCATCGTCCCGAAAATGTTTCTGCCAAACAACCGCGAATTCTACGAATCACGCTGGTTCGCGTCCGGACTTCGTCTGGCTGACAGCGTTTCAAGCGTTCAGCTGTTTGGAGAAGAGATACCGTTTGGACATCTTATATTTACGGACAATTCCCGCAGCCTCAGCTTCGGAGTCGAGATATGTCAGGACCTCTGGATGCCCATTACGCCCGGCTCTCACCTCTGCCTAAACGGCGCGCATATCATCGTAAACCCTTCCGCAAGCGACGAGACAGTCGGCAAGGCGGACTACAGACGTCAGCTTGTACATCAGCAGAGTGCAGCAAATATCTGCGGCTACGTCTACGCGTCGTCGGGAGTTTATGAGTCAACGACAGATCTTGTTTACAGCGGACATTGCATTATCTCGGAGTACGGCACGCGCATCGCTGAGAATCAGCGTTTTGAACGGGAAAGCACCATAACATACGGTGATATAGATTATGAGAGGATAAAATTTGAACGTTCACTCGATCACAGTCTCGAGGAATGCACTTCAAGATATACAGAGCGCGACCTTTATACGTATGTATATATCAATCCGCTCCGCGTCCTCACTTCGGAGGAAAAATTAATAAGAAAATTTGAGCCGCGCCCATTTGTTCCGTCTGACCGCCGTACTGTCGATGAACGCTGCGAGGAAATATTCCGCATACAGACTGCCGGACTGGCAAAGCGCATAAAGCACGCCCGTGCCAAGACAGCAGTAGTCGGCATATCGGGCGGCCTTGACTCCACTCTCGCACTGCTCGTATGCGCAGAAACTTTTAAGCTACTTAGGCGCGATCCGAAAGATATAATAGCAGTCACCATGCCGGGCTTTGGCACTACGGACAGGACTTATGAAAATGCGCTCACCATCATGCGCCTGCTCGGTGCCGATGTGCGCGAGATTCCTATCGGAGATGCCGTAACAGCTCATTTTGAGGCGATCGGTCACGACCCTTCAGTTCATGACGTGACATATGAGAATTGTCAGGCGCGCGAGCGCACGCAGATTCTTATGGATATCGCAAATGAAACAGGCGGACTTGTCGTCGGCACAGGCGATCTTTCGGAATCAGCTCTCGGCTGGAGCACATACAACGGAGACCACATGTCGATGTATGCCGTAAATATCGGCGTTCCAAAGACTCTCGTGTCATTTGTCGTGAGATGGGTCGCTGACAGCAAGCTCGCAGGAGAGCATGAAATAAAAGATTATAGCCTTGACAACGCTGCACTGCGCTGGGCACTTCATGATATCATTGACACGCCTATATCGCCCGAGCTTCTTCCGCCGGACAAGAATGGCGAAATAGTACAAAAGACAGAGGACAGAGTCGGACCATACATCCTTCATGACTTCTTCCTTTTCTATACTATGAGATTCGGCATGCGTCCGCGCAAGCTCTTATATATCGCACAGCAGACGTTTGAAGAAATGTTTGAGCCGGCATACGTAAAAAAATGGCTCCGCGAATTTTACAGACGCTTCTTTATGCAGCAATTCAAGCGCAGCTGCATACCTGACGGGCCAAAGGTCGGGACGGTCACCCTCTCGCCTCGCGGCGACTGGAGAATGCCAAGCGACGCAGACTCGACACTCTGGCTCAAAGAGCTGGAGTAACTTAACACACCGGCACAAAAAGCTGGAGTAACTCGACACTCCGGCTCAAGAAACCGAAGTAAGCAAATATTTAAAAACAGCGGATGCCGCACGAATGCGGCAGCCGCTGTTTTTTGCTCCGGCCCTGCTTACGATTCAAGATTAACCCACAAAGCGGGGCGACACCCACCATAGCTGCTGCTGACACTATAACCGTCATAGTAGACGCCGCCGTGGCTGCCTACATACGCGGCACCACTAGTATAGAAGCCCGGCGACCGGTACGCCCGAAAATCTGGTGCGTAGCGTGCCGAGTCGCCTTCGC
>CAVCIY010000138.1:0-3482 GCA_963602445.1 Lachnospiraceae bacterium | reverse complement strand
ATATTTTTTGATTGTTTCTCTTACTTTATCAAGATACATGTCCGCCTCCAAAATGAATTTTGCTAAATCTCGTCCGCAATGTCCTCGTCCGCATCACGTTCGCACCAGCGCCACACCCGTCAGCATCGCGCTCGCACCAGCGCCACATCTGAATCCGCACAACGCTCGCCCACATCACGCTCTTCCGTACCGCAGCTGTGCTGATGTTAATCCTCGATTCCGTAAAATTTCTTTGCTGTCTCGCAAGTAGCAAGCGCTACTTCCTCATAAGAAACTCCCTTAAAATCCGCTATGCGCTGAACTGTATATTTTACATTTGCGGGATCGTTTCTCTCAACTCTTCCTCTAAGCGGCATCGGCGTGAGATAAGGCGAGTCCGTCTCTACGCACATATGGTCCAGCGGAATCGCAGCTATAATCTCCGGCGCTTTCTTTGAATTCTTATATGTGACAGGTCCGGCTATCGAAAAATAGCATCCGAGCTTGAGATATTGCCTCGCAAGTTCGGCACTGCCCGAATAGCAATGCATCAGGACCTTTGTATTTTCAAATGCCTTTTCTTCTTTCAGAATTTGCATAACGTCTCCGTGTGCTTCGCGGTCATGAATGCAGATTGGCTTTCCGAGCTTGATCGCAAGCTGAATCTGGCGTCTGAACCAATATTGCTGAACATCATGTTCTACGACTTCCCAATAGTAATCCAGACCTATCTCGCCTATCGCAACTACCTTGTCTTTCTTTGCGAGCCCTTCGAGAAGGAAGAGATCCTCTTCTGTCATCGCCCCGACCTCCTGAGGATAGAAGCCCACGGCTGCATAGATTCCCGGATACTGCTGCGCAAGCTTTATTGCCGCGCTCGAGGTTTCAAGATTTACGCCGGGATTCATCACATATGAAATATCTTTCTCAGCAAACAGACTCTTTATAAGCTCGTCTCTGTCTTCATCGAATTGCTCAACATCAAGATGAGCATGTGAGTCAAAAAGCATTTCTGCCTCCTTCTGTTTTATATTATTTTACGCGATTTCCGTCCGCGGCATCTGTTGTCACAAACTCAAGTCTTTCGCCGTTGTCTGCAAATAATATCATGCCCTTTGATTCCTCGCCGCGAAGCTTAATAGGCTTGAGATTCGCAACGACGATAACATTCTTTCCTGCCATCTCTTCAGGGCTGTAATATTTTGCAACGCCTGACACAATCTGTCTTACTTCGCCGCCGATGCTCACCTGCGAAACGAGAAGCTTGTCTGCCTTAGGATGCTTTTCGCACGAAATGATCTTGCCTACTCTTAAGTCGATTTTTTCAAAATCGTCTATGGTAATCTCAGGCTTGATAGGCTCAAACTCGCTCTTTTCACTTTCATTTTCCCCTTCATTTGCAGCTGCCGCCTCAGCCTCAAGCTTTGCCTTTGCGGCTGCCATAGATGCGGCTGTCATAGCTTCAAGTTCGGCTATTTCCTTCTCTATATCGAGACGAGGGAAAATAGGCTCGCCCTTCTTTACAGTCTTTCCGGCCATCATGTCGAATCTCATAGAATCTTCCCACTTGATCGGTTCATCCTTGATTCCGAGCTGAGTTCTGATCTTTCCTGCTGTATTTGTAAGGAAAGGATCGATGAGAACGGAGATTACTCTGATGGATTCTGCCAGATGATGCATCACGGTATCGAGACGAGGTTTTGAGGCTTCGTCCTTTGCAAGAACCCACGGAGAAGTTTCGTCTATATATTTGTTTGTCCTTCTGATAAGCTTCCAGATTTCTTCGAGTGCAAGATTGAAGCTGAATTTGTCCATATATGCTTCGACTCTGTCTGCTGTAGATCCCGCAAGCTCGATAAGCTCGCTGTCAGGCTCTCCTGCCTCACCCGGTGCCGGAACTACGCCGCCGTCATATTTTTCGATCATGGCAACAGTTCTGCTCACAAGATTTCCCAGGTCATTTGCGAGGTCATAATTGAGTCTGTTCAGCATTACTTCATTTGTATACAATCCATCCTGACCAAAGGCATATTCTCTGAGCAGGAAATATTTTAAAGCATCGACACCGTAGCGTTCGATCAGCTTTACAGGGTCTACTACATTTCCTCTTGACTTTGACATCTTGCCGCCTTCGAGGAGAATCCAACCGTGGCCGAGTACCTTCTTTGGAAGAGGCAGGTCGAGTGACATGAGCATAGCAGGCCATATAATAGAATGGAAGCGAACGATTTCCTTGCCTACGAGCTGAACGTCTGCCGGCCAGTATTTTGCGAAGTCACCATCGACATTTTCCGGATATCCGAGTGCCGTAATATAATTTGAAAGTGCGTCGAGCCATACGTAAATAACATGCTTCGGATCGATAGGAACCTGAATGCCCCAGTCAAATGAGCTTCTTGAAATGCAAAGATCATCGAGGCCCTGGCGCAGGAAGCTAAGCATTTCATTTCTTCTTGCTTCCGGCTGAAGGAATTCCGGATTGTTCTCGAGAAGGTCAATGAGCCTGTCCTGATATTTTGACATACGGAAGAAATATGCTTCCTCATGTGCCTTTTCGACAGGTCTTCCGCAATCCGGGCACTTGCCGTCTACAGCCTGAACCTCTGTCCAGAATGATTCACACGGTGTGCAATACAGCCCCTCATATTCGCTCTTATAAATATCACCCTTAGCATGCATCTTCATAAAGATCTGCTGAACGTTCTTCACATGCCTTTCTTCGGTAGTTCTGATGAAATCGTCATAAGAGATCTCCATAGTTGCCCACAGGTCCTTGATTCTGCCGACCACATCATCAACAAATTCCTGCGGCGTAACGCCCTTCTTTTCTGCGGCCTTCTGGATCTTGAGCCCATGCTCGTCAGTTCCTGTCATAAATCTTACGTCATAACCCGTGGCACGCTTGAATCTGGCCATGGCATCGGCCATAACCGTACAATAAGTGTGACCGATATGAAGGTCAGCACTCGGATAATAAATAGGCGTAGTTATATAAAATGTCTTTTTTTCACTCATCTTAAGCTCCACTCCTTTATATAAAAAGTCATTTCACTTCAGGGCGCAGTCCGCCCCTAAAAATGTATACCATAGGAAATAATATCATAAAAACACTGATTTGTGAACATTTTCGTTCATATTTGAATAGTCAAAGTCTCACATCGGCGCCGCCTTGCCGCAGCATCGCGGCAAAATCATCTTGCGACCGGCCTGCAACAGCTTTGCCTTGCGGCGACAATACCTCAAAAAATAAAAAAGACAACCGCTGGCCTTCGGTCGTCTTTTCCCGATAAAATATCGGTGATATGTTAAGAGTGAGTAAATATCTTATTCAAGGGCTTTCGTTGCCCCTTGACACTATTAATTATACTGATTTTTGTCAAGATTCATATGGACCAAAAAGTATAATTTGCATACTTACTCTACATTTTTGCATAATTTACACATTGCTCTCACTCTCATCCTCAATTTTTCTTGAATTTCTTGTAGCTCGCAATGGCATCCGC
>CAVCIY010000137.1:0-3533 GCA_963602445.1 Lachnospiraceae bacterium | reverse complement strand
TACAGGAGTCGCAGGGTCGCTTACCAGTGAACCTGTGGATGTGTCATATGTAGTTACACCAGATATCTCATTCACCGTCCCGTCACTGCACACAGTCCCGGCATATGAATATGTTTTTGCAGACGACCTAGCAAGTGTCAAAGCGGGGCGACACCCACTATCGTTGTTGGTGGCATAATTACCTTTCTTGATGACGTAGCCGTTGTAGTTCACATACTCGGCATACCCAGTCCGGTAGGCCGACGACCGCAGCCACCACCAGCAATTGCCGGTATAATCCGAATCTGTGTAAGACCATGTCCCCATCGCCTTTGCAAACGCACTGCTCTTGCATCTGCGTGCTTCGTCATTTGTACTATAACCTATGAAACCATATGATTCCGCTTTTTTTTCATAGACTTCGGAGTCAGAGAGCAAAAAGATTTTGTCAGTGCTATTATCTACCGATGTATCCTGAATTGCGGACTTTTCGGTTGTGGTAAATGCACTGTCTATAAAATTCTTACTTCTGTAGTCTGTTTTAGATGTATTTGACGAGCTGCCATATGCGTTCAGCCAACTTCTTATATTCGATGTTGCCCATGTCAGTGAAGGATATGCATTTGATGTGTTATACATCTGACTATCAAGTGCCTTATCAGCAAGAAGCAGTACTTTGTCATTGCTTACGTCAAGAACTCGCCACTTTATCGGGTCATAGCGGAAGTAATGATATTTATTGTCGTCCGACCAATAATAATAATTGCCACCATTACTCCCTGTTCGTGTATCGTCACTCTTTATTCGGCGATACTTTGTGTCCTCGTAGGTTGTGTCGCCGTTTGAGTCATATTCCGCTTTTTGTAGTTCTTTGTATAAATCCTTATTAACTTCATAATCTGAAGCTAAAGACCAGGATTTGCCATCGCATCCGCTTGTCGAGGCTTTATCCACGATTTCTGTCTGCGGATAACTGCCAAACCAGACACAGTCCCATGTCACTTTTTGACCGGCGGTCATGGAAGTATCTTTGACTATTGTCGGATTGTTGAGTGTTAACTCCTCCGCAAGGACAGCCTCATCATCTTCAGATTGTCCTTCATCCTGTGCGGTCTGCGCGACCTGCGAACTTTGCGCAGCCGCAGGATCAGTGCCCAAATCTGTCGAAGCCGCAAAAACATTGATCGGCACGACGGTCGTAAGCACCATCAAGAGTGATAAGAAAAGCGATATAAATCGCGTCCTTGATCTCATCTCTTCATCTCCTTTCTATTTGTCTTTCCGTTTGCAATTAAGCCCTTAACTTTTTCCGTACAGGCTGATTTGACTTCGATCAAGTTTTTCGAATGTCTATCTGCCTTACGTTTTTCGTTGGTCTTTAGGCTAATTTAAAATAATAACAGAACCTTACTGATAAGCATCTTGCAGCATCGCATCTCTCCTCTCTGTACCGGTACCCGGCAAAGGCATACCTGGTACATATGCATTTGGGCTTGCGGTTACACTCGCATTTACATTTGCTTTCACATCTGCGCTTGCACCTATATTTACATATATAAGTATACATTCTTTATGTGTAATATAGCAAGTGAATTCTTTGTTTAACATCAAAATATTATCGAGTTGTAATATAAGAATTTTGGTCATTGATAAAATTTTGACAGTCTTTTGTTTGAAAATGCCAAAATTATTTTGGTATTTTGAAAAGATGAAAATGATATGTTGGGTGAAACGACTCGTGCGAAAGGCCTACGGGGGGCGACCGGATGACGAGAAGATTTGACGCTTGCGAAAACCGAAGCATACAGTGCATTGATTTAAAACGTACGGAAGGCCGGAACGCAAGCGTTTAACCGCAAAAAAAACAAATCCCCACCGGAGTGTCGACCTTTGGGGTGCGAGCAAATCTCCTGTGGGGATTTCGGTGTCTTATATCATTGTTCCAGATATGTTTTAATCTGATTTTTTTCTGATTTCTTACTTGTTTACGGCATCCTTAAGGGCCTTGCCTGCCTTGAATGCAGGAGCCTTGCATGCAGGAATGCTGATAGTTTCTTCAGGTTTTCTAGGATTTCTGCCTTCTCTTGCAGCTCTTTCTCTTGTTTCGAAAGTACCAAAGCCGATAAGCTGAACCTTTTCACCTGCTACGAGAGCTTCCTTGATGCTGTCAAGAACAGCGTTGAGAGCTACTTCAGCATCCTTCTTAGTACCGCTTGTCTTATTTGCAATTGCTGCGATAAGTTCTGTCTTATTCATACGATTTATCCTCCGTTTTATATAGTTACGTCCATAAACATACCTAAACATACCCTGGACAATGCTTATAATACCATACTTTACGAAAGATACAAAGTGTTTTTTTTAACACAAAACTTTCTAACCGTTCAAAAATAGCATTTTCGCCCGATTTGCAGCTGATTTAACGCGATTTTGGCATTAAATCTTTCGGATCTTTATTACATTTTTGTTACATATCTTGGTTTATTTATGTTTTGGACTAGTTTTTCTTGACGGATTGTTATTTTATTTTCAATCTGATTTTTACACTTTTCTTTTCATGCTTTTTTCGCATAGTATTGATTTTTGCTTCTAAATTGCCATTTCCTCTCAATTTTAGTGCTTTTTTACTCGGGCTCCGACGATTTACCCGAATCACGTCAATTTACTCGAATCACGTCAATTTGCATGAATCCTGTTGATTTACTTAAACCCTGTCGATCCGAACCCGCTTACTTAAACCCTGTCGATCCGAAGCCGCCTTCGCCTCTTACCGTATCTGAAAGCTCGTCTGCCTCTTCAAATTCAGCCGGGACAAAAGGAGTGATTACCAGCTGGGCTATGCGCTCACCGTCTTCGACCGTTTGCTCCGCATCAGAGTGATTGTGAAGCGCAACCATCATCTCACCTCGATAATCCGGATCTATCACACCCACTTTGTTTGCCGGGGCGAGTCCGCGCTTTGAGGCCATCCCGCTTCTTGCGTATACCAGTCCCGCATATCCTTCCGGAAGCTCAATAGCAAGGCCCGTATGTATCATAACTGTCTTATGCGGCTCTATCACGACCGCACTGTCCAAGCATGCATACAGATCGGCACCTGCGGCATATTTTGAGCCGCGCGAGGGCATCTTCGCTCTATCGTTAAGTTTCTTTATTCTTACGGACATTTTCATTTATAAATCCTTTCGTTTATCATGTGCTGTCATGTGCGAAATTCTCTGTCTGTTTTCTGCCTACAGGCTCATAAGCCGTGGATTTACCGGTGTCACGTGCTGTCATATGCGAAATTTTCTGCCTGTTTTCTGCCTGCAGGCTCATAAGCCGTGGATTTACCGGGGTCATGTGCTGTCATGTGAGAAATTTTCCTGCTTGCAGGCTTGTAGGCCATGGACATACCGGTGTAATGTGAGAAATTTTCCTGCTTGCAGGTTAATATGCCTACGGACCTACCGGCTTATGTGCATATGGGTTTATAGGTTTATAGGTTTATGGGTTTATGGGTTTATGAGTTTATGAGTTTATAAGCTTATAGAATCATATATCTGCTGCTCTTC
>CAVCIY010000136.1:0-3559 GCA_963602445.1 Lachnospiraceae bacterium | reverse complement strand
TCATAAGCGAGCTAAGGGAAGCCTATCCCGGAATCATAGGTGATTCTGTCGTCAGTCTGGCTGACGCACTTTCCGATATTTATGAAAAGACAAAGAATAAATTTGTCGTCATAATAGACGAGTGGGATGTCCTCATACGTGACGAGGCTCACAACGATGCCGTCCAGGAAGAATATATCAACTTTCTGCGCGTTATGTTCAAAGGCATTGAACCTACAAAATATATTGCACTTGCTTATCTTACGGGAATACTTCCGATAAAGCGTCTCAAGACACAGTCGGCTCTCAATAATTTTGATGAATATACAATGCTTGACGCAGGCGAGCTCGCTCCGTATATCGGATTTACCGAAAATGAAGTTATGGATCTGTGTGAAAGATACGGCAGAGACTTTAGTGCCGTAAAACGTTGGTATGACGGCTATCTGTTGAATGAGCATCATCTCTACAATCCAAGAGCTGTAGTCAGCCTGATGAAACGCGGTACGTTCCAAAGCTACTGGTCGCAGACAAGCACATTTGAGTCAGTCAGACCTTTTATCGATATGGATTTTGACGGATTGCGCACAGGAATTATTTCGATGCTTTCAGGCAGCAGAGTTGAAGTGAATACCAATTACTTCCAAAATGACATGGTGACATTTGAGGACAAGGATGATGTTCTTACACTTCTTATACATCTCGGGTATCTTGCATACGATTATGAAGAGCATGCTGCATTTATACCAAATGAGGAGATACGTCAAGAATTCATTTCAGCTACAAAGCGCGACAAATGGAGTGAATTAAATGATTTTGAAATGCGCTCAGACGCACTTCTTTCAGCCACGCTTGACCTTGATGCCGAAGCCGTTGCATCCGGCATAGAAAAGATACATTCGGAATATGCTTCAGTTATCAGATATCATGACGAAAACTCACTAAGCAGCGTCCTGACGCTGGCATATCTAAGCTCTATGCGTTGGTATTTCAGGCCGGTGCGTGAGATGCCGACAGGCAGAGGTTTTGCAGATTTTGTATATGTGCCAAAGCCGCGCTGCGCTTTGGACTTTCCGGCTCTCGTAGTCGAGCTGAAATGGAACGAAAAGGCATCTACGGCACTGGAGCAGATAAAGAATCGCCATTATACCGACTCGCTGCTTCAGTATACCGGCGACATACTTCTCGTAGGTATAAATTATGACAAGAAAAGCAAGACACATACTTGCGTGATAGAGAAACTGAACAAAAATGATTAGCAGAAAACCTGAACAAGCATAGTTAATCAATAGAAGAACTGAATAAGGATGAACAATAAAAAGCGCCCCGGCGTGAATCAGCTGATTCACACCGGGGCGGTTCTTTATATCGCTTTAACCATTATAAGCCGCTGTTGTATGAGCTTAAACTGCAGTTGTGTGCACTCGGATCATTACAGTACAGCAGTTTTTCTTCTAATTATCCGCTGTAAATTCGTAATATATTCCGGGCATAGCCTTGATGTAATTCATCATGACAGTAGCTACCTGCGCACGTGTCGCCGTACCGCGAGGGTTGAGTGTACCGTCTGTATTTCCGTTCATTATGCCAAAGCCTACGGCCCACTTCACAGCTTCGAGTGCCCAGCTGTCTACTGATGCGCTGTCGCTAAACTTTTCTAAGCCGGCACCTTCTGCGACATCACTTCTCATGACCTTGGTAAAGTTATATATGATAACTGCCATCTGTTCACGTGTTATCGGATCATTTGGTCCGAATCTGCCGTCGCCGTATCCGCTTACGATGCCCTTAGACGCTGCCCATGCGACTCCCGCAGCATACCATGCGTCCTGAGAAACGTCCGTAAAGTCAGGCTTGCCGCTGAATGTTTCTTCGCTTCCGAGCCTTGCAAGTACAGTTACGAGCATGGCACGAGTCATCGTTCCGTTTGGCGAGAAAAGATTTTCCGATACTCCGCTAAACAGACCTTTTTCTACCACATCGCCTATCGCTTCCTCATACCATGAACCTGCCGCAACATCGCTGAAACGTTCGGAAGCTTTTATCGAAGACTGGTTTTCATCTTTTTTCTCATCATCCGTAGGATCTGTAGGCGTTGTGTTGTCGCCGTCGGTATCGCCGTTTGTATTGTCCTTTGTATTGTCTTCATCTGTGTCGGTTTTTTCACCGTCCTTGTTTTCGGTATCAGTATTTTCGCTGTCCGAATTTTCGTTTTTTGGTGTCTTTATGACTACAGACGCATCATTTGCCGACGTTGTATAAAAACTCATGCCGTCAGTTTTGCTTACGGAATAATTTTTACTCTGAAGAAGTGACATTGTTCCGTTTTTTATGGCTTTAAGCTTAAAGGAAAGAATAGTTTGGCTGTTTTCCCATTTGTCGCCTGAAGGAGTAGTTGAAAGTGCAGACGCAGACACGCTGCTCCAGCCCTCTCTTGAGCTGCCGAGTGCTCTCTCGCTCACTCTAACTGAATAAGTTCCGCCTGACAGGCTGCCGTCAACCAGCTCAAAATTGTCTGAATTATACCATATTTCATATTGAATGGCATACATGCTGAAGCTTTCATCTGCATCCGTCCTTACCAGCTTAACCTCAACACTCACCTCATCGCCCGGCTGAACAGTCTCAAAGGTCTTGCCGTTTACTGCAGCATCAAAACGAAAACTCATATCATCTTTCTCGGCTGCCCATGAACTCAGCGGAATCCCCATCGCCATAACCGCCACAAGCACTATAGAAATAATCTTAGTTCGCATAGTTTTTAACATATGAACCTCCCTTTCTTGACTTATCACCTAAACATTTATCAGCTCTATTATTTACTGGCTATAATATTTTCATTGAAGTTGAACAATATCTGCGCCATTTGAGCACGCGTTGCGCTGCCCTGCGGATTTATTGACGAGCCTGTTCCCTGTATGAGCTTGCAGTTAAGAGCCCATTTTACCGGACTGAGAGCATAAGCTGATACTTCATTCTTGTCTGCGAAGCTGTTTATGACAGTTTCGTCAGCTGATGAAACGTCGGTATTCTTATATTCTGCATATCTGTACATCATTGAGACTAGCTGCTCTCTTGTGATACTCTTTTTTGGCGCAAACGTGCCGTCGGCAAATCCGTTTACTATCTTGCTTCCGGCAGCCCACTTTACTGCGTCCGCATACCAGCTGCCCTGTGCAACATCGCTGAACGAAGCAGCATCGCTGTCTGACACAGTACTGTCTAAAGAAGGACTTCCTTCCATGCGATAGAGTATAGTTACGACCATGGCTCTTGTGATGTTGTTTTTCGGAGCGAAGAGGTCATCGCCGACGCCCTGCATAAGTTTCTTTTCTGAAGCATAATTTACGGCATCGCAGAACCAGTCGCTTGTGCTTACGTCCTTATAGGTTGGCGCTGTAGGCTGAGTTGTATCGTCAGGATTATTTGAATCCGGATTATCTGAGCCGTCCGTCTTATCGTCCGTCTTGCCGTCTGTTGAGCCGTCAGTCTTACCATCTGTCTTGCTGTCTGTCTTACCGCCGTCTGTCTTACCTGAATCGCCGCTGTCTGTCTTGCCTGAGTCTGAGTTCTGAACGTC
>CAVCIY010000135.1:0-3792 GCA_963602445.1 Lachnospiraceae bacterium | reverse complement strand
GAATCCGAAAATCAAAATGACGGTGGCTTTGAAGACGCAGATCGGTACGAAGCCGCAGATGAAACAAATGTCAGTATTCCTTATCTGAATTGTAAGGATCATATAATTTATCTTTCGGGATATCCTGACAATACTGTCAAACCAGAAGGCAAACTGACAAGAGCTGAGCTTGCGGCAATATACTATCGTCTCCTGAATGATGATGTCAGCGAAAACTGCACGAGTAAAGAAAGTTCCAAAAGGTATATCGACATCTCAGATAACGCATGGTACTCGGAGCAGGCAAATGTACTCACAACTCTCGGAATACTGGAAGGATATCCCGACAATACATTTCGCGGTGACAGATACATCACAAGAGCAGAATTTATAACTGCCGCCGTAAGATTTGCAGTTGAAAATGATGATACCGGGAATGCCGGCGAGGATGCCGGTTCAAATGATACCACCGGGAATGTCGGCGAGTCTGCTGGTTCAAATGATGCCGCTGAGAATGTCGGCGAGGCTGCCGGTTCAAATGATGTCACCGGGAATGCCGGCGAGGATGCCGGTATGACTAATGTCGATGAAGTCAAATATGAAATATATGCGAACGGAGAAGACGAAGCCGGATGTGATATGAAAACAGCTAATTTAAAGAGTGAATGCGACGCGACTGAAGACATAAAAAAAACTAAAGACATAAAAAAATATAAAGAAATCATATCACAAGAAGAAGAAAAATCGTCAATAGTTCCAAATGCACAGAGAAAGACTTCATTAGAAGATATTTCCTTAAGACCTGTTTCATTAAAAGAAATTTCCTTAAGAGATATTGACGGCAACTGGGCAGCTGCCTCAATAAAAAAAAGTATTTCGTACGGATGGATAAAAGGATATGATGATGCGACATTCAGACCGAACTCATACATTACAAGAGCAGAGGCAGCCGTCATCATAAACAGAATTTTATCCAGAAATACTGACAGAAGTACGCTTGACGATCCTAAAATCAGGACATTTAGTGACTGCAGCCGGACCGATTGGTACTACAATGATATTATGTCTGCATCAAATATAGTATTTTAGAATTGCATAATTATTATGTTATAGATCTGCATAATTATTATATTTTAGGTCAGCATTAATATTATATTTAGACCTGAATTAAATATAATATGTTAGATCTGCATCAGATTTCGTATTTTAGAAACGACAAAGTGATATAAAATGTTCGCCTGTATTCGGTCCGCATAACGCAGCTTAAATTGCGATATGCGGGTCGATTTTTTGCATTGATTGTTTTTATCTAAAAAATGGAATACATTCAATGATTTTTCGTGTATAATTACTCTATAATTATATTTGAACGCAAGGAAAGAAGTGTATATAATGGAAAACTTTGTATTTAGCCTCAACGCTACGATGCCTGTATTTTTCGTAATGGTTGCAGGCTATCTTTTAAAAAAGGCAAATATTCTTGATGATAACTTTGTAAATGTGTCAAACAAATTTAATTTCAAATTTACACTGCCGATACTGCTTATTGTCGACCTTGGCACGTCGGACTTTTCTTCCATGTGGGATACAAAGTATGTCATTTTCTGCTTCGGTGTGACACTGCTATGTATTTTATTGGCACTTCTCATTGCATTTACTGTATTTAAGGACAAAACCTACAAGGGCGAATTTGTGCAATCATCTTATAGGGGCAGTGCTGCCGTCCTTGGGATTGCCTATATGCAAAATATATACGGCAGCGCCGGGATGATTCCATTGATGATGCTTGGAGCTGTGCCGTTATACAATATTGCGGCAGTTATTATTCTTACAATTATGGATCCGTCAAAAAAGGACGACAGAGATTCTGGAAAAAGGCTGACGGAATTATTGAAAGATACTGTTGTAGGCATTATTACAAATCCTATAATCATTGGTATCGTTGTAGGTTTCTTGATTTCAGTCTTTAAGATAAGCTTGCCGCAGATAGTAAACAAGACTCTGGGCTACTTTGCGGATATTTCAACGCCGCTTGCGCTCGTAAGTCTGGGCGCCGGCTTTGAACTGAAAGAGATTGTGGGACAGATTAAACCTGTGATTGCGGCATCTTTTTTTAAGCTTGTGCTTCAGCCGCTGATTTTTCTGCCTGTCGCAGCCGCATTCGGGTATCATGACGAAAAGATGGCAGCTCTTATAATCATGCTCGGAGCGCCTTCTACTGTCAGTACATATGTCATGTCCAAAAATATGGGACATGAAGGTGTAGTTTCGTCGGGATGCATTGTTGTGACCACGCTTTTCAGCTCACTCACTATTACGCTGTGCATATTTGCTCTGAAGTCATTAGGTTTGCTTTAAAGGCTAAATCCGGCTTGCCGCAAGGGGTTAATTTGCTTACTGCAAAGACTTAAAATAGGATCAAATTTATGAGAAAAATAAAGATAACAGTTATGAAAATGGTCAGGCATGACGATCTGATTGAAAAATACGAAAATCCTATAGAAAATGCCTGCGATATGTATCTTGGCAAAACTTTTACAACTGACGGCTGGCAGAAGCCTGAGGGCTTTTGTGACAGCGCATGGGATACTGTCTCGCCGTTTGTGATGACTCTTGCTTACGGAGGTGAAGACATTTACGACGGCTGGATGAAAAATAGAAAGTCGGCTATGATTTCATGCAATGACGGATTTAGGCCGGTAAGCTTTCTGATAGAAGCTGTTGACAAGTGATTTTGTATCGCAGATTGCAGCACAAAAAAATGACAGAACTGGCAGATATATGTGTTATAACAGGAAAGGAAATTATGATAAATTTAAATGACATAAAAGCCGCTTACGAGCGCATAAAGCCTTATATTGTCAAGACACCGCTCATGAGACTTCCGGGACTTGATTCGGCTCTGGGATGTGAAGTTTATGCAAAAGCTGAATGTCTTCAGGTTACGGGTTCGTTTAAGCTTAGAGGCGCAATGAATAAAATGCTGTCACTTCCAAAGGAGCAGCTGGAGAAAGGCGTTGTTGCAGCATCTTCGGGAAATCACGGTAAAGGCTTGTGCTATGCCGCTTCGCTTCTTGGGACGAAAGCAACTATAGTCATTCCGAATACTTCTCCGGATATAAAGGTGAATGCCATAAAAAAGCTTGGCGGTGAAGTTGTAAGATGTGATGTAACTGAAAGATTTGACGTTGCGGCGCAAATCGCCGAGAAGACAGGTGCTGCATTTGTGCATCCATATAACGATGAAGACATCATGTGCGGACAAGGCACAGTCGGTCTGGAGATTTGCGAACAGATGAACGATCTTGATAAGATAATAGTTCCGCTATCAGGCGGAGGGCTTACAAGCGGAGTGGCAGCAGCAGCAGGTGAGATAAATCCGGATATTGAAGTTATCGGAGCCGAGCCGGAGGCACTTCCAAGATACAGCGTCAGCCTTTCAGAAGGAAAACCTGTACGCATACAGCAAAAGCCTACAGTTGCGGATGCTCTTGTCTCAAACTGTCCCGGTGAGCTCTGTTTTCCTGTCATACAGAAATATGTGAGCCGCGTCGTTGACGTCAAGGACGAAGATATCCTTAAAGCAGCCAAAATGCTCCTTCTAGATGGTCACCTTTTAGCCGAATTTTCATCGGCAATCGGAATTGCGGCGATTCTTGGCGGCGGCCTCAATGTAGAGCCGGGCGAGAAGGTATGCTTCGTAATTTCCGGCGGAAGCGTTGATCTTCCGCAGCTTGACGCACTAAAGAATATATAATGAAAAAAAAGGCAAAAATAGAATTGCAATAAAAGCAAAAATGGAATTGCAATAAA
>CAVCIY010000134.1:0-3831 GCA_963602445.1 Lachnospiraceae bacterium | reverse complement strand
TCTTACGCACTTATGCCATTTTTTGTTATATTCTTGCGTACTTATGCCGTTTTACGTTATATTCTCGCGTACTTGTGTCGTTTTACGTTATATTCTCGCGTACTTGTGTCGTTTTACATTATATTCTCGCGTACTTATGTCGTTTTACATTATATTCTCGCGTACTTATGCCGTTTTACGTTATACTCTTACATTCTTACGGCGCTTCTCCTTATGGTCTTCCGCCTTTATCTGCTTTTACTTTATACTTTTCAGCAAATATATTCATATGACCTATATTTCCCCGCGCTTGCAGTCTTTCGTCTTATGCTTTTCCATCCTTATTTTATTTTTTCCGTCTTGCTTTTTTCTGCCTTGTTTTCTTCCGCCTTATCCTCTTACAAAAAGGCGATTTAAATTACAAAAAGGCGATTTAAATCCGTTTATGTTGTCTCTCAGCATAAAATTTTTAGAAATTTATCCGAAAAAAGAGGACGCGGATTAACCTGATAACCCGCGTCCTCTAGTGTCAAAACAAATCCGAAACATGTCCTGTGAACCGAAGCATATCCTGTGAAGCCCTATGAACATGCCCTATAAAGTCCGATAGGTCCGATAAAAAAGAAATAGTTCGGATTTGCGCTGTTTGGTGAAGGTGATGGGAATCGAACCCATGTCCGAAAGCATCTCCCCCGAAGTTTCTCCGAGCGCATCCTGTAGTTTAAACTTTGCCGACTGCAGCGCTTACAGGCAGGCTCTGCCTTCGACTATCCCGTCGTTCCCCTGTGCTGCCGGGCTTTCACACAGAGTTTCCTGCATATATGATGCCGGACATCCTAACCTACAGGTGAATCAGGGCCGACAAGTGCAGCAAACTAGGCTGCTACTGCAAAACTTCTGTTGTTTGCGTTTCTTTTTAAAATTCCCCTTTTAACGCAGACTGGGAGACTGCGGCTCGCTTCTTCGGCTTCAACACCCCCGTCGAAACCTGTACACCCCCATGATGATTCATATCGCTCATGAAGTTCTACAATGATACCTTATCTTTTCTCGCTTGTAAAGTCTTTTTTGATTTTTTCCTCGCACTGTCACATGCGATTTCTCGTCTTTACCAGGCGGTCAATCGCTCTTCCGGCATCCCTCTTGGCGATGTCATTGCGCTTGTCATAAAGCTTCTTGCCGCGCGCAATGCCTATTTCCATCTTTGCCAGACCCTTGTCATTCAGATATACAGACAGCGGAATCAGCGTCAAGCCCTGCTGCATCAAAACGGAATCTATCTTTCTGATTTCCGATCTGTTCAACAGAAGCTTTCTCGGGCGAAGCGGATCGACATTATAAATATTGCCGTGATCGTATTGTGAGATATTCATGCCATAGACAAAAACCTCACCGTTTTCAACCTTCGCAAAGCTTTCCTTTATATTTACCTTGCCCTGGCGCACGGACTTGATCTCCGTTCCGGTCAGGACAAGACCCGCCTCATACGTATTTTCTATGAAATAATCATGTCTTGCCTTCTTGTTTGAGGCTACCAATTTTCTTCCCAAATATTTTTCCTCCCAAACAATGCGCCGCGGCCTGCTTCGTGCCTCGGCCGCGCCTTCTGAGCCTTCGCAAATCTTGCTTCGTGCCTCGGCCGCGCCTTCCTGCGCCTTGCTGAACCTTGCTAAACCTTGACTCCGAACCTCATTTTAAGCCGGATTTGCCATGTTATTCTTCAGTCGCGGAATCAGGCAGATTTTTATAAACAGATCCGATCTTATTAAATGGAAACAATCTAAAGACAGCCTTGCCGATTATGGAATCTTCCGAAACAAAACCCACAGACGGATCTCTGCTGTCCATGCTCACGAGGCGGTTGTCACCAAGCGCAAAGACCGTTCCGTCAGGAACTACAGTATCGTCCATTCCGCCATTTGTATAACCGTCCTTTGTATAAGGCTCATCAAGAGCTTCGCCGTTTCTGTAAACCACGCCGTCCTTTATGGAAACCGTATCGCCGCCGACTGCGATAACCCTCTTTATGAGATACTTATCGTCGCCTTCTTCATCCTTCAAACTACTGTCAAAAACTATAATGTCACCATATTCGATCTCACCAAACTTGTATGCAACCTTTGATATGATCAAATAATCCTTCGGCTGTAATGTATTTTGCATCGAATGCTGTTGTACAACCGTAGGCTGAATAAACTGCGCAATGATTAGTGCAATAACAATAGCGATACAGATGTCTCTTACCCACGCAAACAGTTCTTTTCTCCTTTTCTTCTTTTTCTCTTCCTTCGAAGCCATCTTGGCAATTTCAGCTGCAGCCTTTGCGTCCGCGTCATCAACCGAAGCAATATCTAATTTTTTTTCTTCATTAAATGAATCATTCATGTCAGGTGTTGCATTTTCATTAAAATCCATAACCTTTTCCCTTTCGTTAAAAAAATCCTTATCCTTTCATGTTCTCACAAATCATGCCCGCTGCCCTTGCAAACGCAGGAATGTACTCTTAAATCATGCCCGCTGCCCTTGCAAATGCGGGAATGTGTTCAATCTTTCCGCCGATCGTTTCCGAAACATGCCGTTTGCATCTGCAGACGGAAGTCTCAACCGCTGCATTTGCGAAATAAAATCAACTTCTTCTATTCAATTTTGCTATTGCAAAAAACATTCATATAATCCTCGCCAAACATAGATTTCAGAATGTCGTCATAAAATCTTCCCGGCGGTGAGACGATTTTCAGGCCGTCGATGACAGATTCAAAATCCCGACTTCCGTCACCGAATGTAAATTTCATCTCATATGCGTGAAGGAGCTGTGATTTCAGACCATACTCACGAGCCAATCTTCTGTTTATGTCACCGTTGCCGTATTTCGTATCTCCTGCGAGCGGATATCCGGCTGAAGCAAGATGTACTCTTATCTGATGACTGCGCCCCGTGATCAGACGAACTCTGACAAGCGTGAAGCCATTTTTTATGATAACAGGCTCTGCGATAGTTTCTATGTAGCGTTCTGAAGCCGCACCCTTGCCGGGCGATCTCATAAAATCTTTTCCATCAGAAAATGCGTCATTCTTAGCGGAAACTGAAGCCTTCTCGTCATCCGCAAGATATAATTCCTTTACGCTTACTATATTTTTTCCTTCATCCTTGGTAACAGTGCCGCGCAGGTGTAAATTCTTCTTCATTTCGCCGCAGACGACGGCAATATAATACTTCCCTGTCACGCTCTTGTCGCTTATGATTCGGTTCAGCTCGCGGAGTGAACGGCTGTTTTTTCCAAATATTACTATCCCTGACGTATTTCTGTCAAGTCTGTTTGCGGCCGCAGGTCTGAAGCTTTTCTCAATCCGCGGCACAAAATCGCCTTTTTCTATAAGATAGTCCGTAACCTGGTTCACAAGTGTATTTTTCTTCTCGGTGGCATTTCCGTGTGTGAGAAGCCCCGCCGGCTTTGAAACCGCAAGGATATCATCGTCCTCATAAATGATTTCAAATGTTCTTTTCACTGAAGAGACTTTGACTTCCGAAGGTCTGAAGCTTTCTATATCTTCTTTTTTCATATAAAGAGCCAACTTGTCACCTTCACACAGAATCGTATCTTTTCCGGTGCGCTTTCCGTTTAGCTTCACATCTTTTCTTACTATCTTGTAAATATAGCTTAGCGGCGCACCTTTAAGATATTTTCTGAGAAAACGATCAAGTCTCTGTCCGGCTTCATTCTTTCCTATGTCTATTTCTGTCACACTCAGCCTCGCATTCTTTCCTAAAATATAGAAATTGCCACTCCCCCAATATTAGAAAATATCATCCGCAATCATGGGCATTTTCGTCCCCGGACACCGGAGATTTTAC
>CAVCIY010000133.1:0-4069 GCA_963602445.1 Lachnospiraceae bacterium | reverse complement strand
AATCGAGGGCGGACATGCTGAAGGCGAGAGAACCGAGGGCGTGCATGCTGAAGGCGAGAGAATCGAGGGCGGACATGCTGATACTCAGAATGCTGATGGGGAAGATGTCGTTAACGAAACACACAATGTGTATCATGCAAAAAAGTCAAATGACGGTGATGACGATGAAAAGCATGACGAGGAGAAGCGTGTTGTAAAGGAAAAACCGACATATTCGGAGGAAGAAAGACCGACAGTGGACGGTATTCTTGACGTGTCTGAGCAGGGGTTCGGATTTTTGAGATTCAGGAACTTTTTGTCCAGTGACAAAGACATATATGTATCGGCTACTCAGATTAAGCGCTTTAGCCTGAAAACGGGTGACAGAATAGTCGGCATTTCGAGGCATCCGAATGAGGGTGAAAAATTCGGAGCTTTGTTGTATGTAAATACGGTAAACGGCGATGAACCGGGCGTGGCGATGAGAAGAAAATCGTTTGACAGGCTGACGCCGATATTTCCTTATGAAAAGCTGACGTTAGAAAATGATCCGAAAGATTTGTCAACCAGAATTCTTGATCTCGTAGCACCGATAGGGAAAGGCCAGAGAGGACTTATTGTAGCGCCGCCGAAAACAGGCAAGACAATACTCATGAAAAAAGTTGCGAATGCTATAGAGAAAAATCATCCCGATGTCGAGATTATAATACTTCTGATAGACGAACGTCCTGAAGAGGTTACGGACATGGAACGCTCGGTAGAGCGTGCAAGTGTCATTTATTCGACATTTGACGAACAGCCGGAGCATCATGTGAAGGTTGCGGAAATGGTAATGGAAAGGGCACGTCGTCTGGCTGAGCACGGAAAGGATGTCGTGATACTTCTTGACAGCATTACGAGACTTGCCAGGGCATATAATATGGTCATTCCTTCTTCCGGAAAAACTCTGTCGGGCGGACTCGATCCCGGAGCTCTCCACAAGCCGAAAAAATTCTTCGGTACAGCGAGAAAACTTGAGCAGGGCGGAAGCGTTACCATTCTCGCTACAGCTCTTGTGGAGACAGGCAGCAGAATGGATGATGTAATTTTTGAAGAATTCAAGGGTACCGGAAATATGGAGCTTCATCTCGACAGGAAGCTCGCGGAAAGAAGGGTTTATCCGGCTATAGAGCTGAGCAAATCTTCAACAAGGCGAGAGGACCTTCTCTTAAACAGAGAAGAAAAGAATATAATGTGGAATATGAGAAGACTTCTTGCAAATCAAAATAATCAATGGACGGCAAGGATTTTTATAGATCAGCTTCAAAAGACCTCCTCAAATGAGCAATTTATCCGGAATGCTATGGCAACGCGGCTGTTTGAGCAGGAACGACGCATGAAAAGCGCAGCAAATAACAGGCATCGTCAAAACAGGTCGGAATAATAAATAATCGAGGGTCCGGTGAGGATATAGCATGAGACTTTTTGTTGTAATAAACCAGCATAAAGATTATAATGATTCTGAAGGCGGCGAATGCATTTGAGACGATGGATGGTGCGCCAATGATGCTTGGGGCGCTCGGCTCCTGAAGTTTTTGGAACGATGATGGTGCCGGATGCGGTCTGGCAGACGGCAAATGCAGGCCTTGGGATGCCAAGGGGAAGAGTGGTTATTTATAATGTCGGGTATATGTCGGGAGATTCTTCGGCAGATAGGTATCCCGACAAGTAGGAGCAATAATATGAAGATGGATTTCAGTAAAATTTTTATAAAGGACGCAAATCCTACAAAAATGGGAGGGCAGGCTGTCATGGAGGGCATCATGATGAGAGGCTCTGACAGGATTGCGATTGCGGTAAGAAGATCGGACGGCACTATAAATGTCAAGGAGGAGCCGCTTAAGCCTGCGAAAAAATGGCAAAAATGGCCGATTATCCGCGGAGTGATCTCTTTTGTAAGTTCACTTGTTACAGGAACGAGGACGCTTATGTATTCGGCGGAAGTTCTTGAAGAGGATATGGAAGATGAGCTTGAGGAGGATGAAAAGGGCGAGAAAAAAGGAAAGGTTGAGCAGTGGATTGAGGACAAATTCGGAGAAAAAGGCCTTTTCAACGTCCTGCTTTATTCTTCGGTAGTTATTTCTCTCGTTGTATCGATAGGTGTATTTGTTTTGCTTCCTACATGGATCGTGGGACTTTGCGGAGCCTTTATAAAAAGTACGATAGTTCTCAACCTTATAGAAGGAATTTTCAGAATAGCCTTGTTCTTGGTTTATGTGGCGCTGATAGCGAAGATGGAGGATATCAAAAGAGTGTTCCAATATCACGGGGCTGAGCATCAGACGATTCATTGCTTTGAAAACGGCCTTGAGCTGACGCCTGAAAATTGCGCAAAGTTTGAGACTCTGCATCCAAGATGCGGGACAAGCTTCCTTATGTTTGTATTTATCATCAGCTTGCTGCTCTTTTCGTTCTTCGGATGGCCAAATGTAGGAGTGAGAATTCTTTCAAGGCTTTTGCTTATCCCGGTGGTTGCGGGGCTGTCTTATGAGCTTCTCAGATGGGCAGGCAGCAGTGATTCGATGATAGTAAAGGTGCTCAGCGTACCGGGGCTGCTTGTTCAGAAGCTTACTACGAGAATTCCTGACGAAAGCATGCTTGAAGTAGCTATAGTAGCTGTGAACGTGTGCCTTAGCAGTGACGCTCCGAGAAATCAGATCACGGATGTCGACAGTCAGGGAAGACCTGTTGACAGAGAAAAGCTGAAGAACGGAAATGATGTCGTATACGGTGACATCAGCCCGGAGGGCAAGCAGTCAAGGACCGGCGAGTCTCAGGGCAAACGTATATTTGAATATGACAGAACTCTTGACAACGGAAGAAAGGGTGAATTTAATCACGAGTCACCTGAAGGAATGCAGGAGACAAGATGGTTGGCGGAGGATGAATATCATACTCCGAATGAGGAATATAAGACGAAAATTTTCACAGATCTGTTGAGCGAACTTGAACGCCCGGACGATGTGGCGGAAAGAAGACGGATTGATCATTAAATGAGCAGCGGCGGTACTGCCCATATGGTGCGCATGTTGCGGACTGCATGGGAAAGGACCGCCGTTTGTGCGGAGCGGCAATATGGAAAGTTACAGCGACGATATGGATAATTATGGCAATATGAACAACTATAATGAATTGATAAAAAAGGGCGTAAGCATGCTAATGGAATCCGGAATGCGGAAAGCTGACGCGATGAGGGAAACCGAAATGCTCATGGCTGCGGCAGCCGGAAAAGACAGGACGTTTCTTTTTTTACACGGAAGGGATGTGCCGGAAGGTGATGCGGCGAGCAGGTTTTCGGAAATGGTCAGGCGCAGGGCGGACGGCGAGCCGCTGCAATATATCACGGGAATTCAGGAGTTCATGGGCCTTGAGTTTGAGGTAAATGAAAATGTCCTTATTCCGCGCCAGGATACTGAGACTCTTGTGGAGCTTGCGCTGAAGGAGGCGCAGAATATGCAAGATGCGAGGACGCAGCAGATGATGAAGACGTCGCGGACGGTGAAGATGCCGCGGACGGTGAAGGAAAGTGTCCGCGGCGAGGGGGAAGAGGAAAAAATCGCCGCTGAAGAGATGGCATGCGAACGCGAGACAGAAGGCGGAAAGGCTGACGGTGACGCCTTGATGAGTGCGAGCGGGCCGGCGATTTTGGATTTGTGCTGCGGCAGCGGCGCCATCGCCGTGGCGATGGCGCGCTTCCTGCCGGAAGCCCGCCTCACCGCGTCGGATGTCAGCGGTGAGGCGGTCGCTGCCGCGTCGCGTAATGCGGAGAGAAACTCCGTTTCACACCGCATTACATTCATACAAAGCGACATGTTCGCAAATCTCATCGAACGCGAAGCACCTGCCGCACCTGCCGCGCCCGGCACAACCATCGACACGGCGCCGGATGCAACCACAGACAAGCCTCCGTGCGCAGGAGCTTCGCAGACCGCACCCGGCGCGCCCGGCACAACCATCGACACAGCGCCGGCTGCAACTACAGACAAGCCTCCGTGCGCAGGAGCTTCGCAGACCGCACCTGCCGCGCCCGGCACAACCATCGACACAGCGC
>CAVCIY010000132.1:0-4305 GCA_963602445.1 Lachnospiraceae bacterium | reverse complement strand
CCGACAGCCAACCGCCATCGCGCCGACCGCAGCCACGTCAGCCTCCGACACCGACCGCCACCTTCAAAAACCTATACAAACAAGACCCGCCTTCGCCGGTATAAGCCGGAAAAACGGGTCTCAAATCCAGAAAATATTATGAAAGCGAAACTTCTTCTTCGCCTTCTTCAATTTCTCCTCCCATCATGCACTGGGCAAGACGGCCGTTCTTGATCATGATACCCGCCTGAATAATTCCGCCGGGTTCAGTAAACTTAAACATATATACGCCGTCCTTTTGAATCATTCCTGTGGCACCTGCAAGATACCATGCCGCAGCGACACTTCCGGAACCGCAAGAGGATTCAAAAACGAGAGACTCTGTACCGCGAACATAAACCGCAGGAGTCATTTCGTCACCATTTAAGAAGAGAATTCCACACGCGTCCGAACCGCACTTTTTCCTTACTTCATTTACAGCTTCCTCCGCAAGTTCACCGTCAGCTTCCACGCCCTCAAGAATCAGATGATCGATACCCGGCATGCGGATGATAGGGCGCTTGTCATTCTTCATCTCTATATATTCTGTGCCAAGAGGAAGAGGCATCTCAACAAAAGCCTGCTTCTTGTCGAGGTCCACATGTGAAACTACAGGAGCCGGAACACCTGTAACCTCAACCTTTATATCGTGTCTTCCCTTAGAAGCCTTTTCCATAGCCTTGAGATAAGCCATACATCTTACGGCATTTGCGCAAAATTCACCGCCCATCATTTCGATGCGGCAGTCTCCGCCCATCTTAGGCAGCGTCTGAAATCCCACCTGCTCAGCCTTTTCATTTTCAATAATACTCTTTGCAAGCGGTATACGATCCTTATCTTCAACCTTGCTTCGAACAATAGCTGTAATATTTCCTGAAGGATTCATGTATTTGATAATAGCCATATTTTTTATTCTCCTTTCGCAAAACGCGCCAGGAATTGTCTGGTTCGTTCTTCCTTTGGCTGCTCTATAATCTGAACAGGATCGCCTTCCTCAACTATATATCCGCCATCCATGAAAATAACTCTGTCCGCAACATCACGCGCAAATTCCATCTCGTGAGTCACGATAACCATAGTCATCTTTTCTTTCGCAAGCTGCCTGATAACCTTAAGAATTTCACCTGTAAGCTCAGGATCAAGTGCCGACGTTGGCTCATCAAAGAAGAGAATTTTCGGATTCATCGCAAGAGCTCTCGCAATAGCGACTCTTTGCTGCTGTCCGCCCGAAAGCTGGCACGGATAAAAATCTTCCTTGCCCTCAAGACCCATCTTCGCTATAAGTTCCTTAGCCTCCTCAAAAACCTCGCCCTTAGCTCTCTTCTGCACGTGCAGCGGAGCGTCCGTAATATTCTTCATAACCGAATAATGCGGAAACAGATTGAAATTCTGAAATACGAGACCAAAATATTCTCTTATCTTCCTAAGCTGAGCCTTCGGGGCATAGACGCATTCTCCGTCATCAGAGAGACTTACCGCTTTTTCGCCAAGATACGCAAGCTCCCCGCCGCTCATAGTCTCAAGCATAGTCGCACAGCGCAGAAGCGTGGATTTGCCGGAACCCGAAGGGCCGATAATAGCGACAACTTCGCCCTCTTCTACAGACAAAGAGATGTCGTGAAGTACTGTGAGGTCACCAAATGATTTCTTGCAATTCTTCAGTTCTAATAACTTCATATGACTTCCCCCTCTCTAATGATAATAATTGAGCTTCGTCTCAATCTTACCCATGATACCTGCAACTACCAGATTGAATATGTAATAGAATACGCCCGCAACGAACAGCGGAATAATGGTAGTCTGCGCAGCCGCAACCTGCTTTGCGATTGTAAACATTTCTGTATAAGCAAGAACAAATGCAAGCGACGTATCTTTGACAAGCGTGATAACTTCATTCGTAACCGGAGGAAGCACCTGCTTGGTCATTTGAGGGAATATGATCTTCATGAAAGTCTGAACACGTGTATATCCGAGAACTCCGGCAGCCTCGTGCTGACCGACAGGAATCCCCTGAATACCCGAGCGGAAAATCTCAGCAAAGTATGCGGAATAATTTACACTGAAACCAACTATAGTGGCAACTATACGCCATGTCGCCGAAATGCGCATGCCAAATACATAATACGGTCCGTAAAACCATACTATAAGTTGAAGCATGAGCGGCGTACCTCTGAGAATAGAGATAAAAAACTGGAATATCAGCCTTATAGGGTTGAATCTTCTCAACAAAGCTGCTACTTTTCCTTCAGACTTCAGCTTTGCAAAGGGTCTGAGATTACTCATGCGGCCCAGAGCGACGAGAAGCCCGAGAGGCATTGAAATAATAAGTGTAGCGAAAAATATCAGAAGAGTCGCTCCGGTACCTTCAAGCACCTGTGCAGTGACACTCCAAATCCATGCCCAATCCATCTTCTTTTCTCCTGTTTCTTATTAAATATACGATATCTTATAAATCTTTGTCAAGCATATGATTTTTATATACATATTTAACCATATATATTTTTATATGCACAGCCAACCATTCAACTTTTTTATATGCACAGCCAACCATATATCTTTTTTTATGCACAGCCAATCATATGACTTTTTACATGTATACCCGACTGTATGCTCAACTTCAAGCACTTCTTCAAGCACCCAATATCATGTCCCGGCAAACTTCCGCATCACTCTTTAAGCTGCCTTTCACCGTGCGACCCCTCAAGCGTTACTAATCACACCGGATATCATGCGACCCCTCAAGCACCGGTCTTTCAAATTCTTCCAGCGTCTTTTAAGTCCGCCCGGTGTCTCTCAAGTTCTTCCGGTGTCCTTTACCTTTAAACTCTCCTGAAATTTTTATTTTCTCAGAGTCCCTTTAAAATTCCTCAGACAAGAAACAAAAGGGACAGTGTCATTCTGCCCCTTTCCGGTTTTCATTTTGTCTGATAATGCAAAAGCATTTTTTATCTGCTGCGAAAAATAAGATTTTCAGTTAAAGCAGCCTTCCCAGCTTATGCAAATTTCTTAGCTATAGCAAATTCCTCAGCTTAAGTAAAACCATCGTTTTAAGCAGATTCCTTAGCCAAAGTAAATTTCTCAGTTTAAGTGAATTCCTTAGCTAAAGCAGGTTTCCCGGCTTAAGCAAATTCCTTAGCCAAAGCAAATTTCTCAGCTTAAACAAGTTTCCTGACCGAAATAAAATTCTCAGTCAATCAGAATCAGTCAATATAGTTGCCGATGCAGATCATCTCAGGGAGATTGTAGTCAGCATATTTTTCAGCGATCTGCTGGAAAGTTCCGTCCTTATACATTTCGAATAATGTATCCTGAACCTTGTCACGAAGAGCTTCGTTGCCCTTCTTAAATCCGATGGCATACTGCTCTGTAGAGAGTGGTTCATCAAGCTTTCTGAATGCATCGCCGCGTGAGTTGAGCTGATACTGAGCAACACCGATGTCTACTGCGATACAGTCTACAACGCCTGATTCGAGATTAAGGAATGCAGTATTGTAATCCGCTACCTGCTGGAGTTCTGCGAATGTAGCTGCGAGAGCGAGATTTTCATCATTATCTTCTTCATCGGTGAGAGCTGCCAGTGCCGAAGAGTCAGCCTGAGTAACAACAATCTTGCCTGCGAGGTCGTCAGCAGACTGAATGTCTGAATCTGCAGCAACTACGAAAACAATTGAATTGTCAACATAAGGTACTGAGAATGTGTAATCATCTTCACGGCCTGTCATAGTGAAACCGTTCCAGATACAGTCGATAGAGCCTGAATTGAGCTCCATATCCTTTGCGTCCCAGTCGATAGGCTGCTTAACGAGTTCCCAGCCGAGACGGTCACAAACTTCCTGAGCAAGCTCAAGGTCGAAGCCGGTATATTCGCCATTGTCGTCCTTATATCCGTAAGGCGGATATTCTGCGTCGAAGCCGACTGTAAGAGAAGTCATATCTTCTACAGGTGTAATATCAGCCGAATCGCTGCTCGACGCCTGCTTGTCACTGCTGCCGCATCCCGCAAACATGCAAAGAGCGAGGATAATGCATAATACTATTGATAAAAGCTTTTTCATAATTCCCTCCTGTCACCCGGCATCCCGGGCACGTAAGTGATTTTCTGATGTAAGCTGCGAAATTCCGAAGCTCCGCAGCTCTTGTTGCTTTTTCATTTTACCACACTAAAGCGATATATGCAATCAATTTTTTAGTGAAATAGCACGATATCACTTTACATTGTTAAAGTTTGACAGAAGTTGCCGAACTTGACGGAAATCGCCGCATTTGATAAAAAACACCACACTTGAC
>CAVCIY010000131.1:0-4372 GCA_963602445.1 Lachnospiraceae bacterium | reverse complement strand
GAAGGTTGGAAATGCGAACCTTCCGGTGATTGCGCAGAATGCGAAGACGGCGGCGGAAGTGAGAATAACGAAGACGTCGGCGAAACCGGAAAGTGTGAAGATGTCAGCGAAAACGGGAATAGCGAAGACGGCGGCGGAAGTGTCGAATATGTCTTTGCGGATACATTATTTATAGGAGGAGGTACTCCGTCAGCAGTTGACACGGCTCTGATAGAGCATATTATGGAGACTGTTCGCAGAAAAAAATATTTTGCCGAAAGCAAGTTTAAATGTGTTAAGCTTTTAAGCGATGATGCTGAGGTTACAATAGAAATAAATCCCGGCACAGTGACTTCTGATGCGCTTTTGCGCTACAAAAAAGCCGGCATAAACAGAATAAGCATCGGCGTGCAGTCGATGAATGACAAAGAACTTGAGTTTCTTGGGCGCATACATTCGGCGGACGAGGCGAAAAGATGCTTCAAAATGGCGAGAGACGCAGGATTTGAAAATATTAATATTGATCTTATCTTTGGCTTTCCGGGAATGAGTATTGAATCTTGGAAAAAAACTCTTGAAATTGTAATTGACATGCATCCGGAGCATATTTCCTTTTACAGCTTGCAAATTGAAGAGGGAACGCCTCTTTACAGTATGTTTAGGAATGGCGAGATCAATCAAATTTCGGAGGAAGCTGACAGAGAAATGTATCATCTGGCGGAACAAATGCTCGAGTCTGCCGGATATGTTCATTATGAGATTTCAAATGCCGCTCTTCCGGGCAAAGAATGCAGACACAATATAAAATATTGGAATATGTCGTCTTATGTGGGATTTGGCGTGTCGGCACATTCTTATGTGAATGGCAGAAGGACGCCTTATCTAAGTCGTATATTGAATAATAAGATTGATAACGCGGCTTTGGAAGATGATGCCGCAGCTTTGCGAAAAGACGGCGCGGCTTCGGAAGATGATGCCGCAGCTTTGCGAAGCGGTGATGCGACTCAGTCTTTCAGATATTATAATGAAGATGAAATAGACTTATATATCAATAGGTTAACGGGACATAAATTTAAGACAGGTCGTGAGTATAATCCGCAGAATGTTTCTTATAATATGCCAAGTGACGAGCTTACGGATGCGATCTTTACAGGACTGAGGCTTGCGGAAGGCCTTGATTTTGGCCTGCTTGAGCGTACTTTCGGAAAGAAATTGTGCTATAAACTTGAAAATGAGATAAAGAAGCTTTTGGGTGAACGATTGATGAATGAGCAAAATGGAAGATTGCGCTTGACACATAACGGGAGAGACCTTTCCAATTATGTGATAGGAAGATTGATAAATTGCGTCGAATCAGAAGATTAAAGAATTGTGTCGAATCGAAAGATTGAAAAATTGCGTTGAATCGAAAGATTGAAAAATTGTGTCGAATCTTAAGATTAAAGAATTGCGTCGAAAAAGGCGGATAAGTTCACGAAGACTGGTAATATAAAGGCTTTTGAAGTTTGAGACTTCAGAGGTCTTTTTTTATCCGGAAATTTAAATTTAAGACTGTTAAAAAGTACATTATGTGGTATAATACGTTCGTGTGCGTCTTGGATGGTAATTTGGAGAAATCGTTTGCCATCATGTCTTGATGTTGCACTAATTAAATTAATTCTATATGTTGGAACTGTAGGGAGGAAACATATGCAAAGGAAAAAGAATTGTAATTATTCTTCACTTGTAAGCACTCAAGCACGCTGCGCGGTAAAAGCCGTGTCACCAAAGCGGGTGCTATCACTGCTTCTCGTGCTTGCGATGCTTGTGACGTTGGCACCGCAGAGCCTGCTTTCAGGTACAAATATCACAGCTGATGCGGGAGAAACGCAGACTACTATTCAAAACCCTCGAATCGTCACTGACTCTTCTATGAAATCCGGTCAGAAAGTTACTTGGGACTGCATCCGGTTTGGAAGCTATCCGCAGACTGAGATAGTGGATAAGGCTGAGACAAGCGGAAACAATGGCAAGATGTGGGCTTCGAAGTCAGACTACGAGGTTGATGCAAGTCTGTATGAAAAGCTTAAAGCTGCAACATATGATGCAAACGGAGATACAACCATAGACGGCACTAAATATCGCAGGATAAAAAAAGGTGATGCAACAACCAGCATAGGCAAGGCTATTTATATATACAAATGGTCAGACAGTACTTCTTATCACTACTTTAGGTATGATCCTATAAAGTGGAGAGTTCTTGATGTAAAAGACGGAAAAGCACTGCTTCTTGCAGACAAGGCACTCGATGACCAAAAATACAACACGACAGCTACATCCCAAACATGGGAAACATCATCCCTCAGAAGATGGCTTAACGGATATGACACCGACAGCACTAAGAATTTCATAGACAGCGCCTTTACTTCTGATGAGAAGAATGCAATCGATACGACATCTTCAGTAAATAATGACAAGATCTTCATTCTTTCCAAAACTGAAGTTTGCACAGATACCTCCAAATCCTACGGATTTGTATCTAAAAATACGACTTATGACGAAGCAAGAAGATGCGAGAGCAGTGCGTTTGCTACGGCGATGGGTGTAATACATATGAATAAGGCTTATCCTACTTATTGCAATTGGTGGCTGCAGTCATTGGGCACCTATAGTAATTCTGCCGTATATGTAAACTACGGCGGTGACGTTGACACTAACGGCCATAATTTCACGAACCAGTATAAGGGCTGCCGCCCGGCTTTGTATCTTAATCTCTCATCTTCTGATACATTCTCATATGCAGGGGCTGTGTGCAGTGACGGAAGTGTAATTTGCGCTGCTCATTCTCTTGGAGAACCGCAATATATATGGTCAGAAGACGGAACGTCATGCACCGCGAAAATAAGTTGTAAAAATGCAGACTGCGCTTACGAGTTAAGTGAAGCCGGCAAAATCACAAGAACAGAAAAAACACCTGCTACGTGCGAGGGAAAGGGATCTGTAGAGTGCACCGCAACATTTGAGAACAACCAATTTGAGACGAAGACAATTACTGCGGAGATTGCGCCAACAGGTCATGACTATGATTATGACTATGAGTGGTCTAAAGACGGGACAATGTGTGTTGCGGTAGCAACGTGCAAAAAAGATGCTGCGCATGTCGTAACTGCAAAAGGTACGATCACATGTGAAAAGAAAACAGCAGCCGGATGTACGACAAAGGGAACTACGACTTACACTGCTACATTTACGAATAGTAATGGCACAAACTTTGTTCAGCAGACGAAGGATGTTCAGGATATTGCCGCAACAGGTCATAGTTTCGGCGAGTGGACTGTGACAACACCGGCAGCATGTGCATCAGCAGGCATAGAAACAAGAACATGCACAAATAAAGGATGTTCAGAGAAAGAAACTCGCGATATTGCCGCTGCAGGCCACATCTACGGAGAACCGCAATATATATGGTCAGAAGACGGAAAGTCATGCACAGCGGAAGTAAGCTGTACAAGAGACGGCTGCGGTCACAAAGCAACCGAATCCGGCATGATCACAAGTGAAGTGAAGAAAGCTGCGGCATGTACAGAAAAGGGAACTACGACATATACTGCTGCGTTCAGAAACAGCGAAGGCACAAGCTTCACACAGCAGACTAAGGACGTTCAGGATATTGCCGCAGCAGGCCACATCTACGGAGAACCACAATATATATGGTCAGCAGACGGCAAATCATGCACCGCAGAAGTGAGCTGTACAAGAGACGGCTGCACTGAAAAAATTAGTGAAAATGGTACAATTACAAGTGAAGTGACTATTGCTGCGACACGCAAAGAAAAGGGAACAACAACATACACTGCTAAGTTTAACAATAGCCTGTTTACTGATAGTACGAAGTCTGTTCAGGATATTCCTGAGATTCAAAGCAGCGGAGAAACTTCAACAAATGCTTACAACACAACGCTTCCTTACAACATCACGCTTCCAAAGACAGTTGCTAACGGTTCAATTGTTTCATCATCGGTAAAAGCAATAAAAGATGATAAAATATCCCTTACAGTGAAAGCGGACGATGGATATACGCTCGGAACATTGAAAGTCGTTGATGAAAATGGCAAATCAATTGAAATAAATACAGTTGACGAGGGCAGTAATTACTCATTCATAATGCCTGCGTCCGACGTAACAGTAGAAGCAGCATTCAAAAAAATCGAGAATGCTACTGATAAAACATCAAATCCTTTCGCAGACGTGACTAAGGACGCATATTTCTATGATGCAGTTCAGTGGGCTTTCAACAACAAAATTGCGACCGGAACAGACGCATCGCATTTTAATCCAAACGGAATTACAAACAGAGCTCAGGCAGTGACATTCCTTTGGCGTACGGCCGGTGAAAAGACAGTGGATTATAAAT
>CAVCIY010000130.1:0-4507 GCA_963602445.1 Lachnospiraceae bacterium | reverse complement strand
CACATGTTGTGGTATATAGCTCGAGCGGAACTACAAGTGAAATCGTTTTGCGCATAAATTCTGCAGACAGCGAGCCTATCGAAAAAGCACTCGAAGAAAACGGATTTAAGATTACGAGAGCATAAAATCACGAGAGTACTTTAAAATCACGAGAGCATAGTAATTGCTAATGCGTGAAATATTGCGAGAAAAACTTAATGATTTCTTATGACCCGAAGGAAACGCGCGTTTCCTTCGGGTTTTTTGAATTACGTTGTCGGAATGCGCTGTCGGACTACGTTGCCGGAATGCGCTGTTGCGTTACGATGTGACGCGTGATAAAATGAATATAGGATTTGTTTCATAAAATATTGTATACAACTTTTTATCAGATTGACACGAAAAACAATGTGCTTTACAATGGAAAGAACTTGAATAATTCTTGTTGATTTGTTGACACAGGTTGATATGTGTGGACAAATTTTTTATATAAAAAAGATTAAGGCTTTTTATATAATAGTTCTTTTATTTAGACGTTGACAGGCACGCTTGATCAGAGTGCCTGCTTACAGACAGCACCATAAGCTGTTCTGCTTAAAGCAGTGGATTAAGAATCGCCTTGCGAAAGCGGAATGTATTGATTCGTCTCACAAAACGCAAAAGCGGAATGTATTGATTCGTCTCGCAAAACGCAAAAGCGGAATGTATTGATTCGTCTCGCAAAACGCAAAAGCGGAATGTATTGATTCGTCTCACAAAATGCAAAAGCGGAAGGCTTTGATTCGCTTTGCAAAAGTGAGAGGATCTTATATGCCTTGTGGAAGTGGGAGACTTTGATTTTTCTCGCGAAAGCATGAGATTTTGATTCACCTCATTAAAGCGGGAGATTTTATCTGCTGCACGAAAGCCGGGGCTGAGACCTGATACTGGTTAAAGAAAGTGAAAAAATCGGCATTTAGTTAAAGCAAACTAAAAATCAAAAGGAGAAAGGTATGTCTAAGAAAATTATGAAAACCATGGATGGTAATAGTGCTGCGGCTCACGTTTCGTATGCTTTTACGGAAGTTGCCGCAATTTACCCTATTACTCCGTCTTCAGTTATGGCAGAGCTTACAGATGAATGGTCGGCAAATGACAAGAAAAACATTTTCGGCCAGAATGTAAAAGTGGTTGAGATGCAGTCAGAAGGCGGTGCGGCAGGTGCGGTTCACGGCTCACTCGTTTCAGGCGCTCTTACTACAACTTATACGGCGTCACAGGGTCTTCTCCTTATGATTCCAAATATGTATAAAATTGCGGCTGAATCTATTCCTACAGTATTCCATGTATCCGCAAGAGCGTTGTCTTATCATACACTAAGTATATTTGGCGATCACTCAGACGTTATGGCTACAAGACAGACGGGCTTTGCTATGCTCGCTTCGGGTTCGGTTCAGGAAGTAGTTGATATGGCGAGTGTTGCACACCTTGCAGCGATTGAGAGTGACCATGCGTTCCTTCATTTCTTCGACGGTTTCAGAACATCACACGAAATCCAGAAGATAGAGCTTGTTGACTATGATATCTACAAGAAGCTTGTAAATTGGGATAAGATAAAGGACTTCAGAGCAAGATCGCTGTCTCCTTCGCATCCGAGAACGATCGGTACCGCTACAAATCCTGATGTATATTTCCAGGGCAGAGAAGCCGAAAATCCTATTTTTGAGAGAATTCCGGGTATCGTTCAGGATTATATGGACAAGCTCGGCGAAGAGACGGGCAGACATTACCACTTATTTGATTATATCGGCGCACCTGATGCAGAATATGTCATCGTTGCTATGGGTTCGGTATGTGAAACCATCGATGAAACAGTAGAGAAACTTGTCAAGGAAGGCAAGAAGGTCGGTGCTATTAAGGTTAGACTTTACAGACCGTTTTCGGCTAAGCACTTTATCGGTGCTGTTCCGAAGACATGCAAGAGAATTGCCGTTCTTGACAGGACAAAGGAATCAGGCGCTGCCGGAGAACCTCTCTACCTTGATGTCAGAGGCGTTCTTTACGACATGGAAAATGCTCCTGAAGTATACGGAGGCAGATACGGTCTTGCTTCTAAGGACACTACACCTGCTCAGATTGCAGGCGTATACGAAATGCTCGCATCAGACTCCCCTAAGAACAACTTCACGATCGGCATAAATGACGATGTCACATTCTTATCCATTCCTGAAGTTGAAGGATTCCAGTCGGCACCGGAAGGAAATATCTCATGCAAGTTCTGGGGACTTGGCTCTGATGGTACGGTAGGCGCAAACAAGATGGCGATCAAGATCATCGGCGACCATACCGAACAATATGCTCAGGGTTATTTCGAATATGACTCGAAAAAGTCAGGCGGCATCACTATTTCTCACCTGAGATTCGGAAAAAATAAGATAAAGTCTACATATTTCATATCACATGCGGACTTCGTAGCATGCCACAATCCTGCTTATATACGCCAATATGACATCCTTGCAGATCTCAAGGACGGCGGCACATTTGTACTCAACTGTATCTGGACACCTGAAGAACTCGACAAGAAACTCCCGGGCTCAGTAAAAAGACAGCTCGCAGAAAAGAATGCAAAGTTCTATATCATAAATGCAGTTAAGATCGGCCAGGAAATCGGACTCGGCAATCGTATAAATATGATCATGCAGTCTGCATTCTTCGCACTTTCGGGCGTTCTTCCTATAGACGAGGCTCTGGGATATCTGAAGGATCAGGTAGTTGCAAACTATGGATTTATGGGCGATGACATTGTCGAGATGAACTATCAGGCAATCGAAAAGGGCGCAAATGCATACGAAAAGATAGACATTCCGGCATCGTGGAAGGATGCGGAGCTTGAAGAAGAAAAAGAGGCGGACGAGCCTGACTTCATCAAGAATATTCTTCGTCCTATCTCCAAGCAGCAAGGAAACAAGCTTCCTGTCAGTGTATTTGCAGGCGAAGAAAACGGCAAGATGCCTGCAGGCACGGCAGCTTATGAAAAGAGAGGCGTAGCGACAAATGTCCCTAAGTGGAATTCTGATACATGTATTCAGTGCAACCAGTGCTCGTTCGTTTGTCCGCATGCTACTATCAGACCAGTACTCGTAAAGAAAGATGCCGAAAGACCTGCTGATTTCGCTGCAGTACCGGCAAAAGGCAAGGGCTTCGAAGAATATGATTATCGCATTCAGGTTTCGCCGCTCGACTGCCTCGGATGCGGCGTATGTGTAGACGTATGTCCTTCAAAGACAAAGTCGCTTACTATGGAGCCTATCGCTTCACAGATAGATCAGGTTGACAACTGGACATTTGCTGCGGCTCAGACAAAGAAAAAGCTCGGAATTCCTGCAGACAGCGTAAAGAACAGCCAGTTCAATACCCCTTATCTCGAATTCTCAGGCGCTTGCGCAGGCTGCGGCGAGACACCTTATGCTAAGCTCGTTACGCAGCTCTTTGGCGAAGACCTTATGATAGCAAATGCTACAGGATGTTCATCAATCTGGGGTGCTTCGTATCCTTCAGCACCTTATACGACAGACGAAAACGGCAGAGGACCTGCTTGGGGCAACTCGCTCTTCGAAGACAATGCCGAATTTGGCCTTGGTATGTATACAGCTGTGAATCAGGTTAGATCAAAAGTAAAGGAAGCTGCCGAATACTTCACAGCATCAGATGCACCGGCTGACGTAAAGGCAGCTGCTGCCGAATATCTTGACACCTACAAGGACAGACCTGCAAACAAGGCTGCGACTGAGACTTTGCTGGCGTCGCTTGAAGGGGCATCACTCGACGGAGAAGCAGCAGAAGCAAAGCAAGCAATCCTCGACAGAAAGGATTTTGCAGCTAAGAGATCTCATTGGATCTTCGGCGGCGACGGATGGGCTTATGATATCGGCTACGGCGGTCTGGACCACGTACTTGCGTCCGGCGAAGATGTAAATGTAATGGTATTTGATACAGAAGTATATTCAAATACAGGCGGTCAGTCTTCAAAGGCTACTCCTGCGGCAGCAATAGCGATGTTTGCTGCTTCGGGCAAGAAGGTTAAGAAAAAGGACCTCGGCCTTATCGCAATGAGCTATGGTTATGTTTACGTAGCACAGGTAGCTATGGGAGCTGACAAGAATCAGGTACTCAAGGCAATGAGAGAAGCAGAAGCTTATGATGGTCCTTCACTCATCGTTTGCTACGCACCTTGTATCAACCACGGCATCAAGGCAGGCATGAGCAAGTCTCAGAGTGTAATGAAGGATGCGGTTGCCGCAGGATATTGGCATCTTTACAGATACAATCCGGATCTCAAGAAGGAAGGAAAGAATCCGTTCACTCTTGATTCCAAGGAACCTACGGCAAGCTTCAGAGACTTCCTGATGAGTGAAGTTCGTTATGCACAGCTGACAACTTCATTCCCTGACACTGCAGATGAACTCTTTGCAAAGGCTGAATCAGACGCAAAGGCAAGATATCAGACTTACAAGAATCTTGCAGAATCAGAAAGTGCGATATTCTAAAA
>CAVCIY010000129.1:0-4568 GCA_963602445.1 Lachnospiraceae bacterium | reverse complement strand
TAACATTAGCCTTGCGCCTATTATTCATTGTAATTTTATGTTTTTTGTGAATTATCATTGCAGCATACCCAATATACCTGAAATGTGCTTGAGAAATGTTAAAAACATGTTAAAATTATTGTTGTGTGAAATAAAAAGTGATGAAAAAAAGGATGTGCTTGATATATTGTCAGTGCTATGATTAGTGATAATCCTGATGCATTGTCAGCGTTGTGCATGTCGCTATGCCTATATCATGCTTATTGTAAACCGGTATTATGCCTAACGCATTACTTATATCGTGTTTGGTGCAAAGCTAAAAAATACGAACATTTTTTAAGAAAACATGAAAGTGCTAAAGAAATCAGGTGATTCTAAATGGCAGATGATAAATATAAAAGTAAAAATTATAATGAAAAGAAAAGATCCGATATGTACGATAATGCCGCGATTGGCGGCAGCAGCAAAACGTACGGCAGCGATGCTGCCGGCAGTGTAAAGACAGACAAAAGGATAAAAAGGACAAAACATTCCATACAGCAAGCACTGCTAAAACTGATGCACGAAAAGCCTATCGAAAAGATTACAGTAAGTGAACTTGCAGCCGAGGCAGGCGTGAACCGCAAGACTTTTTATAATCATTATGAAAGCGTACATGATGTCAGAAAAGAACTGGACAAATCATTTATAGATTTGATTATTTCTACAATATGTGATACGGAGGGTTTGACTTCGGATTTCAAGACATTTATGAAAGAGTTTATCGGGCGTATTGTAGATATTATTGCGGATGAACCGGCAAGCGCCAGATTTTTGTTCACATCAGGCGAACTTTCTTATCTTGCCGAGCAGATAAAAAAACCTCTCAGACTTCGTCTTATACAAGCCGCAGAACATGAGCAAATCAAGGCTTCATCCGTACTGTTTTATATAGAATACATAGGAAACGGTGCACTTGCTGTCCTGAAAACATGGGTCACCAACGAGTTTCTAGTTCCTTCTGACGAGATCAAGGAGATACTCATCGATCTTATAACATCAACCATACCTGAAAAATATCAATTAGTCACCCCAGCGCTCGAATATAGCGCATCAAACCTTACCTCGATTATTGAGGTTCCATGATTCCTTGATAGCTAAAATGCGCAGCCGCCGGACATTCTTCGGTGGCTGCGCGTTTTAACGCATTTTATTTTCTTTTTAACTCAGATCTTTATATTTTTTCGACTCAAGCAGTTTTTGCTTCCGACTTAAGCCATTTTACTTTCCTAATCTTGCCTTTGCTGCGCCGATAAATCCCTTAAAAAGAGGATGCGGCTTGTCCGGGCGGCTTTTAAATTCCGGATGGAACTGAACTCCGACGTAGAAATCGCGGTCAGAAAGCTCTACAGCCTCAACAAGTCTGCCGTCAGGCGACATACCGCAAAGATTCAAACCTTCCGCAGCAAAGACTTCTCTATAATCATTGTTGAATTCATAACGATGACGGTGGCGTTCGCTGATTGAAAGGCTTCCATAGCAGCGTGCCATGGTTGTATCCGCCTTTATTAGACACGGATAAGCTCCAAGTCTGAGTGTGCCGCCCTTGTCAATATCCTCGCTTTGCCCCGGCATAAAGTCTATTACCTTGTCGGCACATTGCTCGTCAAACTCACCTGAGTTTGCCTTTGCGATTCCGGCAACATTTCTTGCAAATTCTATAACCGCAATCTGCATGCCCAAGCAAATGCCAAAATAAGGAATTTTATTCGTTCTCGCGTATTTCGCTGTTAGAATCATGCCCTCAATGCCTCTGCCTCCAAAGCCACCCGGAACTATTATTCCGTCAAGCCCCGACAAAACTTCATCAGTATTGGACTCAGAAACAGATTCGGAATCAATCCACTTTATATTTACGCGCACACCGTGAAAATATCCTGCGTGCCTGAGAGCCTCCGCAACAGACAGGTATGCGTCGTGAAGACCTACATATTTACCGACAAGTCCGATTTCAACAGAGTCTTTGTCGGTATCGTTTACACGAGAAACCATCTCTGTCCAATCTGTAAGATCGGGCTTAGGAGCATCTATTCCGAGCTCACGACATATAATGTCCGAAAAATTTGACTTTTCAAGCATCAGTGGAGCCTCGTAAAGATTTGGCAGTGTGATATTTTCGATAACGCAATCAGGCTTAACATTGCAAAATAACGCTATTTTTTTAAAAATAGACTCTTCGATTGGCTCATCGCATCTGAGAACTATCACATTCGGATTTATGCCCATTCCCTGGAGTTCTTTTACAGAATGCTGCGTAGGCTTTGACTTGTGCTCGCCGGATCCCTTTAAATACGGCACGAGAGTCACATGTATAAACAGGCTGTTTTCTCTTCCTACTTCGAGTGAAATCTGGCGCACTGCCTCGATGAAAGGCTGCGATTCGATATCTCCGATAGTTCCGCCTATTTCTGTTATTACGACATCCGCATTTGTCTTCTGACCGACTCTATATACAAATTCCTTGATCTCATCAGTAATATGCGGTATAACTTGAACAGTCGAGCCGAGATATTCGCCGCGTCTCTCTTTGTTCAGCACATTCCAGTAAACCTTACCCGTCGTAAGATTTGAATATCTGTTGAGTTCCTCATCGATAAATCTCTCATAATGTCCGAGATCCAGATCAGTCTCCGCACCGTCCTCAGTGACATAAACTTCACCATGCTGATACGGGCTCATCGTTCCGGGATCTACATTTATATATGGATCAAGCTTTTGAGCCGCAACCTTAAGCCCTCTGGCCTTGAGAAGACGCCCAAGTGATGCTGCGGTAATGCCTTTGCCAAGTCCAGACACTACGCCGCCCGTAACAAAAATATATTTGGTCATGCATGCACTCTCCTTTTCCAATTTTGTCTAAAACAATTTTCCCTCTCTTGCAGAGATACTCAACCGGACACGCTGCGATACACTCTGGCACGATGCGATACTCTTTGGCACGCTGTGATACTCCTGAACACGCTGCAATATTCCTGAACACGCTGCAATACTCCTGAACACGCTGCGATACTCTTGTCCGGTTTTCATAAGCAGTTGCCTGTTATCTTATGATAATGCTGTCGCGCTCAGCCCCGACCGAAACATATGAAATGTGGCAGCCTATAGCTTTTTCGATCATAAGAACGTAATCTTGAGCCTCCTTCGGAAGATCCTCCCACTTTCTTATTCCTGAAATATCGCTCTTCCAACCGTCAACATATTCGATCACAGGCTTAGCTGAATTCAGCTTAGTCGGGAATGGGAAGTTGTCAGTCTTTTCACCGTCAACAATATAATGAGTGCATACAGGAATCTTTTCCATGCAGCTTAAAATATCCAGCTTGGTGAGGGCAATCTCGGTTGCGGCCTGAACTTCCGTACCGTAACGTGTCGCAACAAGATCAATAGCTCCTACTCTGCGAGGTCTGCCGGTCTTTGCGCCGTATTCGCCGCCGGCCTCACGAAGAATATCCGCTTCCTCGCCGAACATCTCGCATACGAAAGGACCCTCGCCGACACAAGTCGAGTATGCTTTCACTACTCCTACAATGTCATCGACACTCGCAGAAGGAATGCCCGATCCGACCGGAGCATAAGAAGCAAGTGTATTTGAAGATGTTGTAAAAGGATAAATACCGTAGTCAAGATCCCTCAAAGCTCCAAGCTGTGCCTCAAACAAAATATTTTTGCCGTTTTTCTGTGCGTCTCTTAAAAATATTCCCGTATCACATACAAATGGCTTTATTTCTTCACAATAATCACGAATCCAGTTTTCAAGCATATCCATAGTATAAGGTTCGGCTCCGTAAACCTTAGTAAGTGTGAGATTCTTCCATTCAAGGAGATCTTTAAGATGCGATCTTAACTCATCTTCATCAAAGAGCTCACCGGCCATAACCGTCTTTTTCTGATATTTGTCCGAGTAAAATGGTGCGATACCTTGCTTTGTCGAGCCGTATTTTTTGTCGCCGAGGCGCTTTTCCTCAAGCTCGTCGAGGTCTCTGTGCCAAGGAAGCAGCAGTGATGCACGTGAGCTTATTTTTAAATTATCTGCAGTAATATCAACACCCTGAGACTTTACAGTATTTATTTCTGAAAGCAGATTCACAGGATCGACAGCCACACCGTTTCCGAGAATATTCACAACACCGTCTCTGAAAATTCCCGAAGGAAGCAAATGAAGTGCAAACTTCCCCTTTTCATTGACAACGGTATGTCCGGCATTTCCGCCACCCTGGTAGCGCACCACGATATCATACTTTTCTGTCAGCAAATCAACCATTCTGCCCTTGCCTTCGTCACCCCAATTGATTCCTACAATTGCGCAATTCTTCACAACGTCACCTCGTCTCTTTATCCATGCTGCAATAATATAATAATTTATAATAACTTACTTTCTCTATCCGGCTGCCAGGCGTCTGCATACCCTTCGAAGCAGCCTTGCGTCTTGGCGTCTGCGTTCCTTCTGAAGCAGCCCTGCGTCTTGGCGTCTGCGTTCCTTCCGAAGCAGCCTTGCGTCTTGGCGTCTGCATACCCTTCGAAGCAGCCCTGCGTCTTGGCGTCTGCGTTCC
>CAVCIY010000128.1:0-4595 GCA_963602445.1 Lachnospiraceae bacterium | reverse complement strand
AAATGTCACTGGCGTGCTGTGATGAGTCAAACGATGAAAATGCCGCCGGCGTGCTGTGATGAGTCAAACGATGAAAATGCCGCCGGCGTGCTGGGATGCGTCACACGGTGAAAGATGCTGCGAGTTTGCACGGATGCGGCGCACGGTGAAAATGTAGCAGACGTGCTGTAATGCGGCGCACGGTGAAAATGTAGCAGACGTGCTGTAATGCGTCACACGGTGAAAGATGCTGCGAGTTTGCACAGATGCGGCATGACATACGGTGAATAGTGAATAGAAAACAGAAAAGTTTACGGACTTATACGGATATATTTAGAGATAATTTGACATGAAAAGGAAAAAATCGAAAAATAGCAAGGGCTTTACGATATTTGTTGTATATTTTATTGCGGCATTTGTGGTAATGGCTGTTTTAAAAATACCTCATGCCGACAAAGTTGACGCTTCGGCAGATGAACTTCATTCTGTCTCCGAGGGTGTAAAGGTCGTTGATATGTACGAGCATCAGGATGATGCTTCTATTTTAAAAAAAATACAAAAAGCTAAGAGGATTAAGGCTAAGGAGAATGCTTCAAAGTTACAAAATAGTGAATATGATTTGTCATTAGCATTTACGGGGTCTGTTGTTATGGGTGATTCGCAGGCTCAGGCTTTTACGGCTTATAATATTTTGCCTGAGATTAATGTAGCTGCGACTATAGGAAAATCTATCAGCAATGCTCAAAGTGACTATGATCTTACTGTTTCGAGAAAGCCTTTGAATGTGTTTATAACATATGGCATGAATGACAGTATTCAGTATAAAGGTGATACGGACGCTTTTATGAAGGTCTATGATGAGCTTGTCACCAATCTTAAAAAAGACATTCCAGGCGTAAATATTATTATTTGTTCGGTTCTTATATCGCAGCAGAAGGCGATTGATCAAAAGCCGGGCCTTGGTGCGGCGCCCGCATACAATGAAGCTCTTGAGGCTTATGCAGATGAAAACGGTTATACTTTTGTGGATGCATCGTCGATTCAGACTGAAGATCTTTACGCTGCCGACGGGATTCATATGCAGAAAGCATTTTACAAAAAGTGGGCATATCTCATGGCTTCTACTGCCGGATTGTAGTTTGCCGAGCTTATAGTTTGTCGAGCTGTAGTTTGTCGAGCTGTAGTTTGCCGGGCTTATAGTTTGCCGGGCTCTAGTTTGTCGAGGTCACAGCTTGTTAGGCAGTATTTTGTGCTGCGCATGAAGTGACGCATCGAATGAGCCTTGGCATATGGAAGAATTTGCTGCGTCCAGAGAGGTGTGTCACAGAAAGGTGTGTCATAGCGTGAAGGCTTATGCCTTAGGAAGGTCTATGACATAGTTTGAGGAAAGGTAAATGAACATGAAGATTGGAGAAATGGTATTCGAATTTGTGAATAATATCAGAAGTTCGAAGGTGTTCTTTTACAATGTTGTAAAGGCTGTACTTATAGCTTTTTTGATAGTATTTATAATAATCCTTCTTGCCGGAAATGCAGGGACCGGTCATTCTGCGTCACAGATAGCAAAGAAGGTCGTGCCGCAGCTTATGACTGATGAGACTGTATCGAACTCAGGTGCCAACGATGGTTCGGTTGATACCGGTGAAACTGATGGGGAAACTGTTGATAACGTCGATGACAAATCGGGGAAAGACAACTCTGACAGTGAATCGGAGAAAGACAGCGCTGACAGCGAATCAGAAAAAGACAGTGATGGTGATAAGTCGAGTAATGAAAGCAGTGACGTCAAATCGGAGAAAGACAGCGCTGACGGCAAGTCGAGTAATGAAAGCAGTGATGGCAAATCGGAGAAAGACAGCGCTGGCAGTGAATCAGATAAAGACAGCTCTGACAGCTCTGATGATAAATCCGAAAAAAAGAGCACAAAAACGAATAAAAAAAATGATGATTCATCGGAAAAGTCGAATGAAGAAGGTAATCTGATAGAAAGCGGTGTATCGGGTGCGGGTGAAGATGGTGTTTTTGATGGCATGGAGGCCGGCTCAGTGCTTGATTTTAAGAGAATCTTTGGTCTGAATGCTGAAGATTATGAGGGCGTTGAGTATTTTAAACCTGTTTCTCAGATGGATGTTGAGGAGCTGCTTGTAGTTAAACTTAAGGATGGGCAGGACAGTGCGGATCTGCAGGATTCTGTGAAGGAGCGTGTTTCTTCCCAGCTTGATGCCTTTGACGGGTACGGTGCTGCCCAGTGTGCGCTTTTGAACAAGTATATTCTTAAGGTTAAGGGAAATGTGCTATTTTATTGTGTATCACCGGATGCCGGGGATTATTACAGTAAATTTAAAAAGGCGCTGTAGACTTTGGTATTTGTGCGTCGGAAATAAATTTTGATTTTTAATGTTGAAAGCAGCCGGTGTCGAGTGATGAAGCGGTTGGTGCGCCGGGAGTGATGAAGCGGTTGGTGCGCCGGGAGTGATGAAGCGGTTGGTGCGCCGAGCGAGTTGCAAGAGATAAAGGAAAAAGTGAAGTTGCCCGTGAGGTGCAGGCGACTGCAAGAAGTGGATGTGTTTGATAGCTGTGATGTTTTCGTGTGTTGAGGCAGTTGACACAATGCATAAATGCTATGTCACGATGCGACAGGAGCAACGCAATGTGTAAATATTGCACCACACGGTGATATTGCAGTAACCTGTGAGGCGCAGCGATGAAGTGCAGCGGCGATGAAGTGTGTTAGCCTGTGATGTACGGGCGAAAGAGTGCAGCGGCGATGAAGTGTGTTAGCCTGTGATGTGTGGGCGAAAAAGTGAAGTTGCCCGTGAGGTGCGGGCGAAGAGTAAGTGATGGTAGTTTTTTAGGCGGGGAGGAATGTTATATGGTTTTTAGCAGTATTGTATTTATATTTGCATTTCTGCCGATTACGCTATTTTTGTATTATGTGGCGCCTGAGATTTTGAAAAATCCGGTGCTTTTATTGTTTAGCTTGATTTTTTATGCGTGGGGAGAGCCTGTATATGTCGTTCTGATGATTTTCAGTATTCTCTTCAATTATGTGATGGGGCTCGATATAGAAGAGCGGCAGCGGATGGGAGCTGCGACTGCGAAGCGAAGCTTGATCGTTACGATTATAGTTGATATAGGACTTCTCGCATTCTTTAAATATTATGGATTTTTCGTTGATAATCTGAATATGATTCTTCCGTTTGAGCTTCCGTCTGTAAATGTTGAGCTTCCTGTGGGAATTTCATTCTATACATTCCAGACATTGTCATATGTGATTGATATTTACAGGAAGGAGACTCCGGCGCAGCACAGTCTTGTGGCTTTCGGAACATATGTCACCATGTTTCCGCAGCTTATTGCAGGGCCGATTGTCCAGTACAAGGACATTAATGAACAGCTGACTGACAGGAAGATTTCTCTGGTTAATGCCGGGACGGGTGCGGCTCAGTTTGTGAGGGGCCTTACAAAGAAAGTTGTCTTTGCAAACAATATAGGAGCTGTTTTCACTGCTATTAGCTCTCAAAGCACGGATGAGATTTCAGTACTCGGTGCATGGCTGGCTTGCATTTCTTATACGTTCCAGATTTATTTTGATTTCAGCGGTTACAGTGATATGGCTGTAGGTCTTGGCAAGATGCTGGGATTTGACTTTAAGATAAACTTTGATTATCCGTACATTTCGAGGAGTATTACTGAATTTTGGAGAAGGTGGCATATTTCTCTCGGCACATGGTTTAGAGAGTATGTATATATTCCGCTTGGCGGCAGTTATGTAAAACCGCTGAAGCATATAAGGAACATGTTTGTGGTGTGGCTTCTCACAGGCTTTTGGCACGGTGCTGCTTGGAATTTCGCTTTCTGGGGGGTTTATTACGGCGTGCTCCTTACGGTGGAGAAGTATTTCCTGCTAAATAAGCTTGAGCGTGCTCCTTCATGGATTTCACGCGTTTATACCATGCTTATCGTCATGATCGGCTGGGTATTTTTCTCGAGTGATTCGCTTGGAAAGGCATTTTCTTTGATAGGTATAATGTTTGGGGTCGGAAGTCATCCTTTTGCTGACGGACAGACAGTCTATTATCTGGTTTCGAATATGATTCTTCTGGGAATAATGGCTCTTGCCTCGGGACCGCTGCTTCATCGTGCGCTTGACAGATTTATAGGGTCATTTGAGGAAAAAAAATCGCGTCTGATTGCGATTATAATTTATGTTGTAATGTTTTTGATTTGCGTCGCATTTCTTGTCAACGACACTTATAATCCGTTCCTTTATTTCAGGTTCTGATGGGCAGGTTCGAGCGAAATTTCAGCGATAATTCAAACGATAAGGGTGAGTTTGTGTTGGAGCTGTAATCGCCTGAAAATGCATGTGATACAGTTGAAAATGCATGTGATACAGTATGCGGCAGTGAGAAAAACGAAGCATATTTTACGGAACAAAATGGGTTTCAGGGAGCGGAATCGGTCCAAGCGGCTGAGCGGGCTGCAAGAAAAGTGCGTGTTTCAGATGGCTGAACAGGCCGCAGGACGAGTGCGTGTTTCGGATGGCTGAACAGGCTGCAGGAAGAGGGCGTGTTTCGGATGGCTGAACAGGCTGCAGGAAGAGTGCGGGTTTC
>CAVCIY010000127.1:0-4760 GCA_963602445.1 Lachnospiraceae bacterium | reverse complement strand
ATAATCGGATACACCTATAGGACCTGCCACTGGCAGTTCCTTACGGATGCAGTGCAAAAAAGGTCTTGCCAAGCTAATTTTCATTAGCTCAGCAAGACCTTTTTAAAGTCTAACCAGAAACAAACCTGATAACCGTTCGGATTATTTATAATAATCTCCGTTATCAAAATGTTATCATTTTGTTATCAAATCAGTATTAGAAAGTCTCGAAACCCGCATAAATACTGGGTTCTTTCAACTTCTTTTTTTATTCAAACTCGATCGTTCCGGGCGGTTTGCTCGTCAGATCGTAAAATACGCGATTTACTCCGCGCACTTCCTTTATGATGCGGTTCATCACTGTCTGGAGTACGGCGAACGGAATCTCTGCCGCTTCGGCTGTCATGAAATCGATGGTGCGGACAGCGCGGATTGCGATCGCATAATCATATGTTCTCTCGTCGCCCATTACACCCACTGAGCGGACATTTGTGAGAGCTGCGAAATACTGGTCCGGCATCCACGGAGCTCTTTTTCCATGTTCCCTTCGGTATTCTTCTGCCGCCTTGTCGACCTCAGTACGATAGATATAATCGGCATCCTGAACCATGCGCACCTTATCTTCGGTGATATCGCCGATAATTCTGATTCCGAGACCCGGTCCCGGGAAAGGCTGACGATAAACGAGAAATTCCGGAAGGCCAAGTTCAAGGCCGACTTTTCTGACTTCATCCTTAAACAGGTTTCTGAGCGGCTCGAGGATCGCCTTGAAATCAACGACATCGGGAAGGCCGCCTACGTTGTGGTGCGACTTTATGACCACAGACTCGCCGCCAAGGCCTGACTCTACAACATCAGGATAAATCGTGCCCTGCGCCAGGAAGTCGACAGAGCCTATTTCTTTTGCAACCTCTTCAAAGACGCGTATAAACTCCTCACCGATAATCTTACGCTTGCGCTCAGGGTCGGTCTCGCCCGCCAGCTTCACATAGTAGCGGTGCTGCGCATTTATGCGCATAAAGTTTATGTCAAATTCTCCGCCTTCACCGAAAATCGCCTCTACTTCATCACCTTCATTTTTACGCAAAAGACCGTGATCCACAAATACACATGTAAGCTGTGAGCCGATAGCTTTGGCAAGCAGTGCGGCAAGAACAGAAGAGTCTACGCCGCCCGAAAGTGCGAGAAGGACCTTGCCGTCACCGACAGTTTCCCTTATGCTCTTCACCTGAGTTTCAACAAATGAATCCATTCGCCAATCGCCTGCGCATCCGCAGATACCGCGGACAAAGTTAAAAATCATCTTGGTACCTTCAGGAGTATGAAGAACCTCCGGATGGAACTGGATTCCAAAAAGCTTTCTTGAAGAATCCTCGGCAGCAGCCACAGGACAATCTTTCGTATGCGCAATTGATTTGAACCCTTCGCCGAGCTTGCTTATATAATCAAAATGACTCATCCAGCAGACAGTCTCCTGCGGAACACCCTCAAAAAGACGTGACTCTGTATCTACGTGAACAGGAGTCCTTCCATATTCCTGAATATCGGCTCTCTCAACCTTTCCGCCGAGAATATGCTGCATCAGCTGTGCCCCGTAACACAGTCCCAGTACGGGGATGCCCAACTCGAAGAGCTCTCTGTCATATGAAGGGGCGCCTTCCTCGTAGCAGCTGTTTGGGCCGCCTGTGAGAATTATGCCGTCGGGCTTCATTGCCTTTATATCTTCTATAGGTGTGCGATATGAATATATTTCACAATACACATTGCACTCTCTTACCCTGCGGGCAACAAGCTGATTGTACTGTCCGCCGAAATCTATTACAATTATTCGCTGGTTTTCCATATATACCTCCAAGCCCAACATCCTGCAGCGGGTTCTTTTATTTATTTGGACTGCTTTCCTTTAAGATTACATCGTGCGCTCCGCCCTCAACAATACTTGTAGATGAAACAATCGTAAGCTTAGCCTTTTCCTGGAGCTCCGAAATCGTCAGAGCGCCGCAATTGCACATAGTAGCCTTTATCTTGCTGAGAGTCAGCTGGACATTGTCCTTGAGAGGTCCTGCATAAGGAACATATGAGTCAACACCCTCCTCAAATTTGAGATTGCTGCCTTCGCCGTCATCATAACGCTGCCAGTTTCTCGCGCGGGCAGAGCCTTCTCCCCAATATTCCTTCACATAAGAACCGTTGATATTCAGCTTTGTGGTAGGAGATTCGTCGAAACGCGCAAAATAACGCCCGAGCATCAGGAAATCAGCTCCCATAGCGAGAGCAAGCGTCATATGATAATCGTATACAATGCCGCCGTCAGAGCAAATAGGAATATATATACCTGTTTCCTTGAAATATTCGTCTCTTGCCGCCGCCACTTCGATAACCGCGGTAGCCTGTCCTCTTCCGATGCCCTTAGTTTCCCTTGTGATACAGATAGAACCGCCGCCTATACCGATCTTGATAAAGTCTGCGCCTGCTTCAGCAAGGAATTTAAATCCGTCACGGTCTACGACATTTCCGCCGCCGATCTTCACATCATCACCAAATGTATCCTTGACATATTTGATAGTTCTGCTCTGGAATTCAGAAAAGCCCTCCGACGAGTCAACGCAAAGAACGTCAACGCCGGCTTCGAGAAGAGCAGGAACTCTTTCTTCGTAGTCACGAGTGTTGATCCCTGCACCTACGATATATCTCTTGTGCGCATCGAGCAGCTCGTCAGGATTGCTCTTGTGCGAATCATAGTCCTTTCTGAATACGAAAGACTTGAGTCTTCCGTCCTTTCCTATAATAGGAAGGGCATTTAGTTTGTTGTCCCAGATAATGTCATTTGCTTCCTTAAGAGAAGTGCCGTCTTCGGCATAAACAAGCTTCTCAAACGGAGTCATGAACTCGCTCACCTTAGTTGCGGGATCCATTCTTGACACGCGATAATCCCTGCTTGTAATAATACCGAGAACCTTGCCTTCAGCAGTGCCATCATCGGTAACAGCCACAGTGGAATGACCTGTCTGCTTCTTGAGCTTGATAACATCTGCAAGAGTCTTGTCAGGAGAAATATTTGAATCACTCTTTACAAAGCCTGCCTTAGTGTCCTTTACGGCTCTCACCATAGCAGCTTCTTCTTCAATAGACTGATTTCCGTAAATGAAGGAGACTCCTCCTTCCCTTGCAAGAGCCACAGCCATCTTTTCGCCCGACACCGACTGCATGATCGCGGAAACCATCGGGATATTCATGGAAATAGCAGGTTCTTCCTCGCCCTTTCTGTACTTTACGAGCGGTGTCTTGAGACTTACATTTCCCGGGACGCATTCCGCCGACGAATAACCGGGCACGAGAAGGTATTCGCTGAAAGTACGTGAAGGTTCTGAATAGTAAAAAGCCATAATGTGTTCCTCCTTTTTATATATTAATACTCTGTAAAAATAATCTATTTTATAATGCGTTAACGCACATTTATCGCATGCGCACCGCAAGTCCGAATCCCGACGCCGCACCGCAAGTCCGAATCCCGACGCCGCGCTTACTGTCCGTAAAGCTCCTCATAGCTGTGAGTGAGCCCCGACTGCTCCAGAAATTCCTCAAGAGTAATGTCATTTTCCCAAATATATTTTGCTGCAACACTCCCGACATATCTAAAATGCCATGCCTCAGGCAAATATCCCGTAATATTTTCATTTTCCGCAGTATATCTGAGAATGAAACCATACTTGAAGCAGTTTTTTCTAAGCCACTTTCCGGCCTGTGTATCGGCAAAGCTGTCCGAAATCCTATAATCGATATCGGCGCAGGAAACATCTACGGCAAGACCTGTCTGGTGCTCACTCTGTCCCGGTCTTGCGCTTGTCTTGTTTGCCTCTTCTTCACTGCCCTTTTGCGATACATAATAATTAAACAGCTCCGTTTGGAATTCATATGATCTGTATGCAGTAGTCATTACAAAATCAACGCCCTCTGAAGACGCATCCTCAACCATAAGATTGAAATGACTCGCCGCTTCCTCTCTCATAAATCTCGCCTTTGGCGACCTGTCCTCTGCATAATATAAAATGTCAGCCAAATCCTCAGGCACATAATCTTCAGGAAGAGAATTCTGTTTATTTACAAGAATGAGATTCCCGGCAGCGGCATCCTTTTCTAACTGCTCCCTGTCTTCTTTTGAAAATTGACTCAAAAATTTCTCACTTCCGCCGACATCACTGCCATCACCGGTCGTCACCGCGCTGCCGCTGCCCGACTCAGCCGCCGTATCGGAAGATCCCCGATTTGACATTTCACTGTGAGCAAAAATGGCGGCAAAAAATATGCATACAACTAATATCAGAGCATATATCAGCCTGGCTTTTCCGGTTTTCCTCTTGTTTTCTTTCTTGTTTTTTCTCGTGATATTTTTCGAATTATAATTATTATCAATGCTTTTCGCACCGTTATTCCTGCGTCTGCGGCTGTCAGAAAAATTCAGTGAATCGTCGTAATTTACAGCACCTCTCGCAGTGCTGTAATCATCATAGTATTCTAAATCGTCGTAATCGACATCACCTCTCGCAGCGCTGTAGTCATCATAGTATTCCGAGTCGTCGTAATCGACATCACCTCTCGCAGCGCTGTAATCATCATAGTATTCCGAGTCATCGTAGTCATACCATTCTTTATTTTCCTTATATCTGCGCACGACTAATCCCCCTATCCCTATTGTCTGTCATGCAAAACATTCTTAGCCGTACACGTTAAGCCGCAGCATGCCAAGCCGCACACGTTAAACTGCGCATGCCAAGCCGCAC
>CAVCIY010000126.1:0-4829 GCA_963602445.1 Lachnospiraceae bacterium | reverse complement strand
GTGTGCGCTTTTATGACAAGCACCTTACAATCACCGGCGCCGGAGAAAGTGACGCCGCCGGCAGCAAAGGCGGTTCTTCCGCCGGCGGGGCTAAAAGTGCTGTCACCATCACGCGCGGACGTGATTTTTCAACGCAGCAGGACAATGCCAGAAGTACTTACAATCCTGCCATGATCGAGGTACAAGGCACGGGCACGAGCGCCGGATCAGGCACGGGTGCCGGCTCAAGTTCCGGGTCAGGTTCCGGCTCCGGCGCATCATCTGTCGGTCTGACGCTTTCAAACATCATCATCGACGACAACGGAGCGTATGAAGGAAGCGTATTTGCACAGGCGATCAGCGGCGAGGGCAAGACAGACAATACTGTCTATGTCCAGGATGCCATTATCGCCTCAAATGCCACCGTGCCGTGCACCATCACTCTCGGTGAGGGCGCTGTGCTGAGAAACTTCGGCGGTATGTCAGCTATGCGCGCCACCGATCAGGCACAAATCATTATGAAAAGCGGCAGTCTGATTGAAGACACTCTTGAAGGTTTCACTCGCGCAAAGGGCAAAGCGGCTGACGAGGTCGGACCTGCAGGCGCAATCTGGCTTCAGGGCGGCACCTTCACAATGGAAAACGGTGCCAAGATTCAAAATGTAAACGGCCGCGCGGTCTATGCGGAAAGCGGCAAGGTAACTATCGGCGGAACGATCAGCGGAATTGTCGGAAATAATAAAGCAATGTGGCAGGGAGACGCCGGCACAGCTGTTCATTTGCGCAATAAAGCCGTTGGCACTCTGACCTCTGCTGCCGTGATCGAGAACATCTCAGGCGGCGGCAGTGCGGTTTATTCTAACGGAAGCGATCTTACGGCAGAAAACGGCTCAATTCTCAGAAATATAGAAAAAACAACCGGCATCGCTGTCACCGGTACTTGTGAAGTTGGCCTCGACGGTGAGATTACCGGGCTGACCGGTTCATCAAATGCAGTAAATTTGCAGAAGGGCGAATTTCACGTAACAATTGGCAAGAATGGATATATTCATGATAATCATGTCGGTTACGGAACAGTATATATTCAAGCCACAAACGGCAAACTCGATATCTACGGAAAGATCAACAACAATATTGCCAGTGACCGCGGCGGCGGTATCGCGATGGCAAACAATTACACATATCCTACTGTTGTCACCATGTACGACGGTGCCGAAATCTGCAGCAATTATTCCAACCAAACGGGCGGCGGAATAATGGTCAGCGTAGGCGATTTTACCATGAAGGGCGGCACGATCAGCAACAACAGTGCCAAGCAAATGGGCGGCGGTGTATATGTGCGCCGCGGCGGCAGCTTTATCATGGAAGGCGGTACTGTATCAGATAATACGACAGCAGAGTACGGCGGCGGCATCGCCTACGAAGCCGGCGAATATAATGGCGGTAGTCCGTGTGTTAAGCTAAACGACGGCACTGTCAAAGACAATATCATGTCCGCTGCGATCGATACGGTAACGGAAAATTCATATATCAAGGAAATCAACATTTCCGGCGGTACATCAAACGACCTTTCTGTTCTTAATAAAGGCGACGTATTCAGCCATGTCAACCGTTATTTTTACATTTCTGACGAAGCAAACATAGCAAACAGTGCGGTTTACTTCCAGACCGACAACAAGACGATAACTCCCGATGATGACTGTCTTGACATCAAGCTTGGCAACGCTTCACCGGACAAAAAGACAAGCACAGGCAGCATCACGGGCAGCACAACCGCTCTTAAAAATTTTGCGGCAAGCAAAGGCTGGAGTGCACCTCTCGCAACCTTCTGGGCACAGCGCGGCGGTGCGGCAAGGCTGACTGCTTCCGGTTTAAATCTCAAGCAGGACGCTTCCGGCAAGACACTTCCTGTATACATACTTGTACAAAAGACAAATGCGGAAGGCTACCCTGACACCGCCTCCGGCACTTCAGGTGACTCCGGCGCCGCAGGGGGCTCTTCGGGAGCTGCGGGAGGCTCTTCGGGAACTTCCGGCGATTCTTCCGGCGACGCTGCGGTGAATATATATGCAAGCCGTATTACAGATGACGGAGTCGAATTTTATATTTCGCCGTCTGAGCTGGCCGGCAACGGATGCGCAATCGCTCTTGTTCAGCCGACAACGGATTACGGCACGCTGACTGTCGAGAGTCCTGACACATTACATGAGAATGACGATGATGATCATTATATCGTTCCGCACTGCTTCACTTACATATTGTCTGACAGCATGGAAAGCATCATCATGCAGGCTGTGCAAGATAAAAAATCTGTCACATATTCACTCGATGTCGACGCAGATGACCGTTTGTTCGGCTCACATGACGAATTTAAAGGCGAATTTGACATAAACAAGAAGACTATCGATGTGGATTATACGCTCAAAAATAACCATTTTGAGGCAGGCGACAATCTCTTAACTTCTGCTGTGTTGACGATTTCAGTCGGCGATGACGCATATATTATTCCGTCAAATGTCACCGAAACAAAGATGGTCGGACTTCTCGATATTGTATTTGATTATAATGACGACAGCGGAAAGACGCAGACCGTCTCAGTTGTTCCCGGCGAATCTCTCGGAGACAGCATGCCTGCAGACCCTGCAAGAAGCGGATATACATTCGCCGGCTGGAATACCGAAAAAGACGGCACAGGCAGTACCTTTGACAAGAATACCGCTGTTTCTGAATCTACGACAGTCTATGCCTGCTGGACAGAAAATCGAAAAGACAAAGACGATAAAGGCGATAAAGATGATCAAAAGGATAAAGGCGATCAAAGCGATAAAGACGGTCAAGACGGACAAGTCATTATCCCTCCGGATCTAAACAGCATCGACCATATCGCATATGTTTGCGGATATACAGACGGAACGGTAAAGCCAAACAACAAGATTACACGAGCGGAGACCGCCACAATGCTCTTCAGGCTTCTGACAAATGCCCGCAGAACCGAGATTCAAACTTTTTCAAACAGCTTTTCTGATGTATCGGGCAGCGATTGGTATAATGAAGCAGTTTCCACGATGACAAACGGAAAATATATCACCGGCTATCCTGACGGAACCTTCGGCGGGAACAAGAGCATTACACGCGCCGAATTTATCGCCATGCTGGTACGCTTTATCGGCACAAAGGATGCCGGCTGCAGCTTCAGCGACGTCTCGGAAGATTACTGGGCTTACGACTACATAGCTACAGCAACTCAGGCAGGCTGGATTTCGGGATATACAGACGGTTCGTTTAAACCGGGACAGGCTATCACACGCGCCGAAGCCATGACTGTCATCAACCGCACATTAAATCGCGGCGTAAACGAAAACAGCAATTTGAAGGACTTCAAGGTTTGGCCGGACAACAACCCTTCCGCTTGGTATTATTATGAAGTGATCGAAGCGACCAACAGGCACTTATATACCGGCTTACGACCTTCCGAAAACTGGCTCAGCGTCAACTTTTCCGACTGAGCACCGCGTTAATTTACTCGGCTGACCACCGCATTAATTTACTCGGCTGACCACCGCGTTAATTACTTAAGCCGAGTACTGCACAGCTTGGAATTTCAAAGATAAGTGACAAAACGCGGCGTGGTCCCACATGGGTCACGCCGCGTTTTCGTGCATTATTTTGACATCTCATCTAAAGTCCTGCTCAATATCTCCTGCTCTTTTTCAGGGAAAATATCCATTCCCTCTGCCGCATAAAATCGCACATCTTCGATGGAAAAGAGCCTTCCCATCTCTCGGATAAGGCTTTCCAGAGCTGAATTTTCAGGCAAAAATCCGCCGCATGTCGTGATATATGTCAGCCTCTTTGCCCGGCATCTCTTCACCGGCATACCGTTTTCATCATAAGAAAAAGTGATTCCCGTCACACAGATATGCTCCAGATAGATCCTCAAAATCGACGGAAACAGGCAATCCCAATACGGTGCCGCGATAACGATGCTGTCAGCTTCGGAAAATTGGTGTGCAAGCCGGTATTTTTCATTGTCAAGCCTTCCCATGGAAATATCTTCATCACGCTGCTTTAGCAGCGCATCATCAATCGGCTTCAGATCCGTTTGCGACAGAGTGACCTCTTCGGTCTGATATTCTGTCTCAGTCATTTTCAAATATCGCCTGCTCAGCTTTTCTGTCCGAGAATCTTCCCGAATGCAGGCATTCACAAACAACAGCTTTTTCATCTTAAATCTCCCGTCATCTCATTTTCCCCGCTGCATTAAAATTTCTGTTTTACGCTTCTCCTAGGATTATAGCTTATATGACGGCGGAGTTTCAACTTTTTTATTCCACTTCAAAAGCAATGATGAATTTATAATTACAAGTACAGAGCCTGCATTATGCACCAAAGCTCCTATTACCGGGCTCAAAGTGCCTATGATTGCCAGTATGATAGCAACAAAGTTTAAACACATTGAAAATGTCATATTCAATTTTATCGTAGTCATCATTCTCTTTGAAAGTGCTATCAAATTGAGGGAGTTCTTTTACCTCAATATGCAATGTTTTTGCTATGCTCTTTGCGGCATTTTTATTGTCGCCTGTGAGGAGGACCGGCATAACACCAAGTCCGGAAAGCTTCAAAATCATTTGACTACTTTCACTTCTGATCACATCAGAAAGTACAATATATCCGGCAAATTCTCCGTCAATACCTACGTATATCACGGTGCTGCCTTGTGCATAAAATTCGGATATTTCTTTATTGGCATCGGCGGTATCGGCGCTTTTGTCAGCTGCGACATTTGTATCGGCGATACCGGCAAAAATACCATTATCCTTTAAAAGCTCAATGTTTCCGGCAAGTAC
>CAVCIY010000125.1:0-4945 GCA_963602445.1 Lachnospiraceae bacterium | reverse complement strand
AATTCGAAAGTTTCGCAAAGAATTCGAGAATTTCGCGAAGAATTCGAAAGTTTCACAAAGAATCCGAAAATTATTGTAAAAAAGTATTTTTAAGCACCTCTGTCGAGCCTGCATGCAGCGCCACAAGATTATATTAATCTATATCCTTTGCTCTCGTCAATCAAAAGTTTTGCTGTTATCAATCAAAAGTTTTGCGCTCGTCAATCGAAGGCCTGAGTTTTGACGAATTTGGCTTGACAAATTTTAATTTTCAGATTTTAGTTTGCGGATTTATTCTCTGCGGAAGCATCTTTCTTGTCCGGAATGATGAATATGAAGACAAGCGAGCTTATGAGCAGTGTAAATTGATAGAATAAATACGGCATAACTTCAAATGCCGATACACTGTGTCCAAGTGACGAAGCCGCTGAAAGAGCTACGAGCATCTGAGCACCGTAAGGGATAACGCCTTGGAAGATGCACGAGAATGTATCGAGTATAGAAGCCGTCTTTCTGGATGTAATGCCATAAGTCTTTGACATTTCTGCGGCGATAGGGTTTGCCATTACTATTGCAACGGTATTGTTCGCGGTAGCGATATCCATAGCGCCTACGAGAAGACCCATACCGAGCTGACCGCCCTTTTTGCCTTTGAACACCTTCTGGATAGCATTAAGAAGTGCAACGAAGCCGCCGTGTTCTTCGATGAGAGCACAGATTGCAGACACGAGGATAGCAACCATAGTAGTCTCAAACATTCCTGAAGCGCCCGATCCCATATTTCCTATGAGTTCTGTTCCTGTAGCAGCACCTGTGGCAAGAACGATAATAATACCTGAAACGATGCCGATCAGAAGAACCACGAATACGTTTATGCCTATGATTCCGCAGATAAGTACAAGAATGTAAGGGATGATCTGAACGAGATTGTAGCTTTCCTCAACTGCGCCGCCGTTATATACGCTAAATGAGAAAATGATTACGGCAGCAAGCGCAACGAGTGCGGCAGGAAGCGCAATCTTGAAATTTTCTCTGAATTTGTCCTTCATATGGCAGCCTTGTCCGTTGCATGCCGCAATCGTGGTATCAGAAATGAATGAAAGGTTGTCGCCAAACATTGCACCGCCTATTACAGTACCGATGCACAGCGGAAGACTGTATCCTGAAGCATCTGCGACAGCAACCGCAATCGGAGTGATAAGAGTGATGGTTCCTACCGACGTTCCCATTGCTACGGATACGAAGCATGATACAACAAAGATAACTGCGACAGCAAGCTTCGGAGTGATTATGGAGAGCAGGAAGTATGCTACGCTTTCAGCACTGCTTCTTCCTACAACACCTACGAAAATGCCTGCTTCGAGGAAGATGAGAATCATGGTAACGATATTCTTGTCACCGATACCTTTTCCCATGATTACCAGCTTATCGTCGAAGGAAAGCGACCTGTTTTGAAGTGACGCAACAAGAAGAGCAACCAGAAATGCAACAACTATAGGGATGTTGTAGAAGCCCATTTCAATCTTGAGCACATACTCGAAAGTGATTCCCAGTCCGAGATAAAGAACGAGAAATACAGCGATAGGCAGAAGCGCTATCGGATTGCTTTTTTTAATACCAGAGTTTTCCAATTTTAAAATCCTTTCATAAAAATTGACTAAAATAACCGGCTGTGATAAGTGATGGTTATTTGAAAATAAGTAGTAAGTAATAAATTATAATATTATTCCAACGGCATTATATCTTTGGCATGCAGAGCCTTCAGACAGAAAATCCATAGGCAGAGCTGTCATATGCATTCGAATATATTTGATGATATCTGAATATATCCGAGTACATCCGGGAAATAATGCCGGTTGTGACAAAGCTTTTAGAGTCTCGCAGACGAAAGCACAGTGAAGTCTCACAGACGAAAATGTTCGGAAATCATTTGCGCACGCGGCTTAGAGTGCATCAATGCGAGCGATGAGAAGGCTTCCAGGATCCCGGCATGAAGAATACCAGGAGCGGATATATTTCCAGACGCCCAGCGAGCATGGCAAATGACATCACCCATGTCGAAAAATCAGAGAAAATCGAGAATGACGCAGCCGGGCCGGCAAGATTCATACCGGAGCCGACATTGCTTACGCATGCGACAGCTGAAGACAGTGTCGTTTCCAGGTCGAAGCCGTCTATGCTCAGAAGCAGGAAAACCGCAAAAAGAGTGAAAGTATATAGTGCAAAATATCCGAGAGTGGAATTTACCATTTCGGGTTTGACACTCTTTCCGTTCATTCTTACGACATTTACGGAGCGAGGATTAAGCACGCATTTGATCTCCTTTACAATAGCCTTGGCGAGAGTTGAAACACGCACGATCTTGAATCCGCCCGCAGTAGAGCCGGCACATCCTCCAAGGAGCATGAGAATAAAAAGAACTGCCTTTGAAAATCCCGGCCACATATTGAAATTGCAAGTCGAATATCCTGTAGTCGTGATGATGGATGAAACCTGGAATGCCGAAAGTCTCAATGCTTCGCCCAAGCCGGAGCATGAGCTGTAAATATTTGCGGTAATGGCAGCTGTAGCCACCAGAACTATGCCGATATAGCACCTTAGCTCAGTATTTGAAAATGCAGTGCGAAATCTTCTTACTAGTATGAGATAGTAAAGATTGAAGTTGACACCGAAAAGCAGCATAAATATCGCCGTAACCCATTGGAGGTAAGGTGAATATGATGCGTAGCTGTCTGCTCTTACTCCAAATCCGCCTGTGCCTGCGGTTCCGAATGCGTGAATCACACTTTCAAAAAATGACATGCCGCCCGCAAAAAGAAATATTATCTGTGCAATTGTGAGTAGTGTATACAAAATGTAGAGAATGGCTGCAGAATTCCTTGACTTTGGTACAAGCTTGTCAACTGTAGGTCCGGGCATCTCTGCCTTGAGGATGTTTAGCGACTTTGTATTTGCGGAAGTCATTGCAGTGACAAATACGAGAATTCCCATGCCTCCGACCCAATGAGTCAGACTCCTCCAAAATAGGAGAGAATTTGCCATAGACTCGAGATCGTTTAAGACCGTAGCACCGGTTGTGGTAAATCCATTCATCGTTTCAAAAAAAGCATCGGTAAATGAAAGAGCACAAGTACCCAGGCAGAACGGGAGCGCACCGAACGCGGAAAGAAGTATCCACGAAAGCGAGGCGATCACAAGACCGTCGCGCACAGATGGATTTTTGCTGCACGAGCGGCAAATGAACCACATAAAAAAGCCGGCAATCGCGGTTATGCCTATCGAGATCAGAAATGCAGACAGACATCCGTCATCATATATAACGGAGACAATCATAGGCAGCAGAAGGAGAGCCGCCTCAACCATCAAAACGCTGCCAACCGAGTAGAAAACAATCTTGTGATTCATCTTTAAAAAAACCTCATTTCACAATGCAATTTCACTCATGCGGATTTAACATGAGTCCACACGCATTAGATTCTAACACAGAATGCATAAAAACGCAATAAAATCAACGGAAACAAGAGCGCTCAGCCGCGGACGGACGAGGAATATTATTATCTCAAATATTATCTTAAAAAAACAAGAATAGTTGACAAAGAGAGAATGGCTGTGGTATCATAATTACGGAAAGTCCGGAGTAGGAGAAATCCACTGTCGGACGTCATTGGTTAATTTTTAATGTAATGTTAAAAAGAAAGGAATTTAATTATGCGTGATTATTGGAACAACGTACCTGATCCAGATGAAGAAGAACTTGCTGAAGCTTGTATAGCTATTATCAGAAAGATCGAACCATTATCTTATCCTGAAATGCACAATCTCAGAATCTCAGCAGAACTGTGCGACAGAGGACACTTCTACAACGCTATGCAGGTTGTTTGTGAGAGAGCAGGAGAAAAGGTTCCTGCAGGCTTAGACATCATCCTCGAAGATCCTGATTTTGATGTAAGAGTATCTTTCATGAAGAAGGTTGTTGCTGCTGTTGACCCAGCTCCGACTCCTGCAAGATAGTTCGGATTCATCATTTGACAGAATCAGATTTAACATCTGATTTTATGAATTAAAAATCTTAAGGACCTGCCTTCAGGCAGGTTCTTTTTTTGTGTGCCTTAGTATACAGACGCAAAGAAGAAAAAATTGCAGTCTGACGTTCGGAAGCTAAAAGAGTCCTGTAAGCCCAAAGAGTGAGACAAGAGAAGCAGTCGAATCAATTTTTTAACATGTAAGTTTGAGCATGTGAATTGAAACATGAAAAAATGAAAAAATGCAAAAAAAGATATTGCAAAGCTTGGGTAAATGACTTATAATTAGCAAGAACCTCGGGCTTCTTTGAACTTGGAGGAGAACTTTTATGCGAGATTCAGAGGTATATGAACCATTTTGCTTTGAATTTCACATAAATGACAGTGCACTTGTTAAACCTCTGAAAAGGTGCTTGACAAGCTTTTAAAAATGAGTTATAATCTCATTTGTCGGTGCGGTGTCATTGATACCGGGGTGTAGCGCAGTTTGGTAGCGCAACTGGTTTGGGACCAGTGGGTCGCGGGTTCAAATCCTGCCACCCCGACCACAGACTAGGGCCATTAGCTCAGTTGGTCAGAGCATCCGGCTCATAACCGGCAGGTCCGGGGTTCAAGTCCCTGATGGCCCACCATATTGTGTGCCCAGATAGCTCAGTCGGTAGAGCAGGGGACTGAAAATCCCCGTGTCCTTGGTTCGATTCCGAGTCTGGGCACCATCAATCAATTAAATATGGGCGTATAGCTCAGCTGGGAGAGCGTCTGCCTTACAAGCAGGATGTCATAGGTTCGAGCCCTATTACGCCCACCATTTTTTTAGGATTTGCTCGTCTGTTCATATTTGTGACGGATGAGGCAGATTCTTGAAAAATTTTTAAAAAATTTGCGGCCTGGTAGTTCAGTTGGTTAGAATGCCAGCCTGTCACGCTGGAGGTCGACGGTTCGAG
>CAVCIY010000124.1:0-5044 GCA_963602445.1 Lachnospiraceae bacterium | reverse complement strand
CTACGGGCTTCATTCCTAGGGGCTTCGTTCCTACGGGCTTCGTTCCTACGGGCTTCGGCACGGCGTGCTCTCTCATATGCCATATCCTCTTCATCTCCGTAATGTAAGCTGCTTCCGCCATATTTCCTTTCATATCCGTCGTCCGAAACATTTCCGGCAAAAAGTTCATTCCTGTTCAACCGTCCATTCCTGTTTAACCGTCCATTCCTGTTCGGTCGATCATTTCCGGTCAAGCGTTCATTCATGTTTAACCGCCCGTTTCTGCCCGAGCTCTCATTTCTGCCGAAGCTTCCATTCCTTCTGTCACGCACATTTTCGGCTTCGTTATATTCATCTTCATATTCGTTGTTGACAACTCTGAAATTACGATAACCATTTTCGCCTTCATGTCTGTTGTTTCTCATAAAAAAATCCTCTTCAACCCAGTAAAATCCGTGCCCATTTAGAAAGTTTCCGGATAATTTCACAAAAATATAACTCCAAAATTTACCCTTTGAAAAATCCCCGGAAGTTCTTTGGCTCGATCAAACAAATTGACTTGCGCATTTAAGAAAAAACGCCTGCAAATTTATATTACAGGCGTCCCGTTTGTGAAGCGTTTATCTAGTCAACTGCTTCGACGCCGATCACGTCAGGCACCGCTTCTCTTATAATTCTGTCGACAATAGTCTGGAGCGTAATAGCTGCGCCCGCGCATCCGCTGCAGGCACCCTTAAGACGAACCTTAACGACATTTTCAGGAGTAACGTCTACAAGCTCGATGTCTCCGCCGTCTCTTAAAAGAAACATTCTGATGTCCTCAATACTTTGCTTAATATCTTCTTCCATCTTTTGCTTTTTTGCTTCTTCCATTTTTATTTTCCTTTCTCTGTGACAATTTTATTCACAAAACCGGATTTTGTCTTTCAGCCAATTTTAAAATCCGGCGCTGTTACTGTTTGATTTTGGCTCCGCCCATTCCCGGGCTCTGCTTGCATTCCGTCCTACTTCCGGCTCTGCTTGCTTCCGTCCGGCTTACAGCTCTGCTTGCTCGCGTCCGTTCTCTCAATGCGCTTGCTTCCGCCCATTCCCGGGCTCTGCTTGCCTTCCGTGAGATTAAATTCCTTTTTGCGGTCCGAAGTCCGGCCGCAAGGCTTATATTTCAAAAGCCTTTATCCTTGCAATCGTGCGTTCCTCGCCCAGAATCTGCTGAATTTCCCACACATCAGGAGACTGCGTGCGGCCTGTGACGGCAAGTCTGATAACTGTGCTGACATCGCCTACGTGACCCTTATATTCGTCAGGATGCTTTTTGAAATCCTTAGGCTTTGCGGCATATCCAAGCTCACTTCCAAGCGTCCTGATCTTTTCGAACCATACAGACTGGTCATCTGCGTGATTGTATGTCTCAAGATATTTTTCAAGAATAGCTCTCGCATCTTCCTTTGAAACATTTTGCGGAATTTCGCCTTCAACTTCGAAATAATCATCATAAAAGTACTTGATAAAATCAAATATCTGTGCTGCGTAAATGAGATCCTTACGCGGCTTATTTCCGCTTCTTCCCAGGTCAAGAATCTTTTCGAGCTGCTCTTCATTTCCTTCAAAAAGTCCGAGGATTTCGGGACGGAATTCTGCTGCCCACTTCTTCATAAAATCTACAAGCTCGGCAGCGGGAACCTTTACGAGAACATCTTTGCACACGTCGCTAAGCTTGTTTAGGTCAAATAACGCACCTGAATTGCTCATCTTTTCCGTAGTGAATGTGAACTCATCAAGGTCGGCATCAGGGTTTGCGATACGCCATTCCTCGAAATTTGAGTTTAGAATAGTCATGAGATATTCTCTTACAGCAGGAGGATAATAGCCGTCACTTCTGTAGAAATCAAGTGAAAGCTCAGGATCCTTTCTCTTTGAGAGCTTTCTCTTTGTGCCTTCTTCCCCGATCTTCATGAGATGAGCCGTATGACAATAAACCGGATGCTCCCATCCCATAAGGTTGAAAAGCTCGATATGTATAGGAAGCGACGACAGCCATTCTTCACCTCTTACGACATGAGTAGTTCTCATAAAGTGGTCATCTATCACATGTGCAAAATGATATGTAGGAATCCCGGTTGCCTTGAGAATAACCGTATCCATATTGTTTGCGGGCATTGTAATAGGCCCTCTGATCGCGTCCACAACGGTGATAGTGTCCATTTCTTCAGGCGGAACATCCGTCTTTCCTGAAGACTTAAGTCTGATAACATAAGGCTTGCCTGCCTTTATATTTTCTTCAATCTGCTCATATGTCAGATTTCTTCCAACTGCCCACTTGCCGTAGATGCCCGGGTTGAGCTTCTCTTCTTCCTGCTTCTTTCTGATTTCTGAAATCTCCTCTTCAGTAAGAAAACACGGATAAGCTTTGCCTTTCTGAACGAGCTGCTTGATGAAGGTCTGGTAAATCTCAGCTCTCTGACTTTGATGATAAGGGCCGTAATTCCCTTTGTCACCGTCGATAGTCGCGCCCTCGTCAAATGCGATTCCAAAATAATCAAGCACATTTACGATAGTCTCAACCGCACCTTCCACAAATCTCTTGTCATCAGTGTCTTCAATTCTGAGGAAAAATGTGCCGCCGCTTTGATGAGCAAGTCTTTCATCCACAAATGCACTGTAAAGATTTCCGAGATGTATAAAGCCTGTAGGGCTTGGACCGAGTCTCGTAACCTTTGCCCCTTCAGGAAGATCCCTCTTTGGGAAAATCACTTCATAATCTTCAGGTGTCTTTGTAATATGCGGAAACAGCAGCTCCGCCAATTTCATATAATCCATAATGAATTCTTCTCCTTCTATCTTGATATTTCAAACATCAGTCTTTTTAAATTCAAGCTTCAGTCCTTCGCCGTTCAGACCATGGCTTTTTACCGTTCAAGCTTCATCTCTTCGCCATCCGAACCTCGGCTCTTCGCCATCCGAGTCTTAGCTATCCCTTCCGTAAATCTTCAGAATCTCATCCGAATAATTGCCTTCATCGTCATAAACGCTGATCGGCTTTTCGAATCTCAACTCTCGCCCCGCATTTTTGCGGCAGATGACAATCATCAAATTTGGTATCTCTCCCGGATGCGGGCTTATAAAGCGCACACTTTTGGGCTCGAGCCTGTAATGTCTGCACGACTCCGCAATATCAATTATCCTTGCCGGTCTGTGTATCATATAAAACCAGCCTTTGTCGCACAGCAGCCACGATGCGGCCTGCACAAAACTGTCAAGCGGAGCAGTCGTTTCGTGCCTTGCTGTCCTAAGCGCATCCCTGGAACTTATAACGGCTGTATTTCCCTCAAAATACGGCGGATTTGCGGTCACGCAGTCAAATGTGCCTGCATATTTCTTCATGTCTTCGGAAAATGAAATGCCGGCAATATCGGTTTCTATTATTTCCAATCTGTCTGAAAGTCCGTTTCGTGCGGCATTTCTCCCGGCAATCGTACATGCTTCGTGCTGAATCTCAAAGCCCGTCGCGTCCTCCTTTATGCAATCCTTTGCAAACATTATAAGGGGGATGATTCCGTTGTTTGTGCCCAGGTCGGCAACGCGCTTGTGATGCCTTGCCGATGCTGCATCCGCAAGAAGCACGGCATCCACACCGTAGCAGAACATTTCATCGTCCTGAATCAGCTCAAATCCGCCAAATCCGATCTTGTCTATTCGCTCTGCCATAATATGACTCCTCTAATCGTTCAGTACATTCATACAGTTCAATCATATGGTTTAATCGTCCAGCAGGCTCTTTACATCATCCGGTAAATCTTCGGGATTTTCATCCTTTTCTTTGTGGGCATTCTTTTGATGCTTCTTTTTGCCTAGGCGCTTTATGTCCTGTTTCGTATATGTCGTTATATCCTGCGAGAGCTTCGGTTCACCGGTTTCTTCATCTATATCGTCGAGAAGGTGGCGCACCTTGACCTGTTCTCTCAGGATATTTGTGCTCACTACCACAGCCATGCCGTCTTGCGTTGCGACCTTTTCGCCTTGGTCTGGCATGCCTTGTTTGAGTATATTGTAGACATCATTTTCATATTTCAGACAACACATAAGTCTTCCGCAGATTCCTGAAATCTTTGCGGGATTCAGTGAAAGTCCCTGCGTCTTCGCCATTTTAATGGAAACAGGCTGGAAGTCAGGCAGCCATGAATGGCAGCAAAGTCCTCTGCCGCATGTGCCTATTCCTCCAATCATCTTTGCTTCGTCTCTCACACCGATCTGTCTAAGCTCGATCCTCATCCTAAAGACGCCGGCGAGATCCTTTACGAGCTCTCTGAAATCGACTCTTCCGTCTGCGGTGAAATAGAAAATAATCTTAGAATCGTCAAATGTATATTCGACATCTATAAGCTTCATGTCAAGATTTCTGGCAGTGACCTTTTTCTGACATAATTCTACTGCACGCTTTTTTCTTTCTATATTTGCGTTGTGCTTGTTTCTATCCTCTTCAGTAGCTACACGAATGACCTTTTTTAGAGGCTTCACGATAGATTTTTCCGATACATAATACGGATCCGAGGCCAGTTCTCCGAATTCGAGTCCCCTTGCAGTCTCAACAATTACGTTGTCACCCTGCGAGAGATCAAACCCTTCCGGATCGAAGAAATAAACCTTCCCTGCGGTTTTAAATTTCACTCCGGCTACCAAAGTGCCGTTTGTGGCATCATATTCCTTGGTCGCCTGCTGCATATATTCACTGTAAGCTTCATCGCACGTCATTCCGTTGAATTCTTCATATATGTCGGAATCTGTCGGATCTCTGAAAAGATTTTCTTCTCCGAAAAATCCGTCAAAAAGCAGATCATCCGACTTCATTTCCGTATGAGAATGTCCGTGATTCGAGTGTCTTGCGTGCTGACCGTCTTCACGACCTTTTTCCTTACCGTTCTTGCCGCCATGCCGACCGTCTTCACGGCTTTTTCCTTTGCCATTCTTGCCGCCGCTCTTGCTGTTCTTGGCGTCATGCTGTCCGCCTTCGCGGCTCTTGCCTTTGCTGTTCTTGCCGTCATGCTGTCCGCCTTCGCGGCTCTTGCTC
>CAVCIY010000123.1:0-5133 GCA_963602445.1 Lachnospiraceae bacterium | reverse complement strand
ACCTTTACAGTCAGAAAGAATTTGATGATACAAACAAGGCTGTTGAAGCTGAAGGCCTCGAACCGGCAACTTCAAAGCCTGTACTTCTCGGCATTACGAAGGCCTCACTTGCCACAGATTCATTCCTTTCAGCGGCTTCCTTCCAGGAAACTACAAGAGTTCTGACAGATGCTGCGATCAAGGGCAAGGTAGACCACCTCAGAGGTCTCAAGGAAAATGTTATCATCGGTAAGCTTATCCCTGCCGGAACAGGCATGAGAATCTACAAGGATATCGATCTCGATTACGGCCGCAATCAACCGATTATTGACGAGTACAAGCGTCGCAAAGCCGAAGAGGATCGCCTTAAGAAGATTGCCGAAGAAGAGAGCAGACGAAATACAGCTTATATATATCGTGCGGCTGATACACCGGTCGAAGAGAAAGAGCCGGAAAAGTCTGCGGTTGATGCATTCATAACGAAGCTGAACACTCAGGATTTCCTGAGTGAGGAATAGGGGCTGCTTCGATTCGGCTTCGATTCGGAGATGGGCAATGATGCGGATTTGGCGCTGAAGCAGACAGATAAGTCACTCTGATTCAGAAGTGAGAAGATGTAACTTTGATGCGGAAGCGTACCGAGATGCGATTTTTGGCTGAGTGAAGATGTGACTTTGACGCGGAAGCGGGCCGAAAAATACAGAAAATTTAAAAATTTAAGAACCAATGTTGACAAGAAACTATTTAAGATGGTAGAATAGTTTTTGGTCTATGGCATGCAAACAGCGGCTGCAGGCGCAGCTGCTGTTTCTTTCTATTTTTACGGACAAAGTCTGAAAAACACGGATGAAGCTTTGCGGAGACAAAGCTCGTGGGAAAACGGCGAGGCTCGAGGAAAAACGGCGAGGTCCGGCGGAGACAAAGCTAGGGAAAAGGCATGCTGTGACATGAAGGTTATGTCATGGAGTAAAGATATGACAGCAGAAAAAGAAAAAAAGTTCGTTGTCGGGCTTAGGCAGACTTCAAAGCTGCTTGAGAGAGGCGAGCTTGAAGAAGTATTGATAGCAGCGGATGCCGATTTGTTTGCGACAAAGGCGGTTTTGGCTGAGGCTGAGGCGCGAGGCGTGAAGGTCACGAGAGTGAAGTCAAAGAGAGTACTCGGAAGGGAGCTTGGAATTGACATCAGTGCGGCAGTTGCGGGTCGGATCAGGAGCTGATGCGGCCGGAATAGCCGGCGAGATTGATACTGTCGGGAAAGCCGGCGCGGTTGATACTGTCGGGAAAGCCGGCGCGGTTAGCGCAATCCGCAAGCTTAGATTATTTTGATTTAAGCCTATATGGTTTAGATATATATTCATTATCATTATGCATTTTGTGATTTTCTCACAGATGCAGGAAAGGAGAAAAAAGAATGCCTACTATTAATCAATTAGTAAGAGACGGCCGTCAGAGAACTGTTAAAAAGTCTACTGCTCCTGCTCTTTTAAGAGGTATGAATTCGCTCAAGAGAGTTCCTACAGACACTAAATCTCCACAGAAGAGAGGCGTGTGCACATCTGTTAAGACTGTAACTCCTAAGAAGCCAAATTCAGCTCTGAGAAAGGTTGCCAGAGTTCGTCTGACAAACGGTATGGAAGTTACTGCATATATTCCGGGAATCGGTCACAACCTCCAGGAACACAGTGTAGTACTTATCAGAGGCGGCAGAGTTAAGGACCTCCCTGGTGTAAGATATCACATCGTAAGAGGTACACTCGATACTGCAGGCGTGTCCGGCAGAATGCAGGCTCGTTCAAAGTATGGTGCAAAGGCTCCTAAGAAGTAATTCAGACAGACTTTGCCAAGAAAGAAAGTTATTTTTGCGCCCTCATTAAGGGGCATGTGACATTTCCTGTATTATGACATACGAGATTTGCGTGATGTACGCGCGGCGTGAGATGCGCGGCGTGCGCAATGCATGTAAGAAACACATACACAGCGTGTAATGTGCGGCATGTGCATGATGCATGACATATGTATGCAGATATGCGGGGAAATGACATGATGCATAATGAGGAATGATATATATCTAATTCAGCATTATATCTGCGCACCACGGCAGCTGCGTGCTGTCGAGTACCCGGGCTCTGATGTGTGGTCAGAGCAGGTAGTCCGCATTATTGCGGGTTATAACATATAAGGAGGGAAGAGAAGTGCCTAGAAAAGGAAACATTCCTAAGAGAGAAGTACTTCCTGATCCGGTATACGGAAGTGTTGTTGTTTCAAAGCTGATCAACAACATTATGCTGGATGGCAAAAAGGGAGTTGCTCAGGGCATCGTATATGATGCATTCGATATGATTAAGAAAGTTACCGGCGAAGAACCTCTCGAAGTATTCGAAAAGGCTATGAACAACATCATGCCTGTATTGGAAGTAAAGGCGAGACGTATCGGTGGTGCAAACTATCAGGTTCCTATCGAAGTAAGAGCAGACAGAAGACAGACACTTGGTCTTAGATGGCTCACAAAGTATACAAGAGCAAGAGGCGAAAAGTTCATGTATGAGAGACTTGCAAAGGAACTCATGGACGCTGCAAACAACACAGGTGCATCTGTAAAGAAGAAGGAAGATACACACAAGATGGCAGAAGCAAACAAGGCATTCGCACACTTCAGATGGTAATCATCCGTCCGGAGTGCAGATGCTGCGTGCACGGCGCCGACAAAACTATTTTATTGACAAACAGACAAAGTGCTTGACAATACGAATAAGAGTTTAAAATTGAACTCGGAGGGGAGGAGCAAGCTACAATAATGGCAAGACAATTTCCATTAGCGAAAACTAGAAACATTGGTATCATGGCCCACATTGATGCAGGCAAGACAACAACCACAGAGCGTATTCTGTTCTATACGGGTAAGACTCACAAAATCGGTGAGACTCATGACGGTTCGGCTCAGATGGACTGGATGGCTCAGGAACAGGAAAGAGGTATCACTATTACCTCAGCTGCGACTACGGCACAGTGGAAGGGCACAAGAATAAATATTATTGACACACCGGGACACGTTGACTTTACAGTAGAAGTTGAGAGATCTCTTCGTGTACTTGACGGATCGGTTACGGTTCTCTGTGCGAAGGGCGGAGTAGAGCCACAGTCCGAGACAGTATGGAGACAGGCCGAAAAGTATGGCGTGCCTAGAATGATTTTCGTAAACAAAATGGATATCACAGGTGCTGATTTCTACAGAGTTGTAGATATGGTAAAGAACAGACTCAAGGCAAACGCAGTTCCTGTTCAGCTTCCTATCGGCAAGGAAAATACTTTCACAGGCATCGTCGACCTCATCAAGATGAAGGCCGAGATATATAAGGATGACCTCGGAAAGGAAATCGAAGAATCAGAAATACCTGAAGATATGGCTGATCTGGCAGCAGAGTGGAGAGAAGCTCTTCTGGAATCAGTAGCAGAAACTGATGAAGAACTCATGATGAAGTATCTCGACGAAGGTACACTTTCTGAGACCGAAATCAAGACTGCTATCAGAAAGTCAACTATCGCAAACGAGATGGTTCCTATGCTTTGCGGTTCTGCATATAAGAACAAGGGTGTTCAGCTCATGCTGGACGCAGTTGTTGATTATATGCCTTCACCACTCGATATTCCTGCAATCAAGGGTGTGAATCCGGAAACAGAAGAAGAAGAAGAGAGACCTGCAGATGACAAGGCTCCGTTTGGCGCACTTGCATTCAAGATCATGGCTGACCCGTATGTCGGCAAGCTCGCATTCTTCAGAGTATATTCCGGTACTCTTCAGTCAGGTTCATATGTTTACAACGCAACTAAGGGTAAGAAAGAAAGAATCGGACGTATCCTTCAGATGCACGCAAATAAGAGAGAAGAAATCGATGTAGTATATTCAGGCGATATCGCTGCCGCAGTAGGTCTTAAGGACACTACTACAGGTGACACTCTCTGTGATGAAAAGCATCCTATTATTCTCGAATCTATGGAATTCCCTGATCCTGTTATTGAGATCGCTATCGAGCCTAAGACAAAGGCAGGACAGGAAAAGATGGGCATCGCGCTTGCGAAGCTCGCTGAAGAAGATCCTACATTCAAGACTTATACAAATAAGGACACGGGACAGACTATCATCGCAGGTATGGGCGAGCTTCACCTCGATATCATCGTTGACAGACTTCTCAGAGAATTCAAGGTTGAAGCAAATGTAGGCAAGCCGCAGGTTTCTTACAAGGAAACTCTTACAGCTCCTGCAGATGTGGATTACAAGTACTCGAAGCAGTCAGGCGGCCGCGGACAGTACGGTCACGTAAAGATCAGAGTTACTCCGAGAGAACCGGGCTCAGGATACGAATTCAAGAATTCAATCGTCGGCGGTGCTATTCCTAAGGAATACATCCCTAAGATCGACGAAGGTATCCAGGAAGCTATGCAGACAGGTATTCTTGCGGGATATCAGGTAGTAGATATCGGCGTAGAACTTTATGACGGTTCTTTCCACGAAGTTGACTCTTCGGAAATGGCATTTAAGATTGCCGCTTCTATGGCGTTTAAGGAAGCCTCAAAGAAGGCAAAACCGGTTCTGCTCGAGCCTATTTTCAAGGTTGACGTTACAGTTCCGGACGAATATATGGGCGATGTAATCGGCGATATATCTTCAAGAAGAGGCCGTATCGAAGGTTCTGAAATCACAAACGGAACAGTTGTTATCAGAGGATTTGTACCTCTTTCGGAAATGTTCGGTTATGCGACAGACCTCAGATCAAAGACTCAGGGACGCGGTGTATATGTAATGCAGATGGATCACTTCGAACAGTTACCGGCAAGCCTTGCAGAAAAAGTGTCAAAGTAAGATAAAATGTACGATTCGTAAGCTTGCAGCATGAAGAAGGCAGATATTAGCGACGAAAAGCGCAATATAAACCGAAATGTAAAAGTGCTGCTTTGCATTCGAACAAAAATTGATATTAAAAACAAAACAAAACATAAGCTTCCTGTCATGAGACAGGCCCCGGTCACGCGGAACAAATGCGGACCCAAGCTGGGCAGGTTGATAAAAAACTGAAAAGAGTATATCCGTTAGGAGGATAAAAATGGCTAAAGAAAAATTTGAACGTAATAAACCGCACGTTAACATTGGTACAATCG
>CAVCIY010000122.1:0-5810 GCA_963602445.1 Lachnospiraceae bacterium | reverse complement strand
ATTTGTTTATATATAATATCTGAACTGCCGCACACTTTTCAGTCCGTCGACAGTTCAGAATATGGCAATGTCATCACTGATTAGAATAATAATTTTCCTTCTATATAAGCTCTTACGTCCGACATAGGAATTCTAATCTGTTCCATAGTATCTCTGTCTCTTATGGTGACGCAGCCGTCATTTTCAGTATCAGGGTCAACCGTAATACAGAAAGGCGTGCCTGCTTCGTCCTGTCTTCTATATCTCTTGCCGATGCTTCCCGGAAGGTCATAGTCAACAAAGAAATATTTTGCGAGCTCGTCTCTAAGCTCTTCAGCCTTTTCAGCCTGCTTCTTTGTGAGCGGAAGTACCGCAGCCTTGTATGGCGCAAGTGCAGGATGAAGGTGAAGAACTACTCTTGTATCTTCCTTGCCGTTTGCGGAAATAACAGTCTCCTCATCATATGCTTCATATAAGAATGCAAGTGTCACTCTGTCAGCGCCAAGTGACGGTTCAATTACGTACGGCAGGTATTTTTCATTTGTCACAAGATTCTGATACATCATATCCTCATCGGAGAATTCGTTGTGCTGACGCAGATCATAATCAGATCTGTGCGCGATTCCCCAAAGCTCGCCCCATCCAAACGGGAATAAATATTCGATGTCAGTAGTTGCCTTACTATAATGAGAAAGCTCTTCCTCAGAATGATCTCTGAGTCTCATATGTTCATCCTTGATGCCGAGATCTCTCAGGAACTGAGGGCAGAAGCTGCGCCAATAGTCGAACCATTCCATATCTGTTCCCGGCTCGCAGAAAAATTCGAGTTCCATCTGCTCAAATTCACGAGTTCTGAAAGTGAAATTTCCCGGTGTGATTTCATTTCTGAACGCCTTGCCTATCTGGGCGATACCAAATGGCAGCTTTCTTCTTGTGCTTCTCTGTACATTCTTGAAGTTTACGAAAATACCCTGTGCAGTCTCAGGTCTGAGATAAATCTGAGACGTACTGTCCTCCGTAACACCCTGGAAAGTCTTAAACATAAGGTTGAACTGGCGGATAGGAGTAAAATCAACACTTCCGCAAGTAGGACATTTGATTCCCTTTTCTGCTATGAATGTTTCCATCTGTTCGTTTGACCAGCCGTCTACGACCTGATCGATTCCCTGCTTATCAAGATATTCTTCTATAAGCTTATCTGCTCTGAATCTTTCGTGACAAACCTTACAATCAACCTGCGGGTCATTGAAGTTCCCGACATGACCCGAAGCTTCCCATGTTTTTGGATTCATGAGAATAGCAGCGTCAAGACCTACGTTATATTTTGATTCCTGGATAAACTTTTTGCGCCATGCCGCTTTTACATTATTCTTGAGTTCTACTCCCAAAGGACCGTAATCCCAGGTGTTTGCAAGACCTCCGTAAATCTCGGAACCCGGAAAGATGAATCCCTTTGACTTGGCAAGTGCCACAATTTTGTCCATTGAATATTTTCTGTGCTGAATCTTATCTCCCATTATAAAATAACTCCTATAGCTTATAATGCATTTTTAAAACTATTAAAACTATTAAAATCAATATACTAAATACACTTAGTAAGCTTACTATATCAATACTTAATATATCAATAAATGATAACTTGTAAATACAATCACGATCAATGCAATCTACAACCTGTAGCTTGCTGATGCAATCATGATTACTGCAATTTTTCACCGGCAGCTTACTGATGCAATCACGGCTAATACACCCTTTGATCAGCAACTTGTTGCAGTTAAAGCTTGAGACTGTTTATCTTTGCCCTGTAGCTGCTGAGAAAATCATCAAAGCTTTCACTTTCGTCTTCATCAGAGTCAGACGAAGCAGACACTTTGTCATCATCGTCAATTTTAAAATCATCAAGCGTGAAATTCTGCGGTTCCTCTTCAGATTCCGATTCGTCTTCCTTATCCGAGTCGGAGTTGTCTGATTTTAATCCGAACATATTATCCAAATTGAATTCTGATTGCGGAAACAGATCCATATCATCAAGAGAATCCGTGAGATTGTACTCTTCTTCAAGCTCAGCTTTGAGCTTTTGCACACGAAGCTTTGCCTCAGCATATGCTGACGAGGCAGCTTCTTCCGTGCTATCTTCTTTCGTCCCGGACTTTCCGGTATGCTCAGCTTCTGATGCGGTTTCAGCAGCTTCTTTCTCGGCAGTTTTTTTCACTGCCTCAGCTTCTCTTGCAGCCTTTTCTTCGGCTGCCCTTTTCTCTAAAGCTTTACGCTTTTCGTTGATCTCAGCCTCGATATCATCAAGAAAAGGATCTCCGTCAAATGCCTCATCGTCAAAAGCATCGAGATCTTCTAAGTCAATATCGAAGCTGTCATCAAAAAAATCCGAATCATCGTCAGCGTCTATATCTATATCATCATCAAAGTCTATATCATCGACGTCTATATCGCTGTCAAACCCCGAATCATCACTGAAGTCCAGATCGTCAACAGAGTCCGAGCCATCACCTGAGTCCGCGTCGTCACTGAAGTCCAGATCGTCACCAAAGTCTAAATCATCATCAAAGCTGAAATAATCATCCTTGTCGATTCCGAGTCCTATGTCTGTTTTTACCTTCTTTACAGTCTCAGTCGCTTTTTCTTTAACCTGATTGAAGGCTCCGGCGCCTTTATCAATAATATCATCGGCCACATGACCGTAATTTGTCTTCAGCTCGCCTATCTTTCCTGCGGCCTTGCCGCTCAAATCGATAACATCGCCGTCATTCTTGACAAGAGAAATGGAACATTTCGTGCCAAGCGCTGCCACAGCAGACAGGATCGTCACCCACGGAACAAAGATCATCCCGAGAATACCGGCATTTACCGGTATGTTCACGATAATTTCTTCTTCCTTTTTTATAAGAATACGTGCGACATTGCCTTTACGGATTATCTTCTTTATGTTGTCTATGATATAAGAGCCTTTATCCTCAGTATCATTTATTTTCTTTTCTTCATCTGTCATGCTTTCGTTTGAGCTTCCGTCTTCTTTTTCTTCTTCGCCGTCAATGCGTTTTTCTATAAAAAGAATAGCGTCTATTACACTTCCGTCGGTTTTTTCGAGTGCCTCCATTGCTTCAGAGTATGTGGCACCGGTCCTGTCCTTGACAAGCTCTATTTTTCTTATTTTTGATGAAATACTCATATTCGCAGCCATCCTTTCAATAAGTCATACAAGATAATTTTCGCTTTTTAACCTGTCTATTCCTATATGATATGACATATATGCCTTCGTAATTTCGTTCAAACGACAATAAATATCGTCACTGAGTGCCAGATTTTCAAATCGTCTTATGTTGTTATTCTGAATGGATTTTAATGCTCTAATTATATCAAATTTCATATCATAAATCAAATGTTTATCCGGTTTAATTTTGTTTATACATTTTTTGCACAATCCGCCGCCGTCTGCAACTGAAAAAATGAAATCCTCTCCAAGCGGCGCACCGCATGATACACACCTTTCTATTCTCGGAAAATACCCGCAGCACTCGAGTGACTTTATCTGATATACAAGTGTGAGTGTCGACATTTTCTGCTTGCGTCTTTCAATCATTCCAAGCAGATCTATGAGCATGTCAAAAAGCTGTTCGTTTGGCTGGCCTTCAGGAAGAAGTCTGTTTGTATATTCAAGAATATACGAAGCAGTCATATATTTATCGACGTCCTCACTGATTCTAAAAAAGCTGTTTATCGTCTCTGCTGTATTGACATTGCACGTCTTTGCGCCGAAGAAAAGCTCGTATCTTCCGTGGGTAAATACTCTCAGAGCAAGTGACGATTTGTTTTTTCCGTTCAGTCTTATGCCCGTTCCCGCGCTGATCTTTCCGTATTTTCTGGTAAAAAGTACCAGCATCGTCCTGTCATCGGGCATTCTGACACGGCTCAGTATGACACCGTCTGTTTCAGATATCACATCACTCACCCCCTAAGCGCCGCACCGACTATCAGCTCCGTCCGCAGCACTGCATGCATTCAGCTCACAGCATCCGCAAGTCTGCTCCGTCCGCCGGACCGCATGCATTCAGCTCGCAGCATCCGCAAGTCTGCTCCGTCCGCAGCACTGCGAACTTTCAAAGCGTGCCGGTCGCCGTTCCGCTCCGCATGCTGCCTGCAATCTCTCAATTTGCACAGTACGCAAGGTTTCAAGACACTTTAATGTCGAGCCTGTGAAAACACTTGCATTCGACTCTAAGATTTTCCTCATTACTTTACTTATCGGTTGAATATCCGAAATTGCTGATCGCAAATTCATTTTCACGCCAGTTTTCCTTGACCTTAACCCAAAGCTCAAGATAAACCTTAGAACCGATAAGCGGCTCTATTTCAAGTCTGGCAGCCTTGCCTATACCTTTTAGTTTCTTGCCCTTGGCACCTATGATAATGCCCTTATGTGAAGCCTTTTCACAGTAGATAGTCGCATATATATCCGTATGAGTCTTTTCTTCTGCATATTTCTCGATTTCAACTGCGATGCCGTGAGGGACCTCGTCATTAAGATACATAAGAGTCTTTTCCCTGATAATTTCAGATACAAGAAAACGCATCGGATTGTCCGTAAACATGTCTCTCGGAAAATAAGCAGGTCCTTCACCGATAAATTTCTTGATCTTATCCACACAGATATCTGTATTTTGATCCTTAAGAGCGCTCACACCGATAATATCCTCAAATATTCCGAGTGCATCATATTCTTCATATATTTTTTTAAACTCTTCAGGCCCCATGAGATCCATCTTATTAATAATAAGAATCTTCGGTGTTCCTTCCACCTTTTTTAAGAGATCCGCAATATACTTATCCCCTTTTCCCGCCGACATGCTTCCGTCTACAAGAAAAAGAATCACGTCCACTTCGTTGAACGTCGCAATGGCTGTATTTGTAAGATAAGTGCCGAGCTTGTTCTTCGGCTTGTGAATACCCGGTGTATCAATAAATACGATCTGATATTCGTCATCATTATATATTCCTCTGATTGCATTTCTGGTAGTCTGCGCCTTGCTTGAAGTAATGGCAACCTTTTCACCTACCATGGCATTCATAAGGGTAGATTTGCCTACATTCGGTCTACCGACAATGCCCGCAAAACCTGATTTCATATCTTATTCCTCTCGCTTTCTTCTGAGTTTTCTCAGTCTTTCCTCTGAATATCTTCTGAATATTCTCAGGCTTCCGCCCCGTCAATCTTTATATCGTTTCGTCATCTCTCGAGACCGAGCTCTTTCATGACAGCTTCTTCCCTGCCGCGCATAATCTTCTTTTCTTCTTCTTCCATATGATCATATCCGAGCAAATGATGCACACTGTGAACAAAGAGATAAATCGTCTCCCTTTCATACGAATGCCCATACTCTTCAGCCTGACGCTTTGCAACCGCATCACATATTACAACATCCCCAAGACAGATTTCATCATAATATGCAGCCTCATCAAGGTCGTCAAACTGCGGAAATGAGAGCACATCCGTAATTTTGTCATTGCCGCGGTAATCTCTGTTTAGGCGGCGTATGGTCTCTTCATCTACATATGAAAAGCTTATCTCGCATTTTTCGGGATCAAGATTTTCGTGCAGCACGCATATCTCCGCAGCACGCGTCATATAACTGAGTATCTCATCTGAAAGATGCATCTCTTCATCGTATAATATTTCCATAATATCCGGTCCTCTATTGCCTCCGTTGTCTTCAATACACTGATAATTTCACTGTACCAGGGATGCCACTTCCATAAGTCTCGCACATCCGGCTCTTCCGGCACATCCGCGACTTCTACATTTCCGTAGCATCCGGCTC
>CAVCIY010000121.1:0-5816 GCA_963602445.1 Lachnospiraceae bacterium | reverse complement strand
TCCTACATGGCGCGCCACAAAAACAGGCTGTCGCACAAGCGACAGCCTGTTTTTTATACGTTTTAATTCTTTTTCACTTCATCGCTGTTTCACTTCATCGCTTTTTCACTTCATCGCTGTTTCACTTCATCCGCCGCCGAGCCGACAGCATAAAGCGGTAAATTCAGCAGCCATTCCTCTTTTTTATAATCTGCCATTGAAGTTCGCACTGATATCTCCGGTTTGAATTTTTCATAATACATTTTCAGGCTTTTTGCTTTCAGATTGGTCTCCGCCTTTACCTCCACAGGCACTGCCTGCTCACCTGTATCAATGACAAAATCTATCTCACATGAACCTCGGTCATTCGTATAGTAATATAATCCCGGAACTTCCGTAGTTTTGAGTTGCTGACACACATACTGCTCTGTAAGCGCTCCTTTGAATTCAGTAAATAAATTGTTTCCTTCAACAAGCGTCCTCTGATGCAGACCTGCCTGGCACGCAAGCAGACCGACATCAAGTGAAAAGAGCTTGAAAGCCTTTAAGTCCTCATAAGCCTTAAGCGGTATACCTGCGCCGGTTACACGGCTTACTTTGTGGACCAGACCGCAGTCGCACAGCCACATTATCGCTGTTTCAAAATCCTTCGCACGTCCCCCCTCACGCACAAGTCCGTAAATAAACTTCCTGTTTTCCTTTGCAAGCTGTGACGGAATGCTGTTCCAGACCATTCGTATCTTCGGGACGATTGATATAGGCGCGTGCTTTGAAAAATCCTGCTCATAGGCTGTAAGGATACGCTCTTGAATGAGCCTTACCTCATTGAAATCCTTTTCATTCGCAAAGCACTGTACAGCCTCCGGCATCCCCCCTACAAAATAATATTGTCTCAATGCGTCTATATAAATCTGTTTGAAAGAGTTTATCATACTGTAGTCACGACTCTCGAGCAGCTTTGCATAACGTTCTCCTGCAGTTGCTATCAAAAATTCATTGAATGACATCGGATACAGCTTTAGAAAATCAGTCTTTCCAACCGGAAAAGACGTTCCCTCATGCAGCGCTATGCCAAGCAGAGAACCGGCACATACTATATGATATTGCGGTGCGTCCTCACAGAAATATTTCAGTGATGCCAGTGCTCTCGGTACTTCCTGAACTTCGTCAAATATGAGCAGTGTATTTTCTGCGTCTATCTTGTGCCCACAATACACTTCGATGCCGAGTATAAGCCTGTCAGCATTCAAATCAGCCGCAAAAAGATTAGTCATCACTGAATTTGAGTCAAAATTTATATAAACAGTATCCGCATATGCCGACTTGCCGAACTCTTTCATGAGCCATGTCTTTCCCACCTGTCTTGCGCCTTCTATTATCAACGGCTTTCTGCGTTTATTCGCCTTCCATTTATAAAGCTTTTCCATAGCCACTCTGTACATATTCCACACCTCCCGGACAGTTTACATACAGTATATGCGATTTTTACAAAAATTACAACGAAAATTGTGATATCCACACATTTTTTACAACGAATAATCGCGGCATCTATACACTTTTTACAACGAATAATCGCGGCATCTATACACTTTTTACAACAAATGGATGTGAGTGACTCGGACTTTTCACATTCTCTTTTTTGGCATTAGTACTCGTAGCGTGTCCAGTCAGGATCCTCTTTCATTGCTGTCCAAGTTTCATAATTTCCGGTCTTTTGCTTGAAATCATGTGAGTTTGTGGCTTCCTGCACTGCCAAGTATGACCAGTTATCAGCCGAGCAGTCCGGCCATACTCTCATACCGGACAGCAGATCGCTTTCCTTCTCAGGTAAACGATTCAGCACGCGATTGATCATGGTCATGGCCTCCGCACGCGTGATATATGTGTCCGGACGGAATGTGCCGTCCTCAAAGCCCTTGACCCAGCCAAGCTGTGCGGCCCTTTGAATGTACTTCTCAGCCCAGTGTCCGCTGATATCGGAGAATGTCTTCGTCCCGTCGGCAGTACCTGTGTCGAATCTGGCACAAATAGCCGCGAACTCCGCGCGTGTGATTGGCGCTTTCGGATCAAATGTCGATGCGCTTTTTCCCTGCACGATGCCAAGCTTCGTCATAGTTGAGACGGCAGTATTTGCCCAATAATCATCTGTCACATCTGTATATGTGTTTTCGGTCACGAGATTGCTGTCTCGAACTGAATCCTTAAGCAAACGGAAGAAGACAGTGGCAGACTCCGCACGTGAGATCAGACCGTTTGGCTTAACGGTGCCGTCTTCGTAACCGATGATATAAGCAAAGTGATCATCGCCGTTTAACATGTCAGGCGTAGTGCTGCGATAGTTTTTCACAGTACGTGCGCTTGCTTTTGCCTTGCTCTGACTTGATGCCAAATCGTTCTTCTTTATAGAAATCTTGTCGCTGCTGACAACATATCCTTCAGGAGCAGTCAGTTCCTGATAATATAAGTCACTCTCGTCGGTAATATCCAAATAGTCGCTTTCGTCGACTTTGAACACCATCATGCCATTGCTGTCCGATTCTGCATGCGCAATCTCTTTTCCGTCAAGATAAAGGCCGAATTTTGCACCGCTGAGTGCACGTCTGTCCTGTGCGTCTACCTTCTTTGCAGCGAAGTAATGATCACCTGATTCCGGTGTGCTGCCGCTGCCGTCGCTGCCGCTGCCGTCGCTGCCGCCGCTCGATGTTTTTTTGCAAATCATCGTATAAGTAGAAAATTTGTCGCTGATGATTTCATATACCTGTTTGTCTGCCTCTTCCTTCGACACATTTGGCATTTCCTCAACAGTCACATCGTCTCCCGATGTGTGAGCACGCAGGATTTTCACTGTGCCGTTTGTCCATTCGTCAGGTATTGAAAATTGAACATGTATGCCCTCAGGCAGGCTCTTAATATTTTCATTTCGAATTTCTTTGTTGTCTACTTTGATTATCTTGGAGATGCCGACATCATAAGAGAGCTTGTCATAACCCTTGTAATTTTCATTGATATATTTTTCCGTGGCTTCGATTTCGCGCTCATTGTCAGCTTCCCTTACCTTGCAAAGCAGCTCGATTGAAATAAATGTCCCGTCAAGCGAAGAAAAATCGCTGTCTGTGATTGCTTTGGCAAGTGTATCTTTCTGATCTTCCGAAATCATCAGAATTTTGTTTACGTTTTTTCCGCTGCTCAGCAAATGACTGAATGTAAGTCCTTTGTAATTCTTTTCCGAAACATCTACGTTGACATCTATGTCAACATTTATGTCTATAATAAGCTTCTTCCACTTAGCATACAGCGTCAAATCGCCCTTAACTTCAGAATCGAAGTCATATGCGTCTTTGCACGCAGAGTCGCTGTACCAGCCGGCAAATTCATATCCCTCATATGCAGGATCTTCCGCTGGCTTTGCCGCCTTTTGGCCCTCGTAAACCTTTTGCTCGTTTACGATGCTGCCGCCGTTCGTATCAAATTTTACGGTATACCGCGGTGCCCTCACAACCTTTAACTGCAGCTCATCAGTCGCGGATTCAACCGGAGTATATTCGTTTGCGTTTGTCTCGCTGTAACGTTCGCCGGTCTTGTCGTGGAACCATCCCTTAAAAGCAGGTCCCGTTGTATAATCGGACATCTTCTCTGCTGTAGGAAGTGCATTTACAGTCGTATTCTTATATTTATAAAAATCGTCCGCGCTGTCGTCTGAAGCTGTATTGTCATAAATATAGCAGCCGTCGCTAAATGTCACAACTGTATTTTCCGCTGAATTGGTGTCATCACATTCCATGGAAATTCCGCCGCCGAGCACTGATGCTTTGTTTTCGATAATGGAAGTACCGCTGAGTTCAACCTTTGAAACTCCGGATTTTGTGGCATTATAAAGGCAAATGCCCGCGCCCTCTGATGCGCTGTTGCCACTTATAAAAGTATTTGTCACCTTGAAGTCATTTTTGAATGTTTTTCCCCATAATGACGACAATACCTGCAGGCTTTCAATTCCGCCGCCCGGTGTACTGTTGTTCACAATGCAATTGCCTGTTATTTCGGCATTGTTGATCTCTGCTCCGACTTCGCTGTTCAGATGATAAAGAAGAATTCCGCCGCCGCCGGATTGATAATTGCCGAATCCGTCAGCGCTGTTGTTTTTAATCTGCACCGTACTTTTTTCTTTGCCATTTATAAACAATCCCGGTGCCGTGACATCACCTGCTGCAGTAGTATATGTTCCGATGGTGTCAATAACAGGAATCAATCCGCAAACTGCGATTCCGCCGCCGCCAAACGTCGCCTTGTTTCCCTCGATGCTGCCGCCGTTTATCTCTACGCGAGAGGTGATATCTAGGCTGTAATCATTATTTGAGAGCAGTGCGATTCCGCCGCCTGCACCATACGCTCCGCCTTTTATGATATTATTTTTGATTTCGCCGCCGTTCATTTTGAAGGAAGCGCCGTTAGTCACAAATACACCTGCGCCTGCACCGTAGCTGTAAACGTAAGGAGTCTGATAATGTGTCGCATTTAGGAAACAGTCTCTGATGCTGCCTCCGTTCATCGTGAATATGCCGCCGTTAAACACAGCTACACCGCCGCCAAAGCATGTAGAACCGCTGTCAATACCGCATTTTTCAATTGCGCCGCCGTTCATTTCAAACTCGCCGCCGCCTCCTACCGTGACAGCTCCGCCGACACAATTATCGCCTACTGCATTCGTGACGGTCACGCCATCGTTCATTATCAGCTTGCCCGGCTTCGTTCCGCTGTAGCTGCTTCCCACACAGATAAACGTCTCTGAATCAGCCGCTATTTTGTTTCCGTCTATCGTCAATGTATTTTTAACGGTATCTTCTGTATCATCGCCGCCGCTCTGCGAATTGTCACTGCCGCTCTGCGAATTGTCACTGCTGCTTTGATCTTTTTTCTCAGCAACACCGAGAATCAAAACAGGCTTGCTGTTTCCCGTATCACTTGCAATCGTAAAGGCAGACCTGCTGCTGAATGTCAGTGTCTTGCCGTTTCCCGCAATCGTGGTTGTGTTGTATCTTAGCCTGATCTCAGAAGACGTGATATCATTCTGCAGGCTGATTTTATAAAATGAAGTGCCGCCGGTGTCAGCATTTATCGCATTTACGGCTTCCGTAAGCTGTGAAGCGTCTGAAACCTCATAGACATAAGGATCAGCTTCTGTACCCGTACCTGTACTTGTCACACCGGCAAACGAAACAGCGGAAAATAATCTCGCATTTGGCATCAATCCTGCCACCATAGTGAGAACAAGTAAAATTCTTAAAAGCTTTCTTTTCATTTTCAAACACCCCTTACATATAAGTCTTACATATAAATCCCGGCGATACTCCGGCTGCACACACCGCTGTATGCACTTCGTTCACTATGCCCCTACGTATAGCTTTACCCCTCAAATTAATATGCCGCCATTCCTGTCGGATTTGACAAAATTGACGCATTCATGCATGCCTGATGATTTAAACACATACTGTCTCACTCGATTCACGCACTCCATGCGTCATCTTTATGCAGTTATTTGTTGTGATAATATGTATATCTCGGTACAAATCCGCATCATTCGCAGCATTCGCAACATTCGCAGCATTTGCTGCATTCGCAACAAAGGATATTATATCGTTAATTATTTTACAATTCAACCAATGATACATTTTTTAACATATTTGTTAATTTTCTTTTATGATATTATGCTTTTTTCTGCGACATCCTGCTTCATTTTCTTCATGAAGTACCATCCGCCGAAAGCTTGATTGATATGACGCGGACTTGATTTGTATTGTGTGTTTTTTCTCGCATGCCGCAAAAAAAGCACCGTGCACGAC
>CAVCIY010000120.1:0-5995 GCA_963602445.1 Lachnospiraceae bacterium | reverse complement strand
AAAATGTCGAGCGGATAAAATGCTAAAAAATGTCGAGCAGACAAAATGCAAAATAAGCGGGCAAAATAAGAAATAAGCGGGTGAAAGACGAAAGATAATACAATATGTATTTTGAAAATATTCATATTAAAGATTTTAGAAATTATCATGATCAGGATGTAAAATTTGACAGAAATATAAATATTATTCTCGGGGAAAATGCTCAGGGAAAGACAAATCTTCTTGAGGCTCTTTACATAACTTCTCTCGGAAGGTCTTTCAGAACATCAAAAGACAGTGAGCTTATAAGATTCGGAAGTGATACAGCAAAAGTCTCAACCTTTCTTAAAAAGGACGGGGAAAAGTTGTCTATTGATATAGGTTACTATAAGAATAAAAAAGGAATTAAGATAGACGGCGTGAAGATAAATAAGATATCAGAGCTTCTCGATCACGTATATGTAGTCATATTTTCTCCTGATGATATGAGAATAGTAAAGGATGAGCCCGAAAAAAGACGTAAGTTTATAGACAGAGAATTGTGCCAGATGAAGCCGGTATATTTTGACAGTCTTATGAGATACAAAAAGACGCTTGCTCAGCGAAATTCTCTCTTAAAAAGTGAGTTTCCGGATGAAGGTATGCTTGACATATGGGACAAAGAACTTGCAATATACGGGGCAAAGATTATAATATATAGGGATAAATTTATAGAAAAATTATCCAAAATAAGCAGCCAGATTCATTCAGATTTGACTGATAAAAAAGAGAATATAAATATTTTTTATGAGGCAAACGTAAAAGTCGCCGAGGATGAAATTTCCCAGCGAAAGGTTCTTGAAGCGTCATTTTTTGATGCCCGAAAAAAGGATATGGCAAGGAAAATGACAAGTTGCGGACCTCACAGAGACGATCTCGGAATAAAAGTCGACGGAACGGATGTCAGAAAATTCGGCTCCCAGGGTCAGCAGCGCACAGCTGCTCTTTCACTTAAGCTTGCTGAGATAAGACTTATAGAGGAGGAAAAAGGTGAAAAGCCGGTACTTCTTTTGGATGATGTCTTGTCTGAGCTCGACAGCAAAAGACAGAAAAAATTAATATCTTCATTTGGGGATATTCAGATTTTTATAACAGCCACAGAATTAAGTGATGATATAAAAAATCAACTGGGAGATTTTAATATTATAAGAATAGAAAATGGAAATGTAATTTAAAATAGAAAAGTTTAGCATAAAATAGTATAAAAATGTTAAATTGAGTATTGCACAAATTTTTATATAAGCTAATAAGTTATATAAAAATTAATTTTATTCTGATAATTATATAAAGAATTTATATAAAAGATAAAGAACAGAGAGGTGGAAAAAATGCCTGACACTATGGTTAAGCAGGATTATAATGCTGAGCAAATACAGGTACTGGAAGGACTTGAGCCGGTAAGAAAAAGGCCGGGCATGTATATAGGTTCAACAAGCGAAACAGGACTTCATCATCTTGTATATGAAATCGTAGACAACAGTGTGGATGAAGCTCTTGCGGGTTATTGTACGGAGATAAATGTTGTTATTACCAAGGAAAATGCCATTAGGGTTGCAGATAACGGAAGAGGAATGCCGGTTGACAATCATCCGAAGCTTGGGATTCCGGCGGTTGAAGTTATTCATACCGTACTTCATGCCGGCGGTAAGTTTGGCGGAGGAGGATATAAGGTATCCGGCGGTCTTCACGGCGTAGGTGCTTCGGTAGTAAATGCTCTTTCTGAAGCGATGGAAGTTGAAGTAAGAAGAAACGGAAATGTATATAGACAGAAATATGAACGCGGAAAGACTGTTACTCCGCTCGAAATAATAGGAAAAAGCACTACTACGGGAACTACTACGTGGTTTAAGCCTGATGCCGAAATTTTTGATACCACAGTCTTTAATTTTTCAACTCTTGAGCACAGATTAAGAGAGATGGCTTTCTTAAATAAGGGTATAAAGATTACTCTCGAAGATGAAAGAGATGAAGAAAATAAAAAGCTCGAATTCCATTATGAGGGCGGAATAAAAGAATTTGTGGCATTCCAAAATAAAAATAAAGAGCCTATTCACGATAGTATAGTATATTTTGAGGTTATTAAGGATAATTTTGAATGCGAAGTAGCATTACAATATACTGACAGATACAGTGAATTTATATTATCTTACGCAAACAATATAAATACTACAGAAGGCGGAACTCATCTTACGGGATTTAAGTCCGCTCTTACAAGAGCATATAATGATTATGCGAAGAAGAATAAGTTCCTTAAAGAAAATGACGATCCTTTGACAGGTGAAGATGTCCGCGAGGGTCTTACAGCTATTATTTCCGTAAAGCTCACTGAGCCTCAGTTTGAGGGACAGACAAAGACTAAGCTTGGAAACAGCGAAATCAGAAGCTTTGTGGATGCTGCGACAAATGACAATATTACAAGATTCTTTGAGGAAAATCCGCAGCAGGCAAAGATTATTATAGAAAAGGGAATCAGAGCTTCACGCGCAAGGGAAGCTGCGAGAAAGGCAAGAGATCTCACGAGAAGAAAGAGTGTTCTTGACAGTATGACTCTTCCGGGCAAACTTGCAGATTGCAGTGAAAAAGATCCTGCTCTTTCTGAGATTTTTATAGTAGAGGGTGATTCGGCCGGCGGTTCCGCAAAGTCGGGACGTGACAGAAAAAGACAGGCAATTCTTCCTCTCAGAGGCAAGATTTTAAATGTAGAGAAGGCAAGGCTTGACAGAATTTTAAACTCTGACGAAATCAAGAATATGATAACGGCATTCGGATGCGGTATAGGAGAAAAATTTGATGAATCAAAGCTCAGATATCACAAGATCATTATCATGACCGATGCCGACGTCGACGGAGCACATATCTGCACACTTATGCTTACTTTCTTCTACAGATATATGAGACCTCTTATAGAAAAGGGTTATGTATATATTGCACAACCTCCTCTTTATAAGGTCGAAAAGGGAAAGAAAAAGTATTATACATATTCCGAAGAAGAGCAAAGAAAGCTGCTGAACGAACTTGGCACGGGACAGAAACTTGATATCCAAAGATACAAAGGTCTCGGTGAGATGGATGCCACTCAGCTTTGGGAGACGACTATGGATTATCAGACAAGGACTCTTATAAGGGTTACCATAGATGATTTTTCTCGCGCTGACGATACTTTCTCAATGCTCATGGGAGAAAAGGTTCCTCCGAGAAGAAAATTCATAGAGGACAATGCAAAATATGTACAAAATCTCGATGTTTAAAAATTGAAATTATCGAAAATTGAAAGTTAAAATAATCGAAGTTTTGAAATTAAAACTATAGAGTATTGAAAATTAAATTTAAGGTCGAATTTAAAGTTAAATTTAAAGGAGTAGAAATATATGGAAAATCTTCTTGAAGACACTAAAATTCTTCATAAAGAGATAGACAGCATCATGCGTTCTTCATATATAGATTATTCGATGAGTGTTATAGTAGGGCGTGCTCTTCCTGATGTAAGAGACGGTCTTAAGCCTGTACACAGAAGAATTCTCTACGATATGATGGGTCTTGGTGTAACGCCGGACAAGCCTCACAGAAAATCAGCGCGTATCGTCGGTGATGTACTCGGTAAATATCACCCTCACGGCGACAGCTCTGTTTATGATGCGATGGTTCGTCTTGCACAGGAATGGAATATCAGATATCCGCTCGTTGACGGTCACGGAAACTTCGGTTCTGTCGACGGCGACAGTGCGGCTGCTATGAGATATACCGAAGCACGTATGACACCGCTCGCACTTCAGATGCTTCGTGATATAAATAAGGACACTGTAGATTTCCAGCCGAATTTTGACGGCGATGAGAAGGAGCCTGTAGTTCTGCCTTCAAGATATCCGAACCTTCTTGTAAACGGCTCAAACGGTATCGCTGTAGGTATGGCTACTTCTATACCTCCTCACAATCTCAGCGACGTAATCGATGCGACAGTAAGACTTATCGATGACGAAGAATGTGACATAGAAGAACTTATAGATATTATTAAAGCTCCGGATTTTCCGACAGGTGCGCAGATAATAGGCAAAAATGCCGCAAGGGAAGCTTACCGCACCGGTATCGGCAAGGTTCAGGTGCGTTCAAAGAGCACTATCGAAGAAACTTCAAAGGGAAGGCAGCAGATAGTATTTACAGAGATTCCTTATCAGGTAAACAAAGCTCGTCTTATAGAGAAAATGGCTGAGCTTGTAAAGGATAAGAAGATAGAAAATATCTCGGATATCAGAGATGAATCCGACAGAGAAGGTATGAGAATAGTTGTCGAACTCAAAAAAGACGCAAATGCAAATGTAGTTCGCAATAAGCTTCTCAAGCATACTCAGCTTCAGGAAACTATAAGCATGATAATGATCGCTCTTGTGGACGGTCAGCCGAAGACATTAAATCTTCGTGACATGCTTACCGAGTATATCAAATTCCAAAAGGAAGTTGTAAGAAGAAGAACTGTATTTGATTTAAAGAAAGCTCAGGACAGAGCTCATATACTTGAAGGTTATCTTATAGCTCTCGACAACATAGATGAAGTTATTAAGGTTATAAGATCAAGCTATAATGACGCAAAGCAGCGTCTCGTGGAAAGATTTAATTTATCTGAAGTTCAGGCTCAGGCTATTCTTGATATGAGACTTGCGAGACTCCAAGGTCTCGAGAGAGAAAAGATAGAAGAAGAATATGCTGAGCTTATGAAGAAGATAAACTGGTACAATGAAATTCTTTCTGACGAAAAAGTTTTGATGGGAGTTATCAAGGAAGAGCTTATTGAAATCAAGGAAAAGTTCGGAGATGAAAGAAAGACAGAGATTGCTCCGGATGAAGGCGAACAAAATGAAGAGGATCTTATAGAAAAAAAGCAGGTTGCCATTACACTTACTCATCTCGGTTATATGAAGAGAGTGGCAATGGATATGTATAAGACCCAAAAGCGCGGAGGAAAGGGAATCACAGGTCTTACCACGAGAGAAAATGATTTCGTAAAGAAGATGTTGATTACTTCTACTCACGACACGCTTATGATATTTACGAATATCGGCAAGGTTCATCATATCAAAGCTTATGAGATACCTGAAGCTCAGCGCATGGCACGCGGAACTCCTGCTGTCAATTTCGTAAATCTCGAACCGGGCGAAAAGATCACGACTATTATTCCTATGAGTCAGTTCAGGTCTGATTCTTATCTCGTTGCCGTTACCAAGAACGGTATAATCAAGAGAACAGCTCTTGAAAATTTCAATACAAAGAGAAAGACCGGAATCATTGCTATTACTCTTAGAGATGACGATGAGCTCGTAGGTGTAAAGCAGACCTTCGGTGACAGCGAGATCATGGTTGTTTCAAAGAAGGGCAAGTGCATAAGATTTAAGGAAAGTGAAGTCAGACCGATGGGCAGAATTGCCGGCGGCGTGAAGGCCATCCAATTGGAAAGAAACGACGAAGTCGTTGCCATGGATATTGCGGATGACAAAAAATATCTGCTTGTTGTGACTCGTGCCGGATACGGAAAGAGAACATTGATCGGCGGAAAGTCTGAAGCCGATGAGATAAATTACAGAACCCAGGCACGCGGCGGCAAGGGTGTTCTCACTTATGACAGAACGAAATTCAAGAAGACGGGTGAGCTTATAGGTGCTCTTATTGTGAGTGACGATGATGAGATCATGCTTATCAATTCTAAGGGTATGATAATCAGGATAAGCGCATCTGACGTTTCTAAGCTTGAGCGCGCGACTCAGGGTGTAAAGATTATGAAGGTCGGCGAAGAGACTGATATTATCTCAATGGCAAGAGTTGTAAGTGAAGAAAACGAAAAAAAGATGGTTGAAGAGGAAGTTTCAAATATGGAGCACGAAAGGGAAGTCGAAGAGGCGGAAAATGAAGGTATCCAGATGAATCTTCTTGAAGATCTTATAAACAGCGACGGCGATGAAGAGGAAGACGGCGGCGCTGACGAAGAATA
>CAVCIY010000119.1:0-6010 GCA_963602445.1 Lachnospiraceae bacterium | reverse complement strand
GTTGTTCGCCCTCAGTAATTGCCAAGTTGTTCACCCTCAGTAATCGCCAAGTTGCTCGCCCTTTGTATTCTTGCTGTGCTTCCCGCCTTTGACGTCAGTTGTAAAGCGGCGGACTGCCGGCATTCTTAAAAAGCCGCTGGTGATGCAGTCCGCCGTATATCATTCATACCAGTGAAAAACCCGTATCACAGTCACATTAAATTTCACTGATATAAAGGGCTAAAAAACAGTCTGTAACATTCTCCGATAACTTCTGTGCGCCGCTTGCCGTAAATCTTTCGCACATATGCCTAAAGTTCCTGTGCGCCGCTTGCTGTAAATCCTTCACACGATTCGCTAAAGCACACTATTCGCTAATTTTTCTGTGCGCCGCCTGCTGAAATTTCTTCGCATTTTGCCTGCTGAAGTTTCTTCGCATTTTACATGCGGCATAATCCGTATTTTTTACCCATCAATAATATTTTAGTGTTTATTGTTCTAAAAGTCAATTTCTGCGCACTCGCATTTATATACTCTTATTCATACATTTCATAGCCTTTTTTAAATCAATCGATGTTGAAAGGAGATTTTTAGATGGAATGCAATGAGCGCATACGAAAAATACGCATCGAAAAAGGTCTCACTCAGCAATTTGTAGCAGATTTGCTTCATGTGACTCAAAGAACATATGCCGACTACGAATCCGCACGCATAAGAATTCCTCTTGAGCGTCTGATCGAACTGGCTCGTTTCTATGATGTCTCTCTCGAATATCTTGCGGCAATTTCAAAAATCCGCGGAAATTTTCCTAAATATTAATTCCTATATATTAATTCCTAAGTATTAATTTCTAAGTATTAATCGACAGTGGGACGTATTTATCAAATGCGGCAGACTGCGCAAGTGATACCTGCACACGACAACCCCCCGAGCACCATATCCCGGATATGGTGCTCGGGGGGTCATATCTGCAGTTTTGCAGCTATTCACTTTTTTTATTTTCGCCCGCGGTCATTTAAAGTTCGCTGTCTCGTTTTTTTCTGAAATATCCGAAAACATTTTCCGCCGCAGTTTTATTCATTGAGTCTGTCTCAGCGAGCTCTTCTACCGATGCGGTGCTTATCTTTTCTATGCTTCCGAAAGCTTTCAAAAGTTCTCTTTTTCTCTTAGATCCTATCCCCGGTATGTCATCGAGCTGCGATCTGCTAAGAGAGCTGTTTCTCAGCCCATGATGGTAATCGATCGCGAATCTGTGGACCTCATCCTGAATCTTTGTCACATATCTGAAAAGCACGATATCTTTTTTCAGATCATATTCCGCGTCTTCTATAATAAGTCCTCTTGTCCTGTGATTGTCATCCTTTACCATTCCGACGGTCGGAATTTTTATTTTCATGGCATCAAGAACTTGCTTGACTGCATTCACATGCCCCTTGCCGCCGTCTATAAACAACACATCCGGCAATTTTGAAAATCCTGCGTCTGCCTTCTGTGCGCGTCTGAGTCTTCTGTATATGACTTCCTGCATGCTGCTGTAGTCATCCGGACCGTCTACGGTCTTTATCTTGAACTTTCTGTAGGAACGTCTGTCCGGAATTCCATCCTCAAAGACAACCATTCCCCCGACAGAATCTACGCCGTTTGTATTTGAGATATCATATGCCTCGATGCGCCATCTGACATCTTTTCTGTTTGATACATACTTGCCCAACAGCAAATTCAGTGATTTTCTTATCGCGTCACGGCGTTCTGCTTCTGATTGAGTCCTGCGGTCAAGCGTTTTCATCATCTCTATGACGTCTCTTCTCGCCATATCCATGAGCCCGCGCTTTTCGCCTTTTTGCGGTACATAAATCCTGATATTGTTAAGCCAGCTGCTGATCAGCTCTGCATCCTCCGGCATGTGCTCGACGGCAATTTCCTTCGGAATAAGCCGCTGTGCGCTGTAATATTGTTTTATAAATGCTGCCGTAAGCTCGCCGCGGACATCACTGCCCAAATCAGAGCTTTTACCATCAGAGGACGCGGCTTCGGACTCTGCACACTTGCCGTCGGCGATCCCGGCTTCGGACTCTGCACACTTGCCGTCGGCGATCCCGGCTTCGGACTCGGCTTCCTTTACGCCGGAATCAAGAGGGAAGCTCTCTCTACCCGAAAGCTTCCCGTCACGCACAAAAAATATTATCGCATAATCACGTTCGCCGCTTCTTGCTGTCAGTATCATATCCATGTCTACCGGAGTTGAAAGCACAACCTTCTGTTTTTCGCTTATCTTATCTATCGCCGCGATACGGTCGCGATAAACGGCGGCTTTTTCAAAATTCAGCAGTTCGGCTTCGCGATTCATCTTTTCTGTAAGAAGCGACTTGACGTCCTTTGTATTCCCCTTAAGAAAATTTATAATGTCATCGATTTTCTTTTTATACTCTTCCTTGGAAATCAGCCCCGCACAGACTCCCTCACACTGTCCGATATGGTAGTTCAGACAAGGCCGGAAATCCTTCGGAAAAGACTTTGACGAGCATCTTTTCAGCGAGTATATCTCATTTAACAGGTCTATCGTCTCATTTACGGCAGTCACGTCGCTGTATGGTCCGAAATATTTTGAGCCGTCCTCGACAACACGCCTAGTCTTTACAATTCTTGGAAAATTCTCATTTGTCGTGACCTGTATATACGGATAAGTCTTGTCATCGCGAAGCAGCACATTGTACTGCGGCATATATTTTTTTATGAGATTGTTCTCGAGAATCAGCGCTTCCATCTCAGAATCCGTCGTAATATATTCAAATTCCGCGATATGGCTGACCATCGCCCTTACCTTGGGCGGCATGTTTGTCTGAGACTGAAAATACTGGCGCACACGCCGCTTTAAGGAGACGGCCTTTCCAACGTAAATAACATTTCCGTTTATGTCTCTGTGAATATAAACTCCGGGCTTGTCGGGGAGTTTTTTCAAGTTTTCATGAATATCAAACATTGCTATACTTCTTTGCCAGGTCAATTCTTCGTCATATCGATTTTTCGTCAAACCGATTTTTTACCACGTCTTTTTTCGTCAAGTCAATCCTTTGTTGAATCAACTCTTTGTCGAGCCTATTCTTCGCCGTATCGATTTTACGTCGAATCTATTCTTTGTCGAATCCATTCTTTGACGTATATATTTTCGTCAGGTCAATTCTTTGTCAAATCCATTCTTTGACGAGTCAATTCTTCGTCATATCGATTTTTTGTCAAACCGATTTTTACCACGTCTTTTTTCGTCAAGTCAATCCTTTGTTGAATCAATTCTTCGTCATATCGATTTTTTGTCATGCTGACATTAAATTAATTCTTTAATCGCCGAAATCAAAGCGTCCATTTCTTCATCGGTACCAATGCTGATGCGCAGTCTGTCATCTATGCGCGGCTTGGCGAAATATCTCACGAGTATACCCTTTTCACGAAGCTGCCCGAACAGGTCCGCCGCCTTTACATGTGCAGGAGGCTTTGCGAAAATGAAATTTGCGGAAGGCGGAATGATATCAAATCCGAGTGCCGATAATTCCTCAACGGTCCTTTCCCTCGTAGAAATAATCTTCTTTCTGGTCTCATCAAAATAATCTGCGTCTTCGAAAGCTGCCGCACCCGCAACTATTGCGAGGCGATCTGCTGTATACGAATTAAATGAATTCTTCACTGCATTCAGCCCGTCTATAAGGGCTTGCGAACCGATTGCAAGGCCTACTCTCATGCCTGCAAGCTGCCTTGACTTTGACAAAGTCTGGCAAACCAAAAGGTTATCATATTTATTGATAATGTCAACCACTGACTCTGTGCCAAAATCCACATAAGCCTCATCAACTGCAACTAGTCTGTCAGGATTTGATGCGACGATGCGTTCAACCTCGTCGTGTGTAAGTGCCCGGCTCGTAGGAGCATTTGGATTGCAGAGAAGAATTCCCTTGATATCTTCGTCAAGACCTGTGCAATATTCTTCGACATCTATCGAAAAATCATTCCTAAGCGGAATGAGCTTGTAATCGACCTCGTAAAAAGCGCAATATACAGGATAAAAGCTATATGTGATGTCAGCATATGCAATCTTTTTTCCTTTGAAAAATGCCGGAAAAATAAGCGCCAGCACTTCATCTGAGCCGTTGCCTATAAATATATTCTTTTCTGTTAACGCTCCGTCACCCTGAAGATTGAGGGATTTATTGTAATAATCGGCGGCCGCTTTTCTTGTAAGTGAAGCGTCAGGATCAGGATAAAGCCTGAGATTCGTCATCTCGTCTTCTATCGCAAACATAACGGATTCTGAAGGCGGATAAGGATTTTCGTTTGTATTCAGCTTTATATATTTCTTGTCCTTCGGCTGCTCTCCCGGCGTGTATGGTTCAAGACCCGCCGCCAGATCTGATAAAAATCTTGTCATAAATATTTTTCCTCTTTTGTTTTCATTTCATGCGCAGATATGTTTATTTCAGCTTAGATATATTCATTATCGTACGCGGATTGCGCAGATACATCCGTTTCTTGCTCAGATATATTCATTGTCGTGCGCGGATTGCGCAGATACATCCGTTTCTTCCTCAGATATACTCATTGTCGTACGCGGATTGCGCAGATACATCCGTTTCTTCCTCAAATATGTTCATTATCGCGTGCGGATCAGTTCATTATCACATGCGGATCAGTTCATTATCGCGTGCGGATTATATACTGATTTTACACATTCCAGCTGCTGAGATATTTTTTCTGCTCCTCGGTCAGGCTGTCGATTTCGATTCCCCATGCCGCAAGCTTTCTACGGGCGATGATATCATCGATTTCGTCGGTAACGTTGATGACTTCCTTGCCGAACCTTTCGTGATTCTCCTTGATATACAGCGCCGACATCAGCTGTACGGCAAAGCTCATGTCCATTATCTCTGCCGGGTGACCGTTTGACGCGGCAATATTTACAAGACGTCCTTCCGCGATTACGTTTATCCATTTTCCGTTTGGAAGCTTGTATGCTATGATATTTTCTCTTGCAAGCTTCTTTTCGAGGGCGTTTTCTTCGAGCCACTTCATGTCGACTTCGACGTTGAAATGGCCGGCATTTGTGAAGATTGCCTGTTCTTTTGCCGACAGCATATGATCACCTGTGATAATATGCTCGCAGCCCGTAGCGGTGACGAAAATGTCTCCGAGAGGGGCTGCCTGAGCCATTGTCATTACGTCATACCCATCCATTTTGGCTTCGATAGCCTTTACAGGGTCAACCTCAGTTACGATCACGCGCGCGCCGAGAGCGGCGGCCCTCATGGCAATGCCGCGGCCGCACCAACCGTAGCCTGCCACGACAACCTGCTTTGAGGCAACTATGAGATTTGTGTTGTGCATAATAGAATCCCATACTGACTGGCCCGTGCCGTATCTGTTGTCGAACAGATGCTTGCATTTTGCGTCATTTACGGCAACCATGGGAAACTTTAGAACGCCGTCTCTTTGCATTGCCTGAAGCCTGATAACGCCTGTCGTGGTCTCTTCGCATCCGCCCCACACTTCGCCGGCAAGCTCAGGCATCTCACGATGGATCATGCTTACCAGGTCGCCTCCATCGTCGATTATGATATTGGGGCCGTTTTCGAGAGTCTTTCGTATATGATCGAAATATTCTTCCTCAGTAGCCGCATGATATGCATATACTCTCATGCCTTCGTCGGCAAGTGCCGCCGCGACATCATCCTGAGTCGAAAGAACATTGCTCCCTGTCACTGACATCACAGCACCGCCGGCGGCGAGGACCTCGCAAAGGTATGCCGTCTTTGCCTCAAGATGCACAGACAAAGAAACCTTCACCCCCTCAAACGGTCTCGTCTTTTTGAATTCTTCCTCGAATCCGCGAAGAAGAGGCATATTGCAGCGCACCCACTCTATCTTGCGGCGGCCGCTTTCTGCCAGTGAAATATCCCTTATATCATATTCCATAAATATATTTTTCCTTTCGATTTGTATATTCTTCTATATTTATTTTAATAAGCTTTATATATTTTTATAAGCT
>CAVCIY010000118.1:0-6057 GCA_963602445.1 Lachnospiraceae bacterium | reverse complement strand
TCAGTCCAAACGGAATCACAAACAGAGCCCAGGCAGTGACATTCCTTTGGCGTACAGCCGGAGAAAAAAAAGTGAACTACAAGCTGCCTTTTAATGATGTGACAGCGGACTCATATTACGAGAAAGCCGTTCGCTGGGCGTGCAGCAAAAATATCACCAAGGGCATGACTGATGAAACGTTTGGCCCGCTTTCTGAGGTAAGCAGAGCGCAGATGGTTACGTTCCTTTGGAGAATGGCAGGTTCGCCGAAGGTTAACAGCAAAGCCGCCGGCGGCAAAAACCTGAGCTTCAGCGATGTGTCATCGGATTCATATTATTATGATGCAGTTAATTGGGCGGTAAGCCGCGGCATTACTGCAGGCATGTCTGCGACAACCTTTGCCCCGGACAGCAAGTGCACAAGGGCACAGGTTGTGACATTCATTTATCGTTATAAGAATGAAAAATAACGGATAATAAATCCGAATTACGATTCCTCACCGCCGGTTTCGCCAACATGAATCGACGGTGGGGATTATGTTTTGAGCGCAGTTGTGACGGAAAAATTATCAGAACGTGACGGAGGAACCGTAACAAATTGCTGAAATTTGTCCGGATGTGCAATCATAGATGAATTGGTGACAGCTGTAGGAAAGGTAAAGAAAGACTATGACAATACTAATAACAGGAGGCGACAACCTAATGATTACCTTAACAGAATTGGAAAAAAAGGTGCCTATTTTAGAGGATATACGGGGTGAGAAAGAAGTGTTCTGGGTAAATCCAGATAAAACTAACTGCGAAGAAGCAATGAAGCATATAGAATTAACAATGGCAGACGTAGATGACGCAGAACAGAGACTGAAGCGCTTCGCACCATTTATAATGAAATGCTTTCCGGAGACGAAAGACAGAAATGGACTGATTGAATCAGTGTTAACTCCGATTCCCAGAATGAAAGAGTTGTTGAACGAAAAATATGACAGCAATTTGGAAGGCACATTGCTGCTGAAACAAGACAGCCATTTAGCCATAGCAGGTTCGATAAAAGCGCGCGGCGGCATTTATGAGGTTCTGAAACATACGGAAGATCTTGCCTTGGAGCACGGTTTTTTAAAACCGGAAGATAGTTATGAAAAACTGGCAAGTGAAGAGTGCAGACAATTTTTCGGAGATTATACGATTCAGGTCGGATCTACCGGAAATCTTGGAATGAGTATCGGGATTATGAGTGCGGCAGTCGGATATCAGGTCATTGTGCATATGTCAGCAGATGCAAAGCAGTGGAAAAAAGACTTACTGAGAAACCACGGAGTGACGGTAAAAGAATATGAATCTGATTACAGCGAAGCGGTGAGAAACGGCAGGGCACTGTCTGACCGGAATCCGAAAAGCTATTTTGTGGACGATGAAAATTCCGTGACTCTTTTTCTGGGGTATGCGGTGGCAGCGAAGCGGCTGAAAAAACAATTGGAAGAACAGAAAATCACAGTAGACGAAGCTCACCCGTTGTTTACTTATATTCCATGCGGGGTAGGCGGTGCACCGGGCGGCGTAAGCTTCGGATTAAAACTGGTATTCGGTGATTGTGTGCACTGTTTCTTTGTAGAGCCGACACAGGCACCTTGTATGCTGGTAGGAATGGCAACCGGGCTAAATCATGAAATTTCAGTACAGGATATCGGTCTTACCGGGCTTACCCATGCAGACGGTCTTGCTGTGGGACGCCCGTCAGGATTTGTCGGTGGAGTCATGAAGTATTTACTTAGCGGTGAATTTACCGTTAGAGACGCGAAACTATATGATTATATGAGAGATCTTCTTGAAACAGAGAATGTTTTTCTTGAGCCGAGTGCATGTGCTGCCTTTCAGGGACCTGCAAATATGGAAAAGAACGAAATCTCGCAGAAATATTTGTCGGAAAACAGTCTTAGGGACAAAATGAAAAATGTTACGCATATCGCATGGGCAACAGGCGGAAGTCTTGTACCGGAGGTGATTCGTAAAGAATATCGAAATACTTATCCGGACAAATAAAAAAGGAGAAAGGATTATTATGGCTAGATGATATTCTCTTATGATGTACAAGGACATCGATATTTTAGAGCAGCCCGGTATCCGGCAGGAATATCATAGTAACGGTTTTTGATACCGAAAAAAATCAACCATAACGGAAAAAACGGCGCAATTCTTCGCCAAACCTCCACACTTGTGTATTATCATCCTAAAATATTTCGGCACCAAACTAAGATTTCATTTGCCATGACACGTAAAATATTGTATACTTATAAATGAAATCACGATCACGATCACAATCACAATCACAATCACAATCACAAACGCAAACGCAAGTCTAAGTCTAATTCTGATTCAAATTCTAAGTCTAAGTTTAAGTTAAAGTTAAAAAGAAAGTAAGAAGTATAAGTCTATGCTTCGCCGGTTCTAAACGCAGGTACGCGCTCTGATTAGGCAAGCTTAGCGATAACTTTGCTTTATCAAGATGGGTATAAATATACATGCTTGCGTATATTTATGCTGAGTACCGGTATAGAGAGGAGAGATGCGATGCTGCAAGATGGTTATCAGCAAGATTTCGTTATTATTTTAAATTAGCTTAAAGACCAATGAAAAAACGTAAGGCAGATAGACATTCGAAAAACTTGATCGAAGTCAAATCAGCCTGTAAGAAAAAGTTAAGGGCTAAATTGCAAACGGAAAGACAAATAGAAAGGAGATGAAGAGATGAAATCAAGGACGCGATTTATATCGCTTTTCTTATCACTCTTGATGGTACTTACGACTGTCGTGCCGATCAATATTTTTGCGGCATCGACAGATTCGTACACTGATCCTGCGGCTGCGCAAAGTTCGCAGGCAGCACAAGGGGCAGACCCTGCGGCTGCGCAAAGTTCGCAGGCCGCACAGACCGAGCAGGATGAAGGGCAATCCGAAGATGATGAGGCTGTCCTTGCGGAGGAGTTAACACTCAACAATCCGACAATAGTCACAGACACTTCCATGACCGCCGGTCAGAATGTGACATGGGACTGCATCTATTTCGGAAGCTATCCGCAGACAGAGATACTTAACCCCGATTATGATGTAAGCTGCGGATCTGCCGGTAAGCCTTGGAGTTACTCCGGTACATATTCTGAAACTGTGTATGGATATCCAGAAGATCATAACGATCTGTATGGAAAACTCGTGAGTGCTTCATATGATAAAAACGGGGACACAACCATAGACGGCACGAAGTATCATCGGGTAAAGAGTTCTGAGGCGACATACAGTGTAGATAATAGTGATAATTACTTTAGTTGGTCAGGATATAATGGTGAGTATAGCAATGGTTATTGTTACTTCCGCTATGATCCTATAAAATGGCGTGTACTTAACGTGGAAGATGGCAAAGTACTTCTTCTTGCTGACATTATACTTGACGACCAAAAGTATAATACTGCAAATTCATCTGTAACATGGAATGGTTCAACTATCCGCACCTGGCTGAACGGAACATTTAAAAACAGAGCTTTTTCTTCCGACGAGCAGAAGTTAATTGCGACGACATCGGTGGAAAACAGTACTGACAAAATTTTCCTTCTCTCCAATAATGAGGTTTCCGCTGCAGCAGCAAAATCGTATGGGTTCGTAACTGCTTCAGCTACGAATGATGAAGCACGCAGATGTAAGAGCAGCGGATATGCGAAGGCAATGGGATTATTTACAACAGGCGAGACAGACTACAGTGGCAACTGTTATTGGTGGCTGCGGCAATCAGGCAACGCCAGCGCTAACGCCGCATACGTAAACTACACCGGCAGCGTAAATTCCGGCAGCACTGCTGTCAACACAAGCTATGTCGGAGTTCGTCCGGCGTTGACCCTCAAGCTCATAAATACTGATCTTTTCTCGAGTGACGGGACATTTGGAAGTTATCCGCAAAGAGAAATAATCAGTTCATCTATGGGGGAAAACGGCGGATGCGACGGCAAAACGTGGTATACGGATAATTCAGTTTCATATGTTGAAGATAATGATGAAGTGTTTGCAAAACTGTCTGAATTAGTTTCTGATGATTCATCCGAAAACACCAAAAACACCAACATAAACGGCACGAAATATCTTTATATGAATAGTAATGGAGCAACATATAAAATAGATAATAGTAACAATTACTTTAGTTGGGCAGGTCACCAAACTCAAGGTTACCATTTCTTCCGCTATGATCCTATAAAATGGCGTGTCCTCTATGTAAGCAGCAACAAAGCAGTTCTTCTTGCTGACAAAGTACTTGACGACCAAAAGTTTAATGATACAGATTCGGATGTGACATGGGAAAATTCAACTATCCGCGAATGGCTGAATGGCACCTTTTTAAACAGTGCGTTTACGGATGAAGAACGCAGTGTAATTGCGCAAACCACAACAGGATCTAATCTGAAAGATAAAATTTACCTTCTCTCAGAATCTGAAGCAAAATCATACGGCTTCTCAAGCAGTTCGGAATCAGATGATACAGCGCGCAGATGCAAGGCCACTGCGTATGCGATAGCGATGGGAACATTTATATCAGATTCAAATAATGGAATCCTTGGCAACTGTTATTGGTGGCTTCGGTCGCCGGGCAGCAAGACTAATAGTGTCGCATGTGTTAATTTCCGGGGTAACATCGGATGTACCGATTCAGGTAAGTTAAGTCAGTTCGGAATGTTTGGGGTTCGCCCTGCTTTGACTATAACTTTTCCGTCTACCGCCGATCTTTTTTCATATGTAGGGACTGTAGACAGCAAAGGAAAATCTACCCAAAAATCGACCAAGTATAACACCGCCACAGGCGCTATATCGAGCGATCCTGCGACGCCTGTAGCCGGAAAGACTGCTGCTCTTAAGGTTGCTGGACTCAAGAATACCAGTGGTACCGATCTCGTATATGGTACAGATTATACGCTTGCATGGAAGGTGCAGGACGGAAATTCTTGGTCAAACGCAGCCGGCACCCAGAATTCGGATGGTACATTTACCACAAATGTTACGAAAGCCGGCGTCAAATATAAGGCAGTCGTTTCGTTTATCGGAAATTACAGCGGGACTGCTGCGAAGGAGTTTAGCCTTGCAAATGCATCGGTTAAGCAAACAACTGTGATTACCCTGACTGTAAGTCAGGACAACAAGAAAGTCACGAGTGCAAATGAAAACTCAGTCGTTCAGCTTTCCGCTGCTGTGACGGCAGGAAGCGGTTCCGAACTTTCTAATGTGACTGAAGGCACAGTGACATATTATGCTGACGACATTAAGATAGGCAACGCAGTAAGTGCAGGAACAAGCGTTACCTATACTCTTCCTGCATTAATCGGAGCGGCTAAGACAGTGAAATTTACCGCTGAGTACAGCGGAAGTGACACTTATGCGACTTCCAAATCGATGGCTGAGACTGTTTCGGTTAAGTCGATTACGATAGTCGGCGACGGCGTAGAGCTCGCAGCTTCGCCTGCACTGAAGGTAAATACTTCTTCGACACTTAGCATCGGAAGCGTGAAGAACAGCGCAGGCGCTGCGCTTACAAGCTCTGATTATACGGTTGCATATTATGAAGATAAGGGTGACGGCACCTGGACAAAGCTTAGCAGCGCTTCTGTAAAGCCTCTGAGTTCAAAATATAAATATAAAGCAATCGTTTCACCTGCGGGAAGCTACACACAGGGTGAGTTTACGGTAAATCAGGTAGGAGATGTACTTAAACTCGACCTCACCGGAGAAAATACTCTTGCGAAGATTCCTGCTGAAGGAAATATGTATGAGACAAATACATATACCTTCTGTGCGGCATTTGAGGGCGCGACAGACGGAAAGGTTTCTTTCTACGTTGACAATAAACTTGTAAATACAGTTGCTTTGGCAGACGGAAAAGCATCTTGCGATATCACTTTTGATAAAGCGAAAGACGATTGCACGATAACGGCTGTATTTACAGACAGCGTCATATATAACGACAAGAAAATATCCACAACTGTAGATATACTTGAAACTACATATGACACATCCACAGGTTCACTGGTAAGCGACCCTGCGACTCCTGTA
>CAVCIY010000117.1:0-6250 GCA_963602445.1 Lachnospiraceae bacterium | reverse complement strand
ATCATATAATCCGAGAAATATCAGATGCCGAGTATCAATTTTCGAAGATGCCGAGCATCAATTTTCGAAGATGCCGAGCATTAACTTTCAAAGCGGTTAGGCGGCAATCTTTCGAAGCAATCATGCAGCAGTCTTTTAAAACGATGATGAAGCAGTCTGTTGAAGCGGTTATACGACAGCTTGATGATGGTACGCAATGTGTAACGGAGAGCAAAAATGAACAGAAAAATAAAATCTATAGCAAAATACTCTCTATATGTCATATTTCCGTTGGCGTTTATATTTATATCGCTTTTTGCGGGCCGATACAGTGTGTCATTCAACGACGTTATAAGGACACTTGCCGGCTTTTTCAGCGGAAAAACACTGGAAGAAACGGGTGTATCTGCAGAGTGCTGGTCGGTAGTCACCCAGCTTAGACTGCCTCGACTGCTCGCTTCGGCTGTAGTGGGTGCGGCGCTGGCTGTAAGCGGAGGTGCTTATCAGGGAATATTCAGAAATCCGCTAGTCAGTCCCGGAATACTGGGTGTAAGCGCAGGTGCGGGCTTTGGCGCGGCTCTGGCGATTGTTACTGTCGGTGCGGGAGCCGCGGCGACATACGGCTTTGCTTTTGGCGGAGGCATATGCGCTGTGCTTCTCAGCTACCGGATATCCGGCATCTACAGGAGTGCGCCGACAGTCATGCTTGTGCTCGGCGGAACAGTAGTTCAGTCTGTATTCAATGCGCTGATATCTTTACTGAAATATACGGCTGATGCTGACAGAGAGCTTCCTGCCATCGTATATTGGCTTATGGGAAGTGTCAGCTCCGTGGGCTGGAAAACGCTTATTGCCGCTGTTCCCGCCATTGCAGGTATTATCATAATATTGTGCTGCGGATGGCGCATAAATGTACTGACTATGGGTGAGCGTGAGGCACGGACTCTCGGTGTGGATGTAAAAAAGACAAAATTAGTTGTAATATCAGGAGCAACTCTTGCGACAGCCTCGGCTGTATGTATGAGCGGCGTGGTCGGATGGGTCGGACTTGTCATACCGCACATATCGCGTATGATAGTAGGTCATGACGCCCGCAAAATGCTGCCGCTCTCAGTATCTGTCGGAGCGGCATTCATGGTCGCCATTGACACTGTGAGCCGCTCGCTTGCCGCCTCCGAGCTGCCTTTGAGTATACTTACATCGCTCATAGGAGCACCGTTCTTTGTTTTCCTGCTTAAGAAAACGAAAGGAGGCGGCTGGGCATGAGCATTTTCAAAAAACATGCGCATATTTCGGATGAATGCGCGGCAAATGTCAAGCAACACGTGCCGCTGATAGATGTGAAAAATGTAACGCTGTCATACGATGGCGATTTCCAAAAAGCAACACAGCCGGAAGGCGATAACACGAAAAATACAGCACTGTCAAACAGCGGTGATTCCCAAAAAGCGGCACAGTCAAACAGTGATACAATCGAAAATCAAGCTCTCTTGTCGAATGTTTCATTTACAGTGGAGCCTGGGCGTCTGTACTGCCTTATGGGTGCGAACGGCTGTGGAAAGACAACGCTGATAAATTGCATACTCGGCATGCATCGCCAAAAAAACGGAATTGTATATGTCGGAGGGACAGATGTTCGTAAGCTGAGGCCGGCCGAGCTTGCGGCGAGGGCGGCATTTGTGCCGCAGACGCATGAAAAAACATTTCCGTATACCGTAGAGCAGATAGTAATGATGGGCCGCAGCATTTACGCGGACATGCTGCGCGGACCCGGCGATGAAGAACGAGCAATAGCAGAAGATGTAATGCGCCGCACAGGTATAATCCATCTGGCGGAAAGACCATATACGCAGATAAGCGGCGGCGAGCTGCAGCTGGTAATGCTTGCGCGTGCCCTGGCACAAAAGACGCCGGTTATTATAATGGATGAGCCGTCGGCACATCTTGATTTTAAAAATGAGCTGATTTTTATGGAAACAGTGTCCGAGCTGATACGTGACGAAGGCACTGCTGTGCTGATGGCGACACATTCGCCGAATCATCCTTTTTTCTTTGAGAGAAACGGCACAAAGACGCAGGTGCTTGCATTTGCGGGAGGACAGCTCCGATACAGCGGAACGCCGACAGATATACTTACGGAAGAAAATATAAGAGAAATCTACGGTATAGAGGCACGTGTTCTGGCAGCCGGCGATGGCAGCGGCGGCAGTAACGACGACGATGGCAGCGGCGTGATAAGGCAAATAGTGCCTCTCAAAGCGCTTTAAATTTTTATTTCAAAATTCACAGATTTGGCCTTTTGAGTAAGGCAGAGAATTATTTTGGTTTGAAAAGCAGAAAAATATTTCGGTTTGAAAATCAGAAAATTGTTTCGGCTTGAAAATCAGAAAATTGTTTCGGTTTGAAAAAATGAAAAAAATTACAAAGAAAATTATTGCGGCTGCTGCGGGGCTGTGCATATTTGCCGCAGCGATATTTTTCATGACAGCGTGCGGCGGAGCCGACATCTCTGGTGACGGACAAAAAAATACGGTTGCGGATGACGGCACAATCTCTATAAATGTTGATTATACAGAGGATGGTTTTTCAATAGGATCCATTCCCGATCCTGTTGTGAAAAACGGCACAGATGTCATAACCGTTACCGACAGGATGGGGCGTGAGACGGATATACCCACAGAGCCGAATCACATAGCTGTTCTCGATTCATTCGCAGGCGAGGCGGCTGTGATGACGGGTGCAGGTGAGCGGATGGTGACATGCCCAAACGGCGTGAAGAGTGACAGCCTCCTGTGCCGCATTGCTCCTCATCTGAACGATATAGATGTTGTTATGTCAGGCGGGTCATTTAATGCCGAGTCACTTCTCGCACTTTCACCCGATGTCATAATTATAAAGGAAAGTCTATACCGCTCGGATGAGGAACGTGCCAAGCTCGAAAAACTTCAGATACCATATATAGTAGTAGGATACGACAATATGGCCGAACAGATATATGCGCTGAGACTTGTAGGTGCCGCGTGCGGAAGCGAGTGCAGTGTAAAGGCTGAAGAGATAGCTAAATATTATTGTGATATTATAAAGCGCATAAGCAGCAGTGCGTCGAAGATTCCGGACAACAAGACAAAGCGAGTATACCACTCTATAAATGAGGCTGTAAGAACTGACGGTGAAAACAGCCTTGGAAATGACTGGATAACATGTGTCGGCGCAGAGGATGTGTCGGCGAAGCACACAGACTCCATGCAGGCTGACGGTGTTGATTTCTGCGCCGGACTTGAGCAGATATTTGATTGGGATCCTGACGCAGTTATATGCAACGAAGTATCAACCGCGGAGTATCTTATGTCCGACTCAAAATGGGCCGGACTTCGCGCAGTTTATGAAAATAAAGTATATAATATTCCTGTAGGCGCGACGCGCTGGGGACAGCGCGGCAGTCTGGAAACATTCTTTGCGATGATATGGCTCGGCACAACAATTTATCCTGAGTATTACAGCGACTTCGACCTGCAAAGTGAGGTCAGCAGCTTTTACTTAAACGAGCTGGGCATTGAGGTAGATGATGAATTATATTCCATGATGCTTAGCGGCACGGGCATAAGAAATGCTTCTCAAAATGCCAATACTTAGCAGCCGCCGGCCGCAAATATGCAGCAGCCGGCGGCGCGAAATGCGCAGCAGCCGAAATACGCAAACAGACGGCATTTTATATCAAAAGGGACACAGATTTTGAAATCTGTGTCCCTTTTTTTAAATTCAAATAAATACACATTGCATAAAATTTCCCACCGCGTGGGATTATAAATCGCATAGATTTTACATCGCGTATGAGTTCATATTACATATAATTTTGCATATCATACGATTTCGCATTGCATTTTATTTTACATTCGAGCGAAGAAAGTTTACACATATTTAACTATGCGAGGCTTTTAGATTTAACATTGCTCCGATAATATACGTCTTGAGCACAAGAAGTGCAAGTAAAGAAAATAGATAAAAGATACAGTAAAAAGATGAAAGATGCAGTAAAAAGGAGAAGACAAAAATGAAATTTAAAAAGATTATCGCAGTGATAGCAACAGTGGCAATCGTAGCGGGTATGGCAGTAGGATGCGGAAAAACCACAGACTCCGCAAATGATTCCGTTGATGCGGAATCCACGGCGCAGGCAGAAGATTTTGATACATCTTCCGATATAACAATCGTCTCAAGAGAAGACGGTTCCGGCACAAGAGGTGCGTTCATCGAACTCTTTGGCATCGAAGAAAAGGATGCGGACGGAAACAAGGTTGACAATACGACAGAGGATGCGCAGATCACAAACAGCACATCTGTAATGCTCACAACAGTAGCAGGCGATGATTACGCGATCGGATATGTATCACTCGGCGCATTAAACGACAGCGTAAAGGCTCTCAAGATTGACGGCGTGGAAGCGACAGCCGAAAATATCAAGAGCGGCGATTATAAGGTTTCAAGACCTTTCAACATTGCTACAAAGAAAGATCTTGACAACGAAGTAGCTGAGGACTTCATCTCATTCATCATGAGCACAGAAGGCCAGGCAGTAGTTGAAGAAAACGGATATATTGCAGTTGATAATGTATCGGCTTATTCCGGAACTGCTCCTTCAGGCAAGGCGGTAGTCGGCGGATCTTCATCCGTATCGCCGGTAATGGAAAAATTGATCGAAGCATATAAGAAAGTAAATGCAAATGCAGACATCGAACTTCAGACAACAGATTCCACAACAGGTATGACTTCTACAATCGACGGCAGCTATGATATCGGTATGGCATCTCGTGAACTTAAGGATGATGAAGCATCTGAGCTGGAAGCTACAGTTATTGCTACAGATGGTATTGCAGTAGTAGTAAATAAGAACAATACAACAGATGACCTTTCTGTAGACCAGGTAAAGAACATTTACATCGGCGAAGCACTTACATGGGACGATGTTCTCGATATGTAAGGACAGCGGAAAAATCAGAAAATTAAAAGGCACAAAGAGTAAAACATCAACGTGAAACATCAGTGCTGAATATCAGCCAAAAATTTCAACATGAAATATTAAACCATACAGCATTTAGAGCGCAGCGTCGGGTATCCCGGTGCTGTGCCTAAATGCAGCTGTACATAGTCGGGCCTTAGAGCGGCTCGGTTATGGGGAGTGTTAGAATGAAGCATAAAGCATGGAAAGAAAAATCTATGCAGGGAGTTTTCTTTGTTGCCGCCTGCGCTTCGGTGCTGGCGGTAGCGCTTATTTGTATTTTCCTGTTCGCAAACGGAATCCCTGCAATGAAAGAAATCGGATTTCTTGATTTTCTCAGCGGCACCAAATGGAAGCCAAACAATGACATTTACGGAATATTTCCCATGATTCTCGGAAGCCTGTATGTGACGGCGGGCGCAATCGTTTTCGGAGTTCCGATAGGTGTCCTGACGGCAGTATTCATGGCATTCTATTGCCCGAAGAAAATATATAAGCCTCTTAAAGCGGCGACGGAGCTTTTGGCAGGTATACCTTCCGTCGTATATGGATTCTTTGGTCTGGTAGTATTGGTTCCGCTTGTAAGGGAGTTGGGAAGAAGTTTGAGAAGTATGGGAATAATCAAAAGCTCGGGAAACGGAAGCAGCATCCTTACAGCTTCTATTCTTCTCGGGATGATGATTCTGCCGACAATTATCGGTCTTACGGAATCGGCACTTCGCGCCGTCCCGAAGCATTATTATGAAGGCGCTGTTGCCCTTGGCGGCACACACGAGAGAGCAATATTTACGGTAATTCTTCCTGCGGCGAAGTCGGGCGTGATCGCAGCACTGGTGCTTGGAATCGGGCGAGCAATCGGCGAGACTATGGCGGTAATAATGGTCGCAGGCAACCAGGCAAGGCTTCCTGACGGAATATTCAAGGGAGTGCGTACCCTCACGGCAAATATCGTAATTGAAATGGGTTATGCGTCGGGACTTCACAGAGAGGCGCTTATCGCGACAGGCGTTGTACTGTTCGTATTTATCCTCTTACTGAATTTCTGCGTAGCGCTGCTGAAACGGAGGGGAAGTCATGAATAAAAATGTAAAAAGTAACGTGAAAAGCAGCGTGAATGACAATGTGAAAAGCAGCGTGAACGGCAGTGTGGCAGACAGCGCGGAAAACAGCGTGAACGGCAGTGTGGCAGACAGCGCGGAAAACAGCGTGAACGGCATCGTGACGGGCAGCGTAGAAAACAGCGTGAACGGCATCGTGACGGGCAGCGCAGAAAAC
>CAVCIY010000116.1:0-6471 GCA_963602445.1 Lachnospiraceae bacterium | reverse complement strand
AACTGTACCACGCCATTCACCACTCTTACGCAATAATCCCGGACTTCTTAAGAAGAGCCTTTGCAGTTTCTGTAGGCTGCGCACCATTTGCAAGCCACTTCTGAGCTTTTTCGGCATCAATATTGATCTCTACAGGATCCTTCAGAGGATCATAATAACCGAGTTCCTCGATGAACTTGCCGTCTCTTGCTACGCGTGAATCAGCAACTACTACTCTGTAAAAAGGCTTTTTCTTAGCGCCCATTCTCTTTAATCTGATCTTTACCATGTCTGTAACCTCCTATGGTTAATAAAAAAATCAATAAAATATTAAAATAATAAATGATATATCTGACAGTTTTTAACTGATTATCAGCATATTGTAAGTAATTTTTCGTTTCACTTTGCGCAGACCCGCGATACACTTTGTGCAACTTTCCATCGCACTTTGCGCAGACTTGTGATACACTTTGTGTAGCTTTCCACCGTACTTTGTGCAGATTCTGGTCACGCTTTGCGTAAATTCCGGATGTACTTTGTACAAATATCGGATACATTTTGTGTATATTTGCCGTGCTTCGTGCGAAATTGCAGCTTACTTTTTCTTCTTCTTTTTCTTCTTGTTCTTATTTAAATTCTTATACGACGGTTTCCCGTGCTTGTTTATTCCGACTCCGCCCGTCATCTGCTTCATCATCTTTTTGGCATCCTCATAACGCTTTATGAGTGAATTTACCTGCTGAACAGATGTACCCGAGCCTTTTGCTATGCGCTGTCTTCTGCTTGCATTCAAAAGCTTTGGGTCGTCTCTTTCTTTAAGAGTCATGGAATTAATAATAGCTTCCATGCGAACAAATTCGTATTCGGATTTTTCCAGATCATCATCGCTAATTTTCTGGGCATTTACTCCCGGTATCAAACCGATAAGCTTTGTGAGTCCTCCCATTTTCTTGACCTGACCCATCTGCTCGAGGAAGTCCTGAAGAGTAAATTGGTTCTTTCTGATTTTTCTTTCGAGCTCTTCAGCCTGCTTGTCGTCATAAGCCTCCTGAGCCTTTTCAATGAGGCTGAGCATGTCGCCCATGCCGAGGATTCTTGAGGCCATTCTTTCGGGATGAAACGGCTCGAGAGCATCGAATTTTTCTCCCATACCGACAAACTTGATAGGCTTTCCGGTAACGGCTTTTACCGAAAGTGCGGCACCGCCTCTGGAGTCACCGTCAAGCTTTGTCATTATGATACCGTCAACGCCTACGGTTTGGTTGAATCCGTCTGCTGCCGTAACGGCATCCTGACCGGCGAGTGCATCGACTACAAGGAGCGTCTCATGCGGCTTGATAGTGTCTCTGATAACTACCAGCTCCTGCATAAGTTCTTCATCTATATGAAGTCGGCCTGAAGTATCTACTATAAGGACATCATATCCTTTATATTCGGCTTCTTTCATTGCTCTTTGGGCAATGACCTCCGGGCGCTTTTCTTCTCTGTCAAGAAAAACAGGTGTATCTACCTTTTGGCCTACGATTTCCAGTTGGTCAATAGCTGCGGGACGGTAAACGTCGCATGCCGCAAGCATAGGCTTCTTGCCGTTTTTCTTTAGATATGCGGCAAGCTTACCGGCGGTAGTTGTCTTACCTGTACCCTGAAGACCTACCAGCAGGATAACAGTAAAGCCTGTAGGCGAATATGTGAGCTTGCTGTTTGTGCCGCCCATAATGTCCACGAGCTCGTCATTTACAACCTTGATGACTTGCTGCGACGGAGTCAGGCTCTTGAGTACATCCGCACCGAGGCACTTTTCTTTGACATTAGCCACAAATTGCTTTACAACCTTGAAGTTTACGTCTGCCTCGAGTAAAGCAAGACGGACCTCTCGCATAGCGTCATTTATGTCGCTCTCAGTAAGAGTACCTTTTCCTTTGAGTTTTTTAAAAACACTTTGAAGTTTATCTGAAAGTCCTTCAAACGCCACCGAAACACCTCCCTTTCATCTCAGTCCTCAAGTCTTTGCACCGCTCAGTCCTCAAGTTTTTGCACCGCTCAGTCCTCACGCCTTTGCACTGCTCAATCCTCAAGTCTTTGCACTGCGTCTTCTATATCCTTAAGCCTTTCCTTAAGCTCCGGATTCTCATCATATAGCCGACTCAATTTTTCAAGACTTTGACGGACAGATTCTATCTCTTGCTCTCGTCTGTGAAATTTCGCAGCAAGCCCAAGCTTCTCCTCGTAGGAGCGCAAAATCTTCTCAGTTCTGCTGACTACATCATGCACTGCTTGCCTGCTTTTTCCTGTCTCTTCAGCAATCTCCGCCAATGAATAATCGTTTTCAAAATACAATTGGGCGATATGCTTCTGATGCGCTGTGAGAAGTTCTCCGTAAAAATCGTAAAGTATGCCGATTTCAAAGATTTTGTCCATACTCACCGCATCTCCTTCGTGCTCAATATAAAAGAAGCTTGCTATCATGTCACGATTAAAATCGGGCAACACGTCCGAAATTTCTAAAGTCATTAACTCTCTAAAGTTCTTGAATTTCTAAGGTTCTCAAGTCTTCAAGGTTCTTGAATCGTTAAAATTCTTTAATCTTCAAAGTTCTTAAACCTCTAAAGTAATGAATCTTTAAAGTTCTTAATCTTTATGTTTCTTGCATCTTTAACAACTTTAAATCTTCAAACAAAAACAGAGGCCTCCGCAAAGACACCTCTGTTAGAGTAACACACAGCTTTTCTGCTGTCAAGTAAAAATACTTGACATTTGTCATATTTGTGATATTTTTTGAATTTTTTCGAATCAAAAATCAGTTTCGCATTGAAAAATCAGTTTCACACCGGGAAATAAGTCCCACTTCGTTTAAACGCAAAAGATTGAACGCTGCAAATCTATCCTATGTTACAAATCTATCTTAAGTTACAAATCTATCTTAACATATCTCTCAAGAATGATTATATTTTGGTCAACTGCATACTCTTTTGTCTTTCCAAAGCTTTCGTCAGGAGATGAATATTGATTTTCTTCCTTTTCCTGTAAATCGCTTAGGACAGCCTTAAGGCGCCATCCTTCTCTTCCGAGTTTATTTAGAACCTTCTCGATCTTGCGGGCATTGAGACCTATTCCGCCTGATTTTCCAAGATCTATAGTCTTATATTCCCAATAACCGATTTCTTCCTTTTTTCTAAAAAGACTGAACCTCTTTTTAGCCGGCTTTAGTGGCTCAAAAGCAATATTCTCCGGATCATGTTCGTCTGTTTCGTCCGTTTCGTCTTCATCAATCTGCTCGGGCATCATTTCGCTTTCCTTGATTTTTTTTGCCATTTTCTGCTCGGTAAGCTCTTTGTTCAACAGATTTTGAATATCAATAGCCGCATTTCTTGCAAATCCTGACGTGTCGATTTTTTCAACAAGCTCTTCGCATGCATTTCGGTATGACTCGTCATCTTCAGCTGCAAGACATGCGTCATATTCCTTAGACAGCTTGTCCGCACATTTTTCACATACTGTAATATTGCTTGAGCCAAGGAGTTTTCTTGCTATATTTGCAGAAAATCTTCTCTTGCAGAAAGGACATTTTTCAATATTCTTGTCTGTGCCCTCGCCGTCATTTTCGTTGATTTCGGGTGTCTTTTTCGCCGCAGCTGCCGAAGACGATGCCGGCCTTTGGTCGTTTCTTGCCGGAGCCGGAGTCTCCCACGGCCTGAGAGGCTTGTCAGAGCCGGCCGCATATGACTGCGCAGGCGCCGACGCAGACTTCCCGTCATCTTCCCAAGGCATCCTAAGCTTGTGCGACTCCGACGCCGACTGCTCCTTCGCCGCGTCCGCACCGCTCTTTGATTCTGAATCAAAGTCAGACATCATTTCCTGCAGTGAATTAAACGAGTCCTTCACATCATCAGGAATACCCATCTTTCTGCCTGCATTTTCACTACCACCAAAATTTTTCAAAAATTCCTGCTCGTTCACTATTTTCTCCTTCTAAATTATACCTAAAGCTTCTTCTGTTACTTTGCATATTATCTAATCATCTCACCAGGCAGCACACCTTCACGCCGCGCGCTTCACCGGTCATCTCACTAGGCAGCACACCTTCACGCCGCACGCTTCACCGGTCATCTCATCAGGCAATATGCCTTTACATCGCTCGCCTCTTTTACGAGTTCCAGTGCTTGCTCGGCTTCCGATTTCTTTGAATCTGCCAGTTCCTTAAGCGACGATCCGATCCCCAGAAGACCGCTGTATATCGAGCTCTCCGGTGTATAACGGATATCATATCTCGCGCAGTCCTCCAAAAATTCCGATTCGATCATCTCATCAAGAACTTCGTCAAAGGTACATATTTCATCAATAAGTCCGTTTTCCAATGCCTGCGTCGCTGTATACGGGCGGCCGTCCGCAATCTCACGCGCCTTAGCTTCCGTATATCCCCGGCTGTCAATCACAATCCCCAAAAAGCGCTCGTAAATGTCATCTATAATAGACTGGTAAATCGCTTTTTGTTCGTCCGTAACAGGCTCATATCCGCTGCCTATCGCTTTATTTTCGGAAGATTTTATAATATCAGCCTTGACGCCGACCTTAGTCAAAAGCTCCGAAGCATCCAAAATAGGTCCCATATATACGCCTATTGAGCCGGTAAGTGTATTTCTGTCCGCAGCAATATAATCAGCCGCAGAAGCTATATAATATGCACCCGAGGCCGCCTCACTCGCAAAATACGCATATATCGGTCTGCCGGTATCTGACTTATATTCCATGAGCTTTCTGTACATTTCATCTGATTCGTAGGAAGTTCCTCCAGGAGAATTGACATAAAGCATGATAGCTTTATTGTGATCATCATCTATCATCGAATCGACATTCTCCAAAAGCCAGTCGTGCTGGTAGGTTTCACTCGTTCCGGCATCTGAGGAGGACATGATATTTCCTTCAATATACATCACACCTATATAATCCTCACCCACACCGCCGATTACACCGGCATTTGTATTTTCAGTCTTTGCAAATATGACGATAAGCACTATGGCAGCCACAAGAATAATACCCACAATAATCGCAGCCTTAACGCCTTTCTTCATTTTCTTCTTGCCCGCTTTCTTGCCGGGATCTGAAAATGCTGCAGTAAAAGGCGCAGAAACACCTGCAGGAGCACTTGCAGAAGTTCCGGCAGAAGTTCCCGTAAAGGCATTCGCAGAAGTTCCCGTAAAGGCATTCGCAGAAGTTCCGGCAGAAGCTCCCGTAAAAGCATTCGCTGAATCTCCCCTATAGGCATCCGCAGAATCGCTCGGATTTGTCCCGTCAATCTGACTTCTCACAAATTTGACATCCATTTTTTCATTATTATTTTCTGAATTATCCATAATTTAATTTCCTCAGTTTGATTCATTAGATCCGACTTTCTCAATCATGAATATTATATTATACTTACCCCTTATCGTCAAACATCTCTCTTCCCGAAATTGCTTCCCTCGGCTGTTCGCCGGCTCGCTTCCCTGCCGTTCGCCGTTTACGCGCCAGCCGCCTGCTTTGCGCCGCCAGTCAGTTCTGCATCCTAAGCCGCTTCCCTGCCGTTCGCCGTTTACGCGCCAGCAGTTTACGCACCAGCCGCCTGCTTAGCGCCAGCAGTCAGTTCTGCATCCTAAGCCGCTTCCCTGCCGTCCGCCGTTTACGCGCCAGCCGCCTGCTTCGCGCCGCCAGTCAGTTCTGCATCCTAAGCTGCTTCCGTGCCGTTCGCCGTTTACGCACGTCCGTCGTTTTCCAGGTCTTTGATACTTTAAATGCAGTGTTTATTTTTCGAAAATGTTTGTCTGTCTTGAAACAATATGATAAAATTAATTTGGTTTAAGTGCGATGAAATTTGCTTCCATTGCAAAGTGTGGATATTTCTGAATCAAATGTGAGGTTGCTCGGGATATGATGAAAAATGACATGACATTCGAAGACTACAACTTCGACAAAATATACGACAGAGCAGCTTCTGATTCGATAAAATATTCAAATCTGCCGTCCGACAGGAAGGGAAGAACTGTTATTCCGATGTGGGTCGCAGATATGGATTTCATTTCGCCGAATCCCGTAAAAGAAGCTCTAAAAAAACGCGCCGACCACGGGATTTACGGCTACCCGAGTCTGGATAAAGAATGCACTTTGGCAGTCGCAAGGTGGTTTCGCGACCGATACGATTTCGAGATAAGTCCAAAATGGATCATACAGACACCCGGCGTAATCTTCGCTATTGCAAATGCCATACGCACATTGACAATTCCCGGCGATGCAGTCATGATAAGCAGACCTGTATATCATCACTTCTCTTCTGTCATAAATGATTTGGGCAGAAAATTGGTAAACAGCCCGTTAGTTTTAGTTAACGAGTCTCATAAAATCAGTTCGCTGTCCTTTGCTGGTGCATCTCATGAAAGCGATGCGGACTCGCTGTCCTTTGCCGATGCATCTCATGAAAGCGATGCGGACTCGCTGTCCTTTGCCGATGCATCTCATGAA
>CAVCIY010000115.1:0-6571 GCA_963602445.1 Lachnospiraceae bacterium | reverse complement strand
CCGGCGATATGTTTTCCCGCCGTCAATGCATTTCTTCCTGCCGGCGATATGTTTTTCCCGCCGTCGATGTATTCTTCCTGCCGGCGATATGTTTTCCCCGCATCGATATATTTTTCCTGCCGGCGATATGTTTTTTCTGTCATTTGTTTACTTTTAATGAATAATAAGTTACTATATAACTGAATATATTGAAATAATCAGTTTAAAGGAATTATATATAACCAGATGAATTATACAATCGATAAATCAAAGAAAATACCTGCATATCTGCAGCTTTATTATTTTTTGCGTCAGGATATCATATCAGGATCTTACCCTTGCGGCAGTAAGCTTCCGTCAAAAAGAACTATTGCAACGGAGACGGGACTAAGCGTTATCCCGGTGGAACACGCACTTGAATTGCTGTGCGAGGAAGGTTATCTGGAAGCCAGGCAGAGAAGCGGAATGTATGTGATATATACTGCGTCTGATTTTCAGAAAAATCAGAGCATCGTCTCAAGCATCGGACAAATGATTCGTCCTGACATCACCATAAGAAACGACCGGCAAACTCATGCTGACATTATTTATGACAGTAATGCACAATCTGACAGCAATGCGCAATCTGGCAGCGATGTACAATCTGACAGCGATGTACAATCTGACAGCGATGTACAATCTGACAGCAATATACAAATTGAGTCATTCCCTTTTACCGTACTCTCAAAAACGATGCGCCGCGTGATTTCAGATTACGGCGAAAGATTGCTAGTCAAATCACCAAACCGCGGCTGCGATGATCTGTGCATTGCAATTAGCACTTATCTGGGGCGCAGTCGCGGCATATATGTAAATCCAAGGCAGATTGTCGTTGGATCGGGAGCAGAATATCTTTACGGTCTTATCGTGCAGCTACTCGGAAATGATTGCATTTATGCGCTTGAGGATCCTTCATATGAAAAAATCAGCCGGGTTTACAGAGCATATGGCGTGACATGCGAGTTTCTTTCAATGGGTTCAAACGGAATCAAGACCGAAGAACTTTCGGCATCACACGCGTCCGTGCTTCATATTACACCATTCAACAGCTATCCGAGCGGAATATCCGCCGATGCGTCAAAAAAACAAGAATATATTCGCTGGGCATTTGAGCGAGGCGGATATATAATCGAAGACAACTATGAATCCGAACTGACTGTTTCGAGGAAATCCGAAGATACTGTATTTTCGATGTCGGATTCTTCAAATGTAATTTACGTAAACACATTTTCAAAGACGATTGCGCCTTCGATAAGAATCGGATATATGATTCTTCCTAAGAAGCTTGTCGATATATTCAACAGCAAACTCGGGTTTTATTCGTGTACGGTTCCCGTATTTGAACAATTTGTCCTTGTGGAGCTGCTAAACAGCGGCGAATACGAAAGGCATATAAACAGAGTTCGCAGACAGCGCAGAAAGCTTCTTGAAAAAATTTAAAAAAACAAATCTGAAAATAAACAAGATAAATCCGAAAAGTTGGACTCCAAATCCCAAAATTTGAAGATCTAATCCAAAAATTCGAAAAAACTTGAAAATCTGAATAGCTAATCCCAAAATTCGAAAAAACCTGAAAATCTGAATAGCTAATCTAAAAATTCGAAAGTAAACATGAAAATCTGCAGAGCTAATCTAAAAATTTGAACGTAAATCTGAAAATCTGAAGAGCTAATCTAAAAATCTGAAGAGCTAATCCAAAAATTCGAACATTAATCTGAAAATCCAAAGAGTAAATCTAAAAACGGCGGCTAAAACAAGCCGCCGTAATTTTTCATAATATGAAATCTTCGCATATCACATGCACAAGGGCACTGTCTTCAGATAATGCGCAGCTGCTGCGACATTCTTCTTAGCAGCCGTGACCGCAGCTGCTTCCCGCACCTATGCCGCAGCTGTGCGCTTCGCCCGAACCGCAGCTGTGTCCTTCTTCATGATCGTGATGACTGCAATTTGCATCCTGGCTGTAAACGAGTTCTCCCGCCAGATAAGCCTGAACAGCCGCATCCGCACTGCCTGAAACGCCAGCCATAAGCTCTACGCCTGCCTGCGCAAGAGCATTCTTGGCACCGCCGCCGATACCGCCGCAGATAAGAACATCTGCCTTTGCTGCCGCAAGAAATCCGCCAAGAGCGCCATGCCCCTGACCGTTTGTATCTACAACCTGTTCACTTACAACCTTTCCATCCTCTACATCATACAGCTTAAATTCTTCTGTATGGCCAAAATGCTGAAAAATCTGTCCGTTTTCATAAGTTACCGCTATTCTCATTCGATTATCTTCCTTTCTCTCTACCATCATTGAAATTGCATCAAATGTCTTTAGGCAGTTTGGACAAAATGCATTGCCGTTGCAAATATCATAATTTCCGCCTTCAATATGAAGCACTCTGCCTTCTGTCACACAATCCGCCAGCTTACGGCGAGCATTGTTATATATCAGCTGAGCAGTAGTCCTGGCAATCCCCATACGATCCGCGCATTCCTCTTGATTAAGCCCTTCTTTATCGATGAGACGAATCGTCTCATACTCATCGACACTCATTATAATAATACCGCCGCCGCATTTTTCAGATGGCCCAAACCTGCTAAAATCAGGTTCTTTACATACTCTTCTTTTTTTTATCCGAGGCATAGAACCCTCCTTTAAACAGATGCATCACGCAAAAGAATCAACAGAAAAACTCCCTTGAAGCATCTCGCAGGTGTGTACCACAGATGTGTGCCACAGATACACATGACATCGATGCATTTATAAAAAATAAAAGATTTTTAATGGCATATGCCATTATAACACACACTGCAAGCATATTACAACCCTTTCATTCGCCACTAAGTCAAGAATTTTTTACTTCGTCATACACCGAAAGCTTTTTTACCGCCGCACGCCTAGACCTTTTTATATTGCCAGACACCGAAAGCTTTTTTACCGCCGCACAGCCGAAAATTTTTTTACCGTCGCACGTCTAGACTTTTTATACCCATGCGTATAGAAACTTTTTATGCCTTCGTGCGATTAAGGCTCATTCAATCTTCCACATGATCAAGATTCTTCCATCCGTATCTGATCACCGAAATAATCATCGATGCCTCACTGACAATTTCGTCAAGAATCCCTGCGAGTGAGCCTACAAGAATGTTGTAAATAATCCATAACGGCGAATTGATAAAAATACCTGCAGCCCTTATCTTCTGTGGATTTTTGGTATATCCGCCAATCGTCGCTGCGATATTTGCCGCAACCGGAAGAATAGAAATCCATCCCGTCCATGTAAGAACAAGCGTCAGTATCTGAAGTGCGCATATAATTGCACACATTTGCTTACTCTTTAAAAAACTTGCATCACTTCCAAGGCAAAATGATCTGAGAGTATTTATCGCATAACTAACTCCTCCCGTCACAGCTCCCAGTAAAAGCAGATGAACCGTATATATCAGATATGACAAAAATTGCACTCTAAACAATGTCTTGTTATTCTTAAATTGATATGACAAGAAGAAAATTGCAGTTCCCACAATTCCTATTGCCTGAATAATAATAAATCTTACCATCATTTGACCACCAAATTTTCATTTACACAATTTCACCGCAGTTCTCATTGCGCGGCTTCACCGCAAATCTTTCTGCTATGCTTCCTCTGCGGCAGTAGTTTCCTGTATTACCGGCTCTTTTCACCATTTTCGTTATATCACTATTTTTTCAGTATTTTTCAGTATTTTTATTATTTTTGCGGTCATGAATATTTTAGTCGTTATCTTAACCGTAATCTTAGTCATTACCTTTATTTTCGTTATTATCGTTATCATGATTCTCACGGCGTTCCGTATTATCATGATTTTCATGGCTTTCCGTATTATCATGATTCTCGTTGCTTTCCGTATTATCACGATTGCCGTGGCTTTCCACAAATTTCCATTCTCTAAGTTTTTGCAAAATGTTTTGATTTTTCTTAAGCTTCATATGCGGAAATGCGGCAAGCAGTCGTCCGTATCCGAACCATTTATTATGAGTCAGCGAGTTTGCAGTATCAATGTATTCGCGCTTAAGAGCGGTCAGACGGGTGCGAATATCCGGAATACGTTCTTTAAGTTCAGTTCCCCTATCCCGCAGCTCAGCACGAGCCAAAGCAGCCTGCACTCTGCTTTCTTCGACCTTCACTGTAGCACCAATAGTCTTTTCTCCGACTTTTTCACTAAGTTTGTCGCTTAGTATCCGCATATCAGAGGTTATTTCATCTAAACGAGTAAGACGCTTATTTAACCCGTTCACTACAGCAACAGTCACGATCATATCAGCAATAAGCAATGCGTAAATAACAGCAAGTATAATCCAACTGTACAAAGAAACATTGATATTTGCTGTATGCATTTTGACGTGCTTTTGGAAAACCTTAATAACAAGAAGAATCGCAAGTCCCCATATAAGAGAAAACTCAGGACAAATAAATCCGTTTAGATTCCAAGGCTTTTCGGAGTAATCCCACCACCTTGCGTGAAAAAATGTATAAAGAAGCCATCCGGCTGCAAGCTCAATAACCGTCGCAATCACGCATCCGGCAAAAAAAAGGCATAAGTCATTCAGAACAATTCCGGCTTCATCAATCAAATTAACCATTGCAAAGACCGCAACCACGCCAAATCCATAAACCGGACATACAGGTCCGTTCAAAAAACCCCTGTTAATGATCTGGCCCCATGAAGCCGCATGATATACAACTTCAACAACCCATCCGATAAAAGAATAAATTATAAAATAACTTAAAATCTCAAAATATGTCATACCGCAAATCATGACTTAACCCTCCTCACAGCGGCCGCAAACCGACAGCCGCAAACAATATCTAAAACAATACTCACAAATCGCGAAACACCAGTCACAAAACATCAGCCGCGAAACACTAGCCACAAAACACCAGTCGCGAAACGCCAACTGCGAAACATCAGCTGCGAAACGCCAACCGCGAAACAGCAGCCGTAAAACAACAGTCACGAAACACTAGCCACAAAACATCAGCCGCTAAACGCCAACCGCGAAACAGCAGCCACAAACACCAGTCGCAAAACACTAGCCACAAAACAACAGTCGCGAAACGCCAACCGCGAAATTCAAGCCGCAAACAACATCCAAAAATATCTGATAACGCCGGAAAAAGCTTAAGAAGAACCCTCTGAAACAGTTTCCGGCGATGTCACAGTAAAGCAAAAATTCAAATCTCTGTCAATTTTACAGCTTAAGCTAGGATAGACCTATCTTAAAAACCTGTCACGAAATTTCACAATAAGATCCTTTCCAAGCTTTGAGACCGCAACAGCTCCCAGCGCTCCGACTAAAACAGCAAATATTTTACTTTTTCGACTGTCTCTGAGAGCGATCTCTCTTCCGGCCGAAATTCTTGCATCAAGTTGACGTTTTTTCGCATCGTTTTCTGCTGCAAGAGATTCGTACATTTCAATCATTTCAGAAAGTAATTTCTGATTTTCATCTAAGCTCTCGGACAGACTGTCAAGCTTTTGCATTATCTCATCGATCATATCTGAATCTGAACCCGAATTTTCTGAAAAAGACATATGCCCCGGCTTGTACGACATACCTTCAATCATACTTTCGAGGGTGTCTTCGATTTCCTCAAGCTTGGATTTTATATCTTCTGACTTTGCAAACTCATCGGGCAAATTTTCAAATTTCGCAAGTTTATCGCTTAAACTGCTGATTTTAGAGATTTCTTCTTTCATATCAGAAAGCTGTACAAGTTGTCTTAATATTTCATCATATTTTAAATCATCTGCATTTTTGTCAGCTCTTCCGGCTGTATCAACCCCACCGGTTTTATCAGCCTCACCGGTTTTATCAGCCTCACCGGTTGCGTCAACTGCAACATCCATTGCTTTAGCGTCAGAATCGTCAACTGTAAAGTCCATTGCAGACGTGTCGTCATTTATATTATTTTCTTGAGTTGAACTTTTTCTTTTTTTAGATCGTTTATTCGAGACTGATTTGGTTGATTTACGCTTTGATTTCGGGGACGATGCTGATGCGGCACGTGCTGCGGCAGCTCGTACTGAAGCAGGTTCTTTTCTTAATTTAATAAGCATATCCACGGCTTCGTCATCAAGACAAAGCTTTCCTCCGACTTTTGAAATATGTCCTTCCAGTGACCCTTTTTGGCGGCTGACGAGACTCCTCGCCGCCTCATAAGATATATCAAGCACTGAAGAGAGTTCTCTTATGGTCATCATAAAATTCACTCCTTATCCGCAATCCACAGCTCATTATCCGCAGTACTAATCAATTTGCTCAATCAGCAGTTCTTATAATTCTTGTAATTCTGCAGTACTCCGCAGTTCCTATAAGTCCGCATATTCTGCAGATCTCCGCAGTTTTTGTGAATCCACATATTCTGCAGCTCTTATAAATCCGCATATTCTGCAGTTCTTATCTTTTTATTCTCACACTGTATATGATACAATTCGATTGATTTTGCGTCAACAATAAACAACTATAAAAAAACCCTTGACGTAAATCAAGGGTTAGCTGGTGACCCCACCGGGAATCGAA
>CAVCIY010000114.1:0-6709 GCA_963602445.1 Lachnospiraceae bacterium | reverse complement strand
CGGGTAGACATGTTATTATTGCCGCAAATAAGATAGACACACCTACGGTTCCGGACGAATATTATGATTTTTACGAACTTGGACTCGGTGCGCCGATTCCTATTTCTGCCGCAAATTCTCTGAACCTTGGAGATCTTCTTGACGAGATAGTCGCAGAATTTCCAAAGGATTCAAGAACACCTGAAGAGGAGGATGACATCAAGATTGCTGTCATAGGCAAGCCAAATGCAGGAAAATCATCGCTTATAAATGCCATTATCGGCGAAAATCGCGTGATCGTAAGTGAAATTGCGGGCACTACAAGAGATTCGATTGATACGCCTTTTGAGCATGAAGGTCAGAAATATCTTCTCATTGATACTGCCGGCATTCGCAAAAAGAAGAAGGTCACTGACGACATCGAGCGCTTCAGCGTAGTACGCGCCATTACAGCTATAGAAAGAAGTGATGTGTGTATCGTAATGATTGACGCATCAGAAGGAATAAGCGAGCAGGACAAGAAAATCACCGGTCTTGCACATGAGGCAGGAAAGGGAGTTATCATAGCAGTAAACAAATGGGATCTTATCGAAAAGGATACATATACTATGAGCAAATTTGAGAAGGAGCTGAGAGCCGAGCTTACATTTGTTCCGTACGCTCCTATCCTCTTCATTTCCGTAAAGACGGGCCAGAGAATGATGAAGGTTCTCTCTCTTGCAAAGGAAGTAGCAGATCAGCGCTCTATGAGAATTCCGACAGGCCAGCTGAATGCGGTAATTGCAGACGCCACCCTTATGAAACAGCCGCCTTCGGATAAGGGCAGGAAGCTTAAGATATATTATGTCTCGCAGGTCGGTACGAAGCCGCCTTTGTTTGCATTTAAGGTAAACAGCAGAGATCTGATGCACTTTTCTTATGCAAGATATCTCGAAAATAGAATCAGAGACAATTTCAAGTTCACGGGAACTTCTGTTAAGTTTGTATTTAGGGAAAAAGGAGAAAATGAATTATGAAAGTCCTTTTAAAGGTTATCCTTACCATTATTTTAGCGTTAGCCTCATATTTTGCCGGAAATATTTCACCTGCAACGATAATAGCAAGACTTAAGGGACACGATATCAGAAAAGAAGGAAGCGGAAATCCGGGCACGACAAATACTCTCAGGGTGCTCGGCAAGAAAGCGGCTCTTGCGGTTTTCCTTATTGATATTCTTAAAGGTTTCATAATGGTCCTCATAGGGAAGGCTGTGTCACCTATATGCGGTATGCTTTGCGCTACGGCTGTCATAGTCGGGCACATGTGGCCTATTATATATGGATTCAAAGGCGGAAAAGGCGTTGCTGCCACGCTCGGAGTACTTCTTGCTCTTGATTGGCGCGTAGGACTTATAGGTCTCTTGATAGCAGCCGCCGCACTTTTGATCACAAAAAGGATGTCTGTCGGTTCGCTTCTTGGCGCAATCTCACTTCCTTTTTCCTCGCTTATATTTTTGAAGGCTTTCGACTCTCCGCTTGTAAGGTCGGATATCTTCCCGCTTTGGTGCATTATACCCGCATTACTCATAATTTTCGGACACAGGGCAAATATCAAACGACTCATAAAAGGAGAGGAGCCTCCGCTCTTTTAGTGAAATTTTAAAGTATGAGAAAGCTTTATGAAAGGGAAAATATTTATGACTAGACACACAATTGCTGTAATGGGTGCCGGAAGCTGGGGCACCGCCGTTGCGATAGCTGCTGCCCGAAACGGGCACAATGTCAGGCTTTGGGGCAGAAATCAGAAGATGATGCAAGATATGTCTGCCTCACGAACAAACGAAAAATATCTCCCAGGTGTAAATATACACGAAAATGTAAGCTTCACTTCAGAGCCGGAAAAAGCAATAAAAGATGCTGAAGCTGTATTTTACGTAGTTCCGGCACAGGCATTCAGATCTTGTTTTGAACAAACGAATGTTTACATTTCAAGTGACATTCCTGTCATAAATTGTGCCAAGGGAATAGAGCAGGGAACTCACAAATTGATTTCTCAGATTGTGGCGGAAATTCGCCCCGAGACGAGATTTGCAGTTCTTTCGGGACCTTCTCACGCAGAAGAGACAGCAAGGAATCTTCCGACATCTCTTACAGTTTCATCACTCGATGAGGATGTTGCGCAATTTGTCCAGAAGCTCTTTATGTCAGAATGTATGCGAATATATTCTTCTAAGGATATTGTCGGAACTGAACTTGGCGGTTCACTCAAAAATATCATCGCCCTCGGGGCCGGAATCCTTGACGGCATGAAATGCGGCGACAATGCCAAGGCAGCCCTCATGACGAGAGGACTTTCCGAAATCGCAAGACTCGGAAAGAAAATGGGTGCTGACAGAAATACATTCATGGGATTGTCCGGAATAGGCGACTTGATAGTCACATGCACGAGCATGCACAGCCGAAACAGAAGATGCGGCATCATGATAGGCGAGGGTACGCCGCCTGACGAAGCCGTAAAAAAGGTCGGCATGGTTGTGGAAGGAATGTTTACTGCCGAAGCTGCCCGCGAACTTGCCAAAATTTACAGTGTAGAAATGCCTATTACCGAAAGCGTTTGCGAGATAATTGCCGGAAGGCTTGATGCGGCAGGCGCCCTTAAGCTTCTCATGGGAAGAAATCCGAAATCGGAGGAAGCGTAGAAAGGAGCATATAAGGAAATAACGATGAATATTATTGTCAGCGCATGTCTGCTCGGAATAAATTGCAAATACAACGGCGGAAACAATTATTCAAAGATACTTGAACGTCTCAAGGAAAAGCACCATTTGATTCCGGTATGCCCCGAATCATACGGCGGCCTTCCGACGCCGAGAAATCCGGCTGAGCAGAAGGAAGGCAGGATTTTCTTGTCTGACGGCACAGATGTCACGGAAGAATTTTTTAAAGGCGCAAGGAAGATGATGCAGATTGTCGATTATTTTGACTGCGAGGTTGCCATTCTCAAGGAAAATAGCCCTTCGTGCGGAAACGGCAGAATATACGACGGCACATTTACAGGGACTCTTACAGATGGAAGCGGCATATTTGCGCAAATGCTGAATGAAAAAGGAATCCGCATTCTTGGCGAGACCGAGATTGAGGAAATTTCAAAGCTTCTATAAGAGGAAATTTTTAAATAATTCAAAAAGATTTTCCAAAAAGTCAACGAAAACAATAACCGGAAAGGGGAAATTTGATGATGAATACAGGAATTACAAGAGAACAGGCACTTGAGCTTCTTCAAAAATACAATAAAGAACATTTTCATATCCAACATGCACTTACAGTTGAAGGATGCATGAGATATTTTGCCATGCAGCTCGGATTCGAGGAGGATGCTGATTTTTGGGCACTTTGCGGACTGCTTCACGATGTTGATTTTGAAATGTATCCCGATCAGCACTGTAAGAAGGCGCCGGAGCTTCTCGCAGAAATAAACGCTCCGGAAGAAATGGTTCACGCAATCTGTTCGCACGGATACGGAATGTGCTCAGATGTAGAGCCGGAGCATCTCATGGAAAAGGTTCTTTTCGCTGTTGATGAGCTTACGGGACTTGTCGGTGCGGCAGCACTCATGAGACCTTCAAAGAGCGTAGCCGACATGGAAGTAAAGAGCCTGAAAAAAAAATTTAAAGACAAGAAATTTGCCGCAGGCTGCTCGAGAGATACTATAAGACTCGGCGCCGAAAGGCTAGGCTGGGAGCTTGACAAGCTTTTCGAAATGACTATACTTGCAATGAGAGAATGCGAAGAAAGCATAAACAGCGAGCTGGAAACTCTTACCAAATAACGCCGTACGGCAGGACTTAAGAGCATGATTTAAGGGTATGCGGTTAGATTTGTACGTTTAGAATTTATCATAAAGGTAAAAGAAAAGAGGCTAATATTATGAAGAAAATTATAGCAGTCCTAATGGCTGCATGCATGATATTTTCGATGGCTGCATGCGGCACAAGCAAGACAGATTCATCATCTTCATCTGAAAATGAAGCGGCAGGCTCTGTAAGCACGGCAAATGACGCAAATGACTCAAGCGAGGCAAACGAAGCAGCCAAATCCGACAGCTCAACCGAAACAGCTGCTTCCTCAAGTGATGCGGAATCTTTAACATCTGCTTCGGATTTTGAGGTAACGAAAAAAGACGGAAAAGTATATTTGACTATGCCGGCAGATTCATTTAACGGACAGACTGAAGACCAAATAAAATCAAGCGCAAAGGAACTTGGTTATTCGGATGCAACCGTAAATAAAGACGGCTCAGTCACATATACAATGACAGAAAAAAAGCACGAGGAAAAGCTTGAAAAAATTAAAGAACAGATTGATGTCACGACAGAGTCTGCACTAGAAGGCGAAAATGCCGTTGATTCATTTCTTAATGTCGATTACAATGACGACTACAGCCTGTTTACGATAACAGTTGACAAATCAAAATATAGTGAAGATGCCGCTCTCTCTCATCTGTGGCTGTATTATGTACTTGGCAGCACATACAGGTCATTTTACGGAATTTCAAACAATAATGAAGAAGTAGTCGTTAAGGTCGTAGACAAAAGCGGCAATGTCATCTCTTCGAAAAATTATGCGCAGTTCATGAAAGAACACAATTTAGAATAAAAGACTTTTGGAGGAAATAATGTTTTTCGATTATCACACACACTCTTTTTTCTCAGATGATTCAGATGCGCCTCTAAGCGACATGATAAAATCGGGAATTTCTCGCGGACTAAAGGAAATGGCCGTCACAGACCATTTCGATCCGGGTTATCCCGATCCTGACTTTCCGTTTGAGCCTGACTTCGACGCATATCACAAAGCACTTGAAAGCGTGACGAACGAATTTGGCAGCAAGATAAAAATCGCAAAGGGTCTTGAGGTTGGAATACAGCACAACCAGCTTGATAAGGCGCGTGAAGCGGTTCTCGCTTATGATTATGATTATATAATCGGTTCGTTTCATTGTGCATCAGGAGAGCCTCTTTACAACGGTCATTTCTTTGACGGAAAAAGCGCGAATGGCGTTTATGAAGAATTTTATACATATGTATTTGACAATCTGAAAATGTATAATGATTTTTGCTGTCTTGGACATATGAATATAATCGACCGCTACGCACCGGAAATTGCGCCATTTAGCGCATATGACGAAATTGCCGAGGCAATTTTAAAGCATATCATTGAAAATGGCAAAGGTATTGAGCTAAACACATCTTCATTCAGATATAATATGCTTGATACCACGCCTTCGGAAGATCTTCTTAAGCTTTATCACTCACTTAACGGCGAAATCATTACGGTCGGCTCAGACGCACACTATCCGGATCATGTGGCATTTAATTTTGCATATGCATATGACTATTTAAGATCGATCGGCTTTAAGTACGTATGTACATTTGAAAAGAAAAAGCCGATATTTCACAAGTTGGGTTATTAAAATACTACAATCCGAGTAACCGAAATTTTGCCTGCAGGGTTACCGAAATACTGCAAGACGGATCACAAATGATTTACCGCGAAAAACCTTCAATTCGGTTTTTTGCGGTTTTTATATTTTTCCTATATCACATACTCAAATTTTATCCCGTTCTTTTCTCGTAAATTTGAGTCCATTATTACAAAATCAAGAATTGCAGGATCTTCTATAAGCATTTTCCATGCTTCATATGCAGCATCGGCGAATTCGCCGTTCAGGAGCATATTTTCGCTTATCAGCGGGCACTCGTAAGGAAGCTCCCAGGCATTACATATCAGTCTGAGATCTCCGTTCTCGTCAATATGCGGCGCAAGAGGAAATGTCCTGCACTGAATCGGGCGAAGGTGACGCCTGCAGGTAGGCGGAGTCTTGCATCTTATAAAGGTGAGAGGCGCTTTCCACGACTTCGGAAAATCATAATCCTGGGGATTTTCTTTTGTCCACAAAAAATCATCTTTTCCGCCTTTGCTTTTTATATAAGCGCCTTCGCCCGGCATCAGATAAATTCCCATATCAAATTCATTGTCTGAAGCAGCGGCACTCCCAAATTCATCATCATCTTCTTTGCCGGGCTTGGAATCGCAGCTGCAGCATATTGCGCCGCAGAGCTTTCCGCAATCGAAATCGACCGGACTTACCTTATCAAGAAGCTTATATATCTCGTCATATTTCTCCGGAGAAATAACTTTGCTTTTGTCTCTTCTGAAAATATTAAACATAAAAACCTCACGTTTCCTTTGATATTATAAAGCTTAAAAGAATAAAATTCCGCACTTTCTTGCAAATTGCAGTTAAATGTCGAACAAAATATCGATTAAGCCCCATGCATCACTTGATATTTTATAAATCCGGATTTTAAAAATGAAAACAGTTCTCATTTTCTCTTGACTCAGCGAAACACTGATATTAAAATGATAATGGTTTTCAATTTTGAAGACTGCTCTATGAGTTTATCACAGCGGCATTGATACATGCAATATCATGATAATAATTTCGCCGATAAAAAATAATGTGATAAATGAAATATAATGCGAAGAACAGAATAAAAAATAAATCGAAAAATTATAACCGAATTGAAAACCGAATTGAAAACCGAATCGAAAACTGAATCGGTAAACGAAGCGAAAGCTGAATTGAAAACCAGATCGGTAAACGAATCGAAAGCTGAATTGAAAACTGAATCGATAAACGAATCGAAAGCTGAATTGATAAATGAAGCGAAAATCGTAAATCGAAAATC
>CAVCIY010000113.1:0-6964 GCA_963602445.1 Lachnospiraceae bacterium | reverse complement strand
AATCAGCAGATTTCCGGAAAAATCAGCAGATTTCCGGAAGAGTCGGCGAGTTTCGGAAAGGAGGATGATAATTTTTTATGAAAAAGAAGAAAAAATTTTATATATTAATAATCATCCTCGTGGCTGCCGTGCTCGGGAGCGCGTCGGCTTCCTTCGTGCTGAACAGCCCGGAATCGGGATCCGCAATCTCGCAGAAGATTTTGAGTGACAAAGACGGCGGCAAGGACAGCGGAAAGAACGACGGAAAGAGCAGCGAAGGTGAGTCTGCCGAGAACGGTGGCGACAGCGACGGCGTAAGATATGAGGTCGCCGAACTTAAGATGAGAGAAAATACCGCATATCTGAACGGTTATCCTGACGGCACGATAAGACCTGACAAGCTTCTCAGCCGCGAAGAGGCTGCCGCGATGTGGGTAAGGCTCATGACTGACGAGTCGAGAGATGCTTTTGCGACGAAAGAAAATATCTACAAAGACATTTCAAAAGAAAATTGGTCGTATGAAGATATTCTTCTTCTGAGCAATGCCGGTATGATCGAAGGTTATACGAGCGGAAAATTTAAGCCGTACGATCCGGTAACTCGCGCGGAATTTACCGTAATCGGAGTCAGATTTGCGCTTAGCCACGAAAAAATGCCCGAAGAAGTTCCCGACCAATTCTTTGATGTCTCGGGACATTGGGCAGCTGATTACATCAATTATGCAGCCAAGGAAGGATGGCTGACCGGATATGATGACGGTACGTTCAGACCTGATGCGTATATCACGAGAGCAGAGTCGACGGCATACATAAACCGCATCCTGGAAGCCGCATCAGAAATTACATATAAAGAATGGTCGGACAATGATGCCGATGCATGGTATTATAACGATATCCAAAGAGCCACAAATTAAACGTAAATCAAAAAAGAGCAAAACCCCCTGTCAAGCAGACAGGGGGTTTTTTGTCGTTTGCCCGGGTTTGTCGGAGAAATGAGTAAAATTTCTGATAATTAGTTATAATTATTAATTCTTTAATAAAAATTAGGTTTTTTTACTGAAAAATAGAAAAAAAGAGAATTAGGTGTTATAATAATTACGCTGTGTTTGGTGACACAAATTTTGATGACAAAAAGTGTAAAACAGGTACATTATTTAGAATGTATTTACGGTAAATATAAAATAAATATTATATATGAGGAATGCGTTGATATTAAGCGTGTTCTTTTTTGTGGTTTATGAAATTTTGTAAGATGTATCGATACTGCTGCGGCATTTTTGCCCTTGTGTGATTCATCCGTTTTTGTGAGGCATGTCTGGGCGCTGCGATGCCGGATGACGTGTGACATCCGATGTTAGCGCGGCAATCACCTGCTGCGGGATGTGTTTGACATTGCATGTTCGGCGAGTGATGCGTCCGGGAGGCGTGTGCCCGATGACGAGCAGCCGGGAGTGTGTGATACATCGGACTTTATTATTAGTTATCTAATCATATAAAATATATGTAATAGATAGTTATTCAGTTGGCAAGGCGTGCCGTTTGATGAATCCTTTTTTGTGAACATTAAAGGTATCGAATCAAAGCACTGATGTGGCATGTTGTGAAGGAAAAGGAGTGATTTTAGCCGAAAAAAATGTGTGTTGTTTGATCTGCAGTCTGTGAAAAACTCATCAGGGCAGTTCGCCGGGTGCAAGAGGCTCGTCAGAAGTTAAGACGCTTGCAAAGAGTAAGAGGCTCGTCGAGGATGAAAAACTTGCCAAGGGCGCAACAGGACGGTCGGATGGTGAAATTAAGCAATGATGGAAAAAATCAGATAATGACCGAGTGATGGGTAAATCGCAGAAGAAGTAGGCCTCGGATGGGGCTTAAAATTTTTTGGTAGTAATTAAGGAGTACATATGAAGTTTAACAGTAAGTTTCGTGCAACAGCAGGCGCATTGTGTATATTTATGTGCGGCTCTTTGCCGATGCCGGTACTGGCAATGACAAAGTCAGATGCTGAAGCAGGAATTTCAACATGGAGTCAGATGGAAGATGAGCTTGATAAAGAAACAAGCGGTCTGGATGATTCGGAGTATGATGGGTATATTGTAAAGCTTAAAGACGACAGAGCGATGCTCATGGATGAGGATACGGAGGGAATCGAGCAAATAGAATATGCAGACGGTCTTTATCTTGCGGATGATATCGATGCTGCGGAAGAATTTGCCGATGCCGAAAATGTCGAGTATATTGAACCAAATTATGTGGTTGAGATGTTTGACAATGAGTTCGACAACAGCATGAAGGATGTGACCACAAATGTAACGGGAACCGAAAATGACGACCATCTCGCACTCATGAACGTAGATGACGTGCGCGACGAATATGGCATAAAAGGTGAAGATTACGACACCGATTACGATATGGGAAATGACGGAAATCCTCAGGATGAGATCGTAGTTGCGGTTATAGACTCAGGCTTGGATCCGGATCATGAGGATATAGATTATTCTCGTGTGATGGAAGGAAAAAGCTTTGTCAGCACAGGCAGCACAACCGACACCATGGGACATGGTACATTCGTAACCGGCGAGATAATCGCGAATACACACAACAGCATAGGCATAAAAGGTATAGCGGAAGATGTATATGTTATGCCGCTCAAGGTTTTCTCGTCCAGATCGACGACAAATGCGATCATAATAAACGCATTAAATTATGCGACTGAGCAGCGCACGCTCTTTGATTCGAGCAAAGGAACGGAGGGCGCAAATATTTCGGTTATAAATATGAGTCTTGGCTCAGAGTCAGCCTCAACTTCCCTGAAGGCAGCGGTTGACGACGCGATAAAGGCAGGAATTATCGTCCTGTGCGCTGCGGGAAATGACGAGGACAGCAGAGCGAGTTATCCGGCACAGTATGCCATTGGTGTGGGATCCACGAACTCAGCCGGAGAAAGATCATATTATTCACAGATACTTTCCGAGAAAAACGGAGACGGATGGCAGAATAAGGTTTGGGTCACAGGCCCGGGCGAGTCTTATACAAGCCTTTGGTATAACGGTGAGTATTATACCGGAAGCGGAACGAGCTTCTCCTCACCTCAGGCAGCGGCATTGGCGGCTATAGCAGTCAGCCTGAAAAACGATCTCACATCGTACTATGCCGGCAAAACTGGTGTGGACGAAAATGCTACTGTAAATAACCATTACGCTTTCAGACAGCTGCTGAAGGATACATCGAAGCGCCTTGACAACGGTCTTGAAAAAGCCTCAAACGGTCAGGATACTTATTATGGCTGGGGAATGATAGACTTCAAGGCAGTGACTGACACTCTCACAAATTTCGGCGAAAATCAGGGTAAGATCGGAAAGATAAGCTTTACGGCCGACAACGGAGCAGGCACGGAGCTCACTGCAGAGAAAAACAATCTGGCTACAGAGGTTAGATCCTACACAGATGATGGTCTTCTGTCAGATATAATTCAGCCGGATGAAAACGGAGTTTATGCGCTGGAAATAGGCAAGAAGTATAAATATACAGTAACGGCGGATAAATATACTACAATCACAAGGGATATACGTGTGATCATGCCGGACAGAGTGGTTCATCTGACCATGGAGGGTCTTGACTATATTACGTGGTTTAATATTACGGACACGTCAGGGCAAACTGTTCCAAATGCAGATATACAAGTGAAGAAAGCAGCCGGAACTGCGGTAGTACAAGGAAATGACGGAACATTCCTGACAAAAAACGGCAATTACACATATGTAATATCCGTGGCGGGATATTTTCCATTCGAGGGCAGTTTCACAGTAAATGATGAAGAAAATGAATATCCTGAAAAGAAAAATAAGATAGACGTGACGCTTCGCAGTGCGGCGGATATATGCAGTGTCGCATTTGAAGTAGACGGCACCGGCGATGAGCCTTATGCTGAGGTTACGGTTAAGGATTCTCAGGGCGAGAAGGTCGAGGCTTACGGCGACGGCGCATGGAAGCTTGACCCGGGAACATACAGCTATGTTATAGATTCAGATTATTATGTGGCACTCAGCGGTGAGCTTACCGTGGAAGAGGCTGACAAGGGCACAGAACGTGTCATAAAAGAGACTATGACGAGACCGCTGTACTGGGCATTTATAGACATCATGCCTCTTCCAGTTCTTGAGGATGCTGAGACAGAGGTAGTAGTCAATGAAATGCAAAATGTTAAGAGGGACGACGAAGGAAACATAACCGAGTATGACATTGGAAATGTAGTCGAGCCGCACAACGGTGCCATCGGTGAGTATCGTATAGAGAACGGCAATTATTCATATACAGTTAAGGCAAAGGGATACAAGAGCGCAACGGGAATCTTCGAGGTGAAAGGTGAGACTCTTTATGTGGATGTAGAGCTTAAAGAGGGTGAAGATTCTAAGGACACCGGCTCAGATACCGGCGGCAAGACAGACGGCTCAGGCTCCGGCGGCAAGACGGACGGTTCTGGTTCCGGCGGCAAGACGGATGGTTCGAGCTCTGGCGGCAAGACAGACGGCTCAGACTCCGGCGACAAGGACAATCAGAAAGATACTGAGACTCACAGCAAGTACGAAAATATCGAGATCAAGTATCACGATTTCAAAGATGTCACGGCTGAAGACTGGTATTATGAGCCTGTTAATTTCGTAGCAACAGTAGGACTGTTTAACGGTCTTTCTGATGAGATATTCGGTTCAGACAAGCCTATGACAAGAGGAATGCTTGTGACGGTTCTGTACAGACTGTCCGAGGAGAAGAATCAGTCGGCATGTCCGTTTGAGGACGTAGCTGAGGATGCTTATTACGCGGACGCAGTGGCGTGGGCATTCAGCAAGGGTATTGTCAAAGGCAAGGATGACAAGCACTTCGATCCTGAGGGATATGTTACAAGAGAGCAGATTGCTGTGATGCTTTGCAATTATGCGGCAAAGCAGGACAAGGATGTGTCGGTTCGCGGCGACGGTGCTGTGCAGGCGTTTAAGGATTATTCGTCTGTTTCCGGATATGCCGAGAGTGCGGTAAGCTGGGCATATGAAAATAGCATCATAAAGGGTGACGGAAAAGGCAATTTCAGGCCGAAAGACAGCGCCACACGCGCCGAGGTGGCATCTCTTATGACAAATCTGCTAAGGAACATTTTCTAAAATGTATCAGAGAAAGGAATTTTTATGAAGAAAGGTAAGTTTTTAGGAAAGTGCCGCGGATTCATATCACTGCTGCTTGCAGTATGTATGATAGTGACTCCGCTGAGTGCTTTTGCTGAAGATGTGTCTTCAGAAAGCGGGGCTGCTTCATCGGAAGCGGTTCAGGCAGAAGAAATGCAGCAAAATGCTGCGGCTGACGAAAATGATGCCGAATTGGCTGGAGATGATCTCACTAAGTGGGACGGCAGCACGATTGATACGGATTGGTACACTACCGATACTACCAAGACCGAGTATACCATCAGCACCGCTGCCCAGCTTGCGGGTCTGGCATCACTTGTAAACGGCACAGACAAGGTGACATTTGAAGGAAAGACTGTAAAGATCGGTGCTGATCTGGATATGGGAAGCTTTGAATGGACTCCGATAGGAAACAATACAACGTCATACGGCTCGACTTATAAGTTCAAGGGTACTTTTGACGGCCAGGGACATACGATATCCAATATAAAGATATCGGATGTTGAAATATTATCAAAAGCAGTTTTTAACAGAGGATTCTTCGGATATACAGAAAGCGCGACCATCAAAGACTTCACGCTTATCGTTGATATTACGTATGCCAAGAATAACGCAGGAGGCGTAGCAGCTACCGCAAAAAATACAACCTTCGACGGTATAACGGTGAAGGGAAGCATTCAGGTATCTTCTAAAGCGTCCGCAGCCAACCAGGTCGGGGGAATAGTTGGCAACACCGATACTTCGGTAACTATAACGAACTGTAAAAATGAAGCAAATATAAACGGAAATGCTTCGGCTGATGATGTAGACACGGATACAAATAAGAAAAATTATGTAAAATCAACTTATGTAGGCGGTATAGTCGGCAAGGCTGTAAAAGCAACTATAAGTGATTGTGAGAATACAGGAAAGATAGGCGGCGGTTATGCCGTAGGCGGTATAGTGGGACAGACTTACACTAATCCATCGACTATCGAGCGCTGTATAAATAACGGTGCGATAACTGCAAATCAGTTAGATACCTCTTATAAAACAAAATCTTACGCTGTCGGAGGTATAGTAGGTTATCTTTATAAGGCTGATACTGTTGACGGCTGCATCAACAACGGAAAGATAAGCGCAAATACTACCACAGCAGCCGGCATAGTCGGTACATGTTATACAAAAGGCGCATCTATAACGAATTGTTACAATACAGGTGCTGTTGAAAATAAGTATGCCGACGGGGTAGTAGGAGGCATAGTCGGATATGCAGGCACAGGTACGTATTCGCAGACAGATATTTATATCAAGAATTGCTACAATGCCGGAAAACTGACAGGTGCAAAAGGCAAAGTAGGCGGCATCCTTGCCGCATATGCGAAGAGTGGTGCGACAGTTAGTACTGATTATATAAGCGGAAACTATTACTTCAGTGATACGGCTGCTGCAGGCATAGGATCTGTGACAAGTATACCGGATGGTGCAGCGACAGCATTCACAAATGATGCTTCTACAGGATATACTGCCTTGATAGCTGGTCTGGGCGGCTCATATAAAGCAGATGTTGATCCACATGTAAACAACGGTCTTCCTATACTTCGTTGGCAGGATCCAAATGCTTTATTTGTAGCGTCAATTAAGCTTGACAGAGATAAGGATGACAATGCCGGCGGAAATGTTTCCGTGACAGTCAAGTCAGAAGAGGGGACTGTACAGACAGCGACTGAGGGAACAGACGCTGACACTTACAGCTACGAGCTTAAGAAAGGCAAGTATACTTATGAAGTATACTTGCCTTTCTTAAGCTCGTAGCTGTAAGTGTCAGCGTC
>CAVCIY010000112.1:0-7233 GCA_963602445.1 Lachnospiraceae bacterium | reverse complement strand
CGGCAGGCGACTACAAGCGCGCATTCGACGGCAAGAATATAGTTTCAAGTCTTGAAATGAAGACGATAGAGTCTCAGGTCATCACTACGACGACCAAACTTACCGTAACCGATACGGCAGGTAAGTATGGAAGCGAGCAGTATGATTCCGAATATGAAAAGGAAAATGTTACACTCAAGGCTGAGATAAAGGATGCCAACGGTGATAAAGTCACTTCGGGATATGTTTACTTCTATCGCAACGGCGAGCTGATAAACAGCGTTCCTGTAGACGTCGAGGATGGCGCTGCTGCTTTGGAAGCGGCTACGTCGGCTTATGACGAGAACAAGACTCTTGACGAAAACAAGGATGTATATACTGCCGTATTTATGGCAAATGACACATACGAGTCAAGTAAGTCTTCGGAAGCGACAATCGCTATCCGTTCAGCATCTGTTGACATTCCTGTGATCAGCGCAAGATACGACAGCAGAGTTTCTTCGCTTGAATTTGATACTGCCAAGGGTGAAATCACAGGACTTATGGCAGGCACACTTGTTAAGTTTGCGCTTAAGGGTGACGTCACAGCCAAGGACGGCCGCGTACTTACGGCAGGCACTGATTATACATATCAGTGGGAACAGAACTCAAATCAGGGAATGTTCGTAAATATCGCAGGCGCGACAAATGATCAGTATGAGATCAAGAGCGGCAAGACAGGCGACAGCTTCCGCCTTACTTTGATACCGACAGGACATATGAAGTCAGGCGCAACTTCGCTTACCGCAACTATAGGAGAGCTTGCAGATCCTACGGTTAAGCTTAGCGTACAAAAGACATATGAACCTGCATCACCTGCAGTAAGCGGCTCACACTTCGGTGACAGCATCAAGCTTACGGTTAATGTCTCAGGCAAGGAAGCTACACCTACAGGATGGGTTCAGTTCTATTATCTTAACGGAGCAGAAAAGACCGAAATCGGCGAGCCTGTCAAGCTTACAGAGACAACCGACCAATTGAAGGTAACTGCAAGCGTGACAACTGAGACACTTCCTCAGGGAGATCTCAAGATCTATGTAGATTATCTCGGAGATACTACATTTAAGGCTAAGGAAAGCGAACAGACCGTCTATAAGGTATGGTCAGTTCAGATCGAAAATGTAGATGTAGTAACAGACAGCACAAACGACCATAAGCTAAGCGTGATCGCAAGTGACGCTGCAGGCGGAAATGTAACAAAACTGACTGCAGGAAGCACTTACACATTGACGCTTACGGACGGCTTATCACTCAAGGAAGGCATCTATACGACAGATGACCAGAAACTGGATGCAGATGAGTATGATATCGAGTGGCAGCAGAGCACAAACGGCGTAGACTGGGAAAAGGTTCCGGGCGCAACAGATTCACACACATGCACAGTGAAGCCTGCTACGCAGGAATACCGCTACAGAGCAAAGGTTACGACGACCAAGAATCTCTTTGCCGAACCGAAGAATGACGAACGTCTTGACGTAGAATATTCAGACCCGATCGGCTCAGGCCTCCAGGCAGTATCAGTAAATGTTACTACAAGCAAGGCTGCACTCAACGCACCTTACACCGACGCGGTTTATGAGGGCAACGAGATCACACTCTACGCACAGGTTATCCCGACTGACGAAAATTATACTGTAGATCCTACAGGCACTGTAGAATTCTACTATGCGACGTCGGCAGACCTCACAAACCTGAAGAAGGTAGTTTCTTCCGACGCATCAGACGGAGGAAGCAACGAAGCTAAGCTTGAGAAGCGTGACGGCAAGTTCTACGCTTCCATTACCACAAAGACACTTCCTACTGACACAAGCAGCAAGATGCAGGATGTATATATCGTTGCAAAGTACTCAGGCGACGACGCATACGGTGCTTACGCACCTCAGACTGCAAATGCAAGCTCAGACAGAAAGGTAACAGTATTCTCGTCAAAGGTATTTGTACATGACAGTGTTGAAAACAAAGTTCTCAGTACAAATGCGTCAGAATCTACAGGCGGCATAGTGATCTACGCTCCTGAAGACACATTGGTATCAGACGGAACATCTACAGTACTTACCTTAAAGAAGATATACACTCTGGATGCGCAAAACGGCACTGATGCCGCAGCTTTAGCAAATCCGGGAGAATTTACAAATCTCTTTGAGAATGTAAATTATACTGTCGAGTGGCAATATACAAAGGAATTAAATGAGACAAATCCTGACGCGAGCAAGTGGCTGAAGGTAAGCGAGGCTACAGGACATGAGGTCGTAGTTGAGCCGAAGAACGGTTATGCTTACCGCGCAAGGATAATTGTTGACAATAAGGAAGAGCGCACAGTAAAGTCTGAGGATGTATATTATTCGAACATTCTTGTTGCAAAGGCAGCAGATGTAGAGATTCAGCTGCGTGAAACTCCGGCATCGTCAGCGGCATACAAGGATACGGATATTACATTTGATGTATATATCTCAGGCGGCGCATCGATTCCTAGAGGAGACATAAAGCTTACAGTTACAGACAAGGCTTCAGGCAAGGCTGTAGTTGAACGCACGGCGACAGCAGTAAACGGACATGTTCTCTTTGGCGGCGGAATAGGCGACACTCTCGGAAAGATCAACCTTCCGGCAGGCGAATATACGATTTCTGCTAAGTATACCGGAAACAACGGATATGAAGCTGAGACGTACAGCGAAGACTATATCGTTCGCTACAAGACAAGCGAAATTTCCGTAGACGTAAATGAGATATCAGGTCTTGTATACGATGGAACTATTCAGCGCGTAGCAAAGGCAACAGTTAAGTTTAACGGCGAAGACGGCCACGCAAATGCGAAGGCAAAGGCTTCTAAGTCACTTGTATACAATTATGAAGTAAAGCAGGAAGACAGCGAAGGCAACGTTACATGGAAGGCAATCGACGCACCTATGGACGCAGGCACTTACAGAGTAACTGCCGTACTTCCGGCAAGCATCTATTATCAGTCACAGAGCAGCAAGCCTTACGAATTCAAGATTGAAAAGAAGGAAGTAAGCATCGATTCCGTACTCGTTCAGGATAAGATCTATGACGGCGGATGCGGCGCGGCTGTTCTCGATGTTGAGCTTACAGGCGTAGTTGCAGGCGACAGCGTTTATACAGAAGGAAGCGCGGTTACTGATACAGCGGACGCACTTGTTTCAAACAACGTGACTTATACGGCAGACAAGCTTGTAGGCGCGGATGCCTCAAATTACAAGTTTGCATCTGACGGAAACGTAAAGAAGCAGAGCTTTACTGTTGAGCGTAATCTCATTACTGTTGACAGCTCGGCATTAGATGACAAGAGCTTAAGCAAGCTCGTTGTCTATGACAATTACGGAAAGACTCTGACAAAGAATCAAGGTTACACAGTGCGTTACTTCTACCACGACGGCACAGGCGTAAAGGAAGTTGCAAGCACAGATAAGAACGGCAAGTATACTGTAATAGTATCACCTGCAGACACTGCAAATTACAAGGGCGGCGAGACCTTCGCAATGAATGTAAGCTCAGACGCTTCAGGCGCAGAGAGCATCACATTTGAAGGAAATGACGCTGCAGCACCTAAGAAGCCTGGAATCATTACATTTACTTCCACGCAGCAGGATTACAGCGCTGCCGGAAATAAGGCAGGATTTACGGTTTCAAACGAGCAGGCAGGAACAGATACATACAACGTAACTGTTGACAAGGCAGGACGTTACGGCGTTGATGTCACAGCTGAAGGTGCCGGGAAGACAAGCGGCATACTCAGTGTATACAAGATTGAAGCTGAGCATTATTATCCTGTTATCGAAGACAAGGTATATGACGGCAAGGCAGCAGTACCAAAGGCTGTAAATGCAGCAGGCAAGGAAGTCACAATTCCTGATGGAGCATATTACACTTATACCGGCGGCGAGATAATCGGCATAAGTTACGACGCACCAAAGGATGCGGGCACATATACAGTTACACTTCACGTACCTGCTACATCAACGACTGTAGCATATAGCGAGACATCTACATTCAGCATCACACAAAAGGGCATTACGGTATCGGCAGTTGCTGTTACAAAGCAGATTTACCGCACAAATCCTGAGCTGAGATATACGGTAGACGGTCTTGTGGGCGGCGACAGCGACCTTAAGGACTTCATAGCACTTGCAAGCATGCAGCTTAAGACAACGACCGGCGCAAATCCGGACCTCAACGAAGTCGGTGATTATACTATTTCACCAAGCGGCATAATCTCACGCAACTACAAGGTTGACAAATATGTCGACGCAAACTTCGCAGTTCAGGACGACGATCCTGCAATCAAGATGCAGATAGCAGGCCTTCCGAACGGACAGGTTTACTACGGCGACAGCTTCCGCGTATCACTTTACGGTACAGTTTCAGAACGCGTAGACGGCGCAGGATTGTATAATAACAACTCAAGCGTTATCGAATGGTACGTATGCGAAGGAAATGTTCAGGACGTCCAGAGCGTTCAGGACAGCGCAAAGTGGACAAAGGATACAGGCAGCGTAAGCATCAGCGATGACGGCGTAGTATCAATAAACGGCGACGCCGCAAAGAGCTTCACTATCCTGGCTCTCCGCGGTAAGGGCGAGTTTAAGACATATGCGGCGACTTATGTAGATGTACAGAAGCGTCCTGTATATATCAGCATGATAGGCGAAGATACATATGTATATGACGCAACACAAAAGACTGCAAGAGCTGAGTATTATACAGCAAATGACGACGCAGTCAAGCTTACAGACAAGAATCTTACAGTAGAAGGAAGTGCCGTAAATGTCGGCGAATATCGCGTAATCGCAAGCTATGAGGACGCAAAATATATCGCGACAGGCAAGGGAATGCTCACGATCACGAAGGCACCTGCGGTTATCACGAGCAAGGACAACCTCGGAAATACTTACGGAACCTTGGGAACGATCGCAAATACAGATTACACGGTAAGCGGTCAGAAAGGCAGCGAGTATGTACTTGGCACAGGCACTGAGGTTACAAGATCAAATGTACGCGCAAACAGCGATGTCGGCGAATATGTAATATTCACAGCCGGAGCTGAAAATGACAACTACGACGTAAGCTACAAGTCAGGCAAGTACACTGTAAAGGCAAAGACACTTGCTGTTGCGGCAGGAGTTGACGGCACAGCATTCAACACGATCACAGATCAGGTTGAGCGTGAGTACGGCGTTGTAAATCCGCAGATGGGATATCATGTAGAAGGTCTCATAAGCGGAGACTCACTTGCGGATCTTGCAATAGACAAGAATTTCGTAGTATATGAACGCAAGCAGGAAGACGACGCAAACCGCAGCGGAGCAAGCACGAGAGAATATGTAAACGGCCACAATGCGGATGACGGATACGGAAAGATCGATCTTAGCGATGCGACAGCAAATATCAACGCAAACGCAAAGAACTACGATACGATCACTCTTACAGATGGACTTCTCGATATCTATCAGAAGAACATAGAAGTAATAGAACAGAATCTGACTGTAAAGAACGGCAAAGAGCTTACAAGTGACAGCTATTATTCAATAGTTAAGCGTGTCCTTACAGAGTCACCGATGAATGACAAGCTTGCGGACCTCGGTATCACATACGAGCCTGTAGGAACCGCAGGAACAGACGTAAGAGACGGCGCGGCTATAAAGGCTTCGCTTAAGGTAGGCACGGCAGAAGATCCTCAGAATTACTACGATATATATCAGCGCGACGGAGTCCTTTCCGTAAAGGACAAGGAAGCAAAGGCAGTGATCACACCTGACGCAGACAGCGTAAATGTGACGACAACCGATGCAAATACGCCTGCAAACGAATATATCCTCGTATATGTAAAGAATGTTGATGCTTCAAATCCTGAAAATATTACATTTGCTAAGAGTGAGCGTTATGTAAAGCGTTCCGATATCGCAAACATGGCAGCAGATACGGATAATGACAAGTATCTTGACATTGACGACAGCATCACATTGTATAAGGACGCAAACGGAACTCCGCTTGATCCTGCTGAGCTTACCGACGCAAACAGCCGCATCCTTAAGGCAGATTATGACGCAGTTAAGGAGGCACCTGTAAACGTAGGAGATCTCGATTACGTAGTACTTGACAAGAATGGAAATAGTGTCCAAAGCGGCACAATGCAGCAGCCGACTGACGAGAACAGCACAGGCAAATATGCAGACGATCCGTATGACACTATCGCAGCAGGAACCAGCAGCAAGCTTCCGAACGGAACATATACGATCATCCTCAATCCTACAGGCGACAATGCAGAATATGCTTTGAACCCGACAGTTAAGGAATTTAAGGTAGGCGGAACGACTCCGACACCGAGTCCGAAGCCTGACCCGGAACCTGACCCGGAACCGAGTCCTCTTATCAAGGATGACCACTTCGCTTACATGAAGGGCAACCCTTCAGGAAACTTCCGTCCGAACGACAATCTCACACGTGCGGAAGCAGCGACAGTATTCTACAACCTGCTCGTAGATAAGAGCATGGGATCACAGAGCGTTTCATTCACGGATGTAGACGACAACATGTGGTATGCGACAGCGATCAAGACTCTTGCGTCAAAGGGTATAATCAACGGATATGCCGACGGAACGTACCATCCTGAAAAGAACGTGACAAGAGCGGAATTTGCCGCAATAGCATCACGTTTCGACTCACTCAGCAGCGGCAGCGTAAGCTTCACAGACGTGGACGAAAGCCACTGGGCTTACAATTACATCATTTCCGCAGCTACGAAGAAGTGGATCACAGGATATACAGACGGCTCATTCCATCCGGATTCAAATATCACAAGAGCAGAGGTTGTCGTACTGGTGAACCGCGTTCTCGAACGCACACCTGACAGCGAATTCATAAAGGACAATGCGGATAAGCTTGTCAAGTTCAACGACGTGACGACATCGCACTGGGCATATGAAAATATCGTAGAAGCAACCAACGCACACGATTACTATATCGACGACTCAAATGTCGAGCACTGGGACAAGCTGCGCTAGGCAGTAAGCAGTAAGCGACAAGCGGCAAGCAGTGGCGAACTGCGACAGTCACGAAGCCGGCTGAAGGCTATGGCAGGCGGCTGACGAAGGCGACGGTCCGGCGGCCCGGCGGCCTGACGAAGGCGATATAGAAAATCCAAACACAAACGGAAAATCCGCGGAACCGATTTCGGTTCCGCGGATTTTTGGTGTTTTT
>CAVCIY010000111.1:0-7776 GCA_963602445.1 Lachnospiraceae bacterium | reverse complement strand
AGTGATAAGGATGCTTCTGAGCATTGAACTTACATACATATGGGAACAGGAGAGCGTTAGCAGTTCCGTGAGGTACGTGGAACCATCCACCTAACTTGTGTGAGAGTGAGTGGTTGATACCGAGGAATGCGTTAGCGAATGCGATACCTGCGAGACAAGAAGCGTCAGCCATCTTTTCTCTTGCTTCAGGATCGTTTGGAGCATCCTTGAATGCTGAGTCATAAGCTCTAGGCAGATACTTGAATACCATTTCTGTAGCTGTCTTAGCGAAGCCGTCAGTATATTCAGTAGCGAATGTAGAAACATAAGCTTCAACTGCGTGAGTAAGAACGTCATAACCTGAAGCCTGAGTAGCCTTAGGTGGGAGGTTCATCATGTAGTCAGCATCAACGATTGCCATTTCAGGCATCATTTCGTAACCGATGATTGGCCACTTCATACCAGTGTTAGCATCAGAGATGATTGTGAATGGAGTACATTCAGAACCAGTACCTGCAGTAGTAGGGATGCAGATTAACTTAGCCTTCTTACCCATCTGAGGGAAGAATCTGATTCTCTTTCTAACGTCGATGAAGAGAGTAGCCATGTCGAGGAAGTTTTCTTCAGGATTTTCATACATGATCCACATGATCTTAGCTGTATCGATAGCAGAACCACCACCAACAGCGATGATGCAGTCAGGTTCGAAGTTGTGCATCTTAGGCAGGCCCTTCATAGCATCCTGGATCTGAGGGTCAACTCTGATATCGAAGAATTCTGCAGTTTCGATACCCATGTCTCTTAACTGTTCAACGATAGGATCACACATACCGATGTTCCAGAGGTTAGCATCTGTGATGATGAATGCTCTCTTGAAGTCATAAACGTCCTTACATTCCTTAAGAGCAACAGGAACGCAACCAGTCTTGTGATATACCTTCTTTGGCATCTGTAACCAAAGCATGTTTTCTTTTCTAACCTGTACTTCCTTGATGTCGAGCAGGTTTTCAAACTGAGTCTGACCCATGAATGAAGAGTTACCTACTGAACCAGGTCCTAATGTGAGTGAAGGAGCGATGTCGAAGTTGTAGAGGTCACCGATACCTGCGAAGCAAGTAGGCATGTTGATGATGATACGACCAGCCTTCATCTTTTCAGCGAACTTGTCGATCTTTTCTTCATCTCTCTGGTCTACATATAAACAAGCTGAGTGGCCTGCGCCGCCTTCGAGAACGAGCTTGTAGCAGATGTCATATGCTTCGTCAAGAGTCTTAGCCTTGAACATACCAAGCAGAGTACAGAGCTTTTCGTTTGCCCATGGGTTGTCATGAGATGTATCGTCAGTTTCATATACGAGAACCTTAGTTTCTGCAGGAACTTCGATGCCAGCCATTTCAGCGAGCTTAACAGCAGTCTGACCTACAGCTGCAGGCTTAACGCCGTGAGTCTTTTCGTTGAAGAATACGCCAGCAACCTTATCAGCTTCGTCCTTGCTTAAGAAGTAGCATCTAGCATCCTTCATGAGAGCCTTTACTTCCTTATAAACGCTTTCAAGAACTGTGATGTGCTGTTCAGTAGCACAAATCATACCATTATCAAATGTCTTAGAGTGGATGATTGATTCAACAGCCATTCTGAGGTCAGCTGATTCGTCGATAACTACGTTACAGTTACCAGGACCAACGCCGAGAGCAGGAGTGCCTGAAGAATAAGCAGCGTGTACCATAGCTTCGCCGCCTGTAGCGATTACGAGGTCAACTTCCTGCATCATAACTGCTGAAAGTTCGATAGAAGGTTCGCTAACCCATGCGATACAATTTGCCGGCATACCAGCTTCGATAGCAGCATCTCTCATGATTCTTGCAGCTTCGATTGAACAATTGATTGCATGTGGATGAGGTGACATGATGATAGCGTTTCTAGTCTTTAATGCCATCATGATCTTGTAGATAGTAGTTGATGTAGGGTTTGTAGTAGGAGTGATACCTGCGATAACGCCCTTAGGAGAAGCGATTCTCTTAGTACCGAAAGCCTTGTTTTCAGCAATGATGCCGCAAGACTTCTTACCACGCATGTAATTCCAAACGTGTTCAGAAGCATACTGGTTCTTAGTAATCTTATCTACTACGATACCATAGCCTGTTTCTTCGTGAGCCATCTTTGCGAGAGGGAAGCTCATCTTAGATACTGCCATAGCAGCCTTTTCACAAATTGTGTCAACCTGTTCCTGAGTGAAAGTAGCAAATACTTCCTGGTCAGCTCTTACTGCTGCTAACGCTTCTCTGAACGAATCAACTGAGTTAATCATAAGTTCCTTAGCCATTTAGTTCCTCCTAAAAAATTAATTATTGAGAGAAAAAATATAAATGTAACACATGAATGGTGCTGCTCGCGCAGCTTCATCCGACATGTCAGTGCCTCTTTTATAACAAATCTTACCGGGCGGCAGCCTACCACCCGTTTTGTGACAATCTATATCAGCCAAATTGCCGCATCATAAGCACTATATAAGAGACTCTCTGAATGGCTCGCTCAAGCTTGCTTAAGCTCGCCTCTTCATGTTTACAAGATATCATATTATCGGCTCTCAATCAAGATTAAGTATATTATTAACAATCTCTTTGAGTAATTCCTTTTATTGAAATTTCAAGGTTAATCAGCATTTTTTTGCTGTAACATTTTCGTAAAAATTCGCAAATTTTGCCTTTACTTTTTTGTGCATTTAACTTTATGGTTAAATTCTTAACGGATTAGATTTTTTATATTTTTCCTAACAATTTTCTGTGCCTTTCTGACAATTTTTTATACTTTTTCTAATGTGATTCTTCCTATCTTTGCGCTTCTGAATTCATCAAGAACTGTCTTTGCGGTTCTTTCATAATCTATCCGCTTCCCCGGAAATATGAATCCTCGTCTGAGCGCTATCTGCTCCATGGCTTCAAGCCCGTCTTCGCTAAGCTCATCTATCTTGTAGCGTGCGGCAAGCATATCGCTGTAATCCTTAAGGAGCACTTTTATAAGTTCAAGACAGAGAGTTTCGGTATCCATTATCTCGTCCTTTATCGAGCCGCAAAATGCAAGGTTGAGTCCCACTTTGGGATCTTCGAACTTTGGCCAGAGAATTCCCGGTGTGTCAAGAAGCTGCATCCCATTTTTGAGGGTCAGCCATTGTTTTCCTCTGGTTACGCCCGGTCTGTCACCTGTCTTTGCGCTCTTTTTTCCGGTGAGTTTATTGATGAGTGAAGACTTTCCGACATTCGGCACGCCGACTATCATAAGTCTGAGCGGCCGTTTTCTAGTGCTTTCGCTGTCGCGCTTCGCCTGTATCTCGTCCAATCTCCTAAAGATGCGGTTGATTCCGGTTCCTGATGCGCAATTCACAGCAATCGCCTCTGTGTCACCCTCCGACAGCTTCTTTACCCACATTTCTGTAGCTGCCTGATCCGCAAGATCTATTTTATTTAAAACTAAAATTCTTGTTTTCGATCTGACCAGTTCATCTATGATAGGATTTCTGCTCGAAACAGGTATTCTGGCATCTGTCACTTCGATCACCGCATCCACAAGCTTGAGATTTTCCTGTATAAGCTCTCTTGTCTTTTTCATGTGGCCGGGATACCAATTGATCCCCGCCGCAAATCTATTGTCTGTGCTGTTCATATCATTTTCCTTTTCTACTGCAGTATATGACCACGGTTTCATGATATTTTAACACAGGTCAGGTAATATCTCAAAATTATATGCATATTCTTTCGGATAAACGTATTGTCCTCCTGACAGTTATTATGATAATATTCTTACATGTACAAATAATGGTCAAAACTTAAATGTAGTATAAATAATGGGAGAACGTAATATGTCAGATTCAAAAACGGTTTGTGTTGAAAATATTCCTAATAAAAATATTCCTAATAATGATAATGGTGAAGAAATTCCTAATCCTAACAAGGATGTATCTAAGGAGCCTACACGAGTCACAGATATTGTGAAACAGACTGAAAACAGATTTCTAAATATGTATGATCTTAAAGTAATGCACCGAAACGGAAAAATCGGTTCTTATTATGTGGCTTCCCGCTCCGAAACCATAGACGGACTTATGGCAAAGACTCATTCTCATAAGCCTACAGCGGTTCTTCTTTTCGGTCTTCTCGGTGATAAGCTTGTGCTTGAGCGCCAATTCAGATATCCGCTTGATGATTATCTTTACGAGCTTCCGGCAGGTCTTATTGAGGATGGTGAAGATCTGCGCGAGGCTGCCGTGCGTGAGGCTTTTGAGGAGACAGGCCTTACATTTACACCAAATGAAGAAGATTATGCCGCCGGCCCGTTTTATATGAGTCCGGGGATGACTGACGAAGCATGCAGCATACTCTTTGGAACATACGAGGGTGAACCTACCAGCGCAAATGAAGAGGATGATGAGGACATCCAGGTTATACTTGCGGACCGGGACGAATGCCGCAGAATCCTCGCCGAAGAAAAGGTTTCCATCACATGTGCTTTCCAGCTCATGCGCTTTCTTGAAGCATCTGCGCAGTGACAATAATTGACTTGATTCGGACATGTAAGCAGCCGTTACAAAGTCCTCATTTTCGAGGGCTTTGTAACGGCTGCATTTTTCTATACATTTTTTCTCTGCATTTTCTTCTGCATTTTCTTATGCATTTTCTTATGCATTTTCTTCTGTATTTTCCTCAACAATCGTGACATCTGCCTTATCATAAATAAGATCATACGCTTTGAGCATGCGAAGATCATAAGTATACGAATCTAAATCAAGAAGCTCCTTAACCTTTGAAACTTCCATATTGTACTGCTTTGAGAGCTCTTTAAACTGCTCTTCGAGGTCTGCGTCTGTGATAATTATGCCTTCCTGATCTGCTATAGCTGTAGCGACAAGTCTTCTGCGGACATTTTTGTCAGCCATGTCGGCAAATGATTTGTACATTTCGTCCATAGTAGTTCCCGCTCTTTTGCAAAAATCCTGTGCTTCCATCTCCTGGCCTGTCATATTATAAATGAATGCCTTGATGATTCCGTCAGATTCTTTTTTAATCTCTTCTTCTGCAATTTCAAACGGATTTTCTGCCATGATCTGATCCATAAGAGTATCGATCACATCTGCCTTTGACTGTCTGTCAAAGTGAAGCTGAAGCTGCTGCTCGACATATTCCTTAAGTGCATCCATAGAGTCAAGACTGCTTACCTTCTTCGCAAATTCATCATCGAGATCCGGAAGCTGCTCTTCGCTTACCTTGTGGACTTTGCACTTGAAAACTGCAGGTTTTCCTGCGAGTGACGGCTCATATTGCTTTGGAAATGTGACATTTACGTCTACATCATCACCTGCTGATGCTCCGATAAGCTGTTCTTCAAATCCCGGGATAAATGTCCCCGAACCAAGCTTTAGCGGGTATTTTTCGGCAGTACCGCCTTCGAACTGATTTCCTTCACAGAAACCTGCATAATCGATAAGAACTGTATCCCCTTCAATTGCGGCTCTGTCTACCTCAACGGTCTTCTTTCGTGCCTGCTGAATAGTCATAAGCTCGTCCATTACATCCGATTCGAGGCACTTTCTGTTTTTCTGTTCCGCCTTGAGGCCCTTATAATTTTGTATCGTAATCATATATTACATACCATACCTTTCTGCTATAATATTACTCTGCGGCTGATTTTCTATATTTGCAGGCAGCACGCGTTTTTGCGGGCAATCTGCGTTTTCGCAGACAGTCTGCCTTTTTTGCGGGCAATCTGCGTTTTCGCAGACAGTCTGCCTTTTTTATGGGCAGCCTGCGTTTTCGCAGACAGTCTGCCTTTTTACGGGCAGCCTGCGTTTTCACAGCCGGTCTGCCTTTTTTACGGGCAGCCTGCGTTTTCGCAGCCGGTCTGTCTTTTTTGCGGGCAATCTGCGCTTTTGTCAATAATGCCGATGTTGCCGGCTGAAAATCCGCCGTCTTTGCATATTTTGGTTTTTGCAATTAATTTATAGTTTTTGCAATCATCTGAAACACAAATTGCATATTGCTGTTTTCAGTCGATGTACAAAAATGCGCATTGTCATTATACTTTGTATGACGAGAAATGGCAATCATATTCTTGTAAAATAGATTATTTGATGCTCTTTTGCGGCATTTTTTATCATATTTTCCGCTGCGGCTTTATTTTTGCTGTCGAGACTGACGAACGGATCGTCAAATATAACACACGGCTTTTCTGCCGAATATATCGTGTCTATAACAGCCACCCTAAGGCATATTGCCGCGATATCTCTGTAGCCGGAGCTGTGAAAATCGAGATCTCTTCTGAGACCGCTTTGTATATATGTAATATTGCCGTCGGAATCTATCGCAAAATCATGCAAGTTGTCCGCATTGTGTATTTCGGTGCCGGTTCCGTTTGAAAAGCAGCTCAAATATCTAAAAAAGGCATTTTGCAGCGACTCTGAATATCTCATATTGAAGTTTGTGCGTGCTTCTTCTAAAATCTTCTGCGTCCTCAATATGATATTGTACTTTTTCAGCTGCTTCTCGTACTCTTCATTCAGACTTTCGAGATCAGCTTCGGCATCACGTATTTCATCTGTCTTTTTTCTGACCGCATCATATCCTGCAGCTGTCTCTCTGTAAAGCTTTTCGATTTTCTCGATTTCTTTCTGTTTTTCGAGCAGCTCCGAAGCATTGCCCTTTATGTTTTTCATCTTCTCGCGAATGCTCTCTTCGTCTTCCGACTCTAAAAGCCTGCCTTCCGGAGACTCTTCGAAACTTTTTAACTTGCTCTCGGCATCCTTATATTCTTTTACTGAGTTTCTGTAATCCTCGAGTGCCTCGCTAAGTCCTCTCAGCTGTTCCGAAAAATCTCCGTCAGACTTGATATTCCATCCTTTAAGATGCGTGCGCACTTCGCGAATGGCATTTTCACAGTCGACTCTGAGCTTTTTCGAATATTCTCTTCTTTCTTTCAAATCCTCATATCTTGCGATATACATTTTCATTTCTTCCGGCACGTCAGCACTTGATTTTTGCTGCATTTTGTATTTCTTCAGGAATGTCGCGGCACAAAAGACAAGGACAGCTCCGGAAAGAATCGCGCCTGCCGCTATTTTGCAAAATACAAGAATAACAAATATCAGAAAGAACAATATCGACATGCCTCCCCATATCAACAGAGGGCTGTCATCATATTCGTTCTCACTTTCTTCATCTTCTTTGTTGCGGAGATATATGTCAAGATCGTACAGCTCAAGCTCCTCTTCCTCAGAAAGGCCGTTTATCTCGATTTCTTTTTCTGCCGCTTTGACGTCTTCCAATTTTCTGATGTCATCAAGTACATCATTCTTATCCGGAAGCTTTCCCGGAAACATTTCGCGAAGAGTCTTCATCTTTGCGAGGCGCTGCTCACAATTTTCTTTGAGCATTCCGTACCTGCCGCTGCTGTTTGCATACTCGAGATATTCGCCGGCCTTCGCCTGAACCGCGCGTATGTCGCCTATTTCTTTTCTGCTCCTGTCAAGTGAATCTCTCAGCTCTGACAATTTTCCCTGAAATTCAGCCGCCTCAGCCTCGAGCGCAGGTTTCTTGGAAATAATATTCTTGAGCTCTGAAATTCTTTTTCCGCACTTATACAGTGAGCCTGTCTTCCTGTCAGGCGTCATTGCGCTTGCGGCTTTTGCGAGCTTTTCGGCCGCCCCTTCTGCGTCATTTTTCCCGTCAAACGCAGATGCGGTCTCAGCCATATTTGCGCTCATTTTATCGGTAATATATGCGCCGCAGGAGCTCTGACTTATGTAAAAAG
>CAVCIY010000110.1:0-7845 GCA_963602445.1 Lachnospiraceae bacterium | reverse complement strand
CGCCCGCACCATCGGACAGATGGTGCGGGCGCGGGTTCGTTTTTGCGTCGCGTCAACTGTTATTTACTTTTATGCTGTCTCAATTATTTACTATTATTCCGCCACCGACTACGATATCACCATCATAAAGCACAGCCGCCTGACCGCTCGTAATAGCGCGCTGCGGCTCGTCATAAATCACATGAAGCATATCCGGCGCAGTCTGAATCACAGTCGCAGGCTGCTCCTTTTGATTATATCTTATGCGAACGTTTAGACGTATACCTGAGGCATCAGTTCCCGTACCTGAAACCGTTCTGGCAGCCGCATCAGTGCCCGTACCCAAGCCTGCGCCGCCGACCGTTTCACAACCTGCATCCGAGCCTGCGCCGTCGACCGTTTCGCAACCTGCATCCGAGCCTGCGCCGCCGACCGTATCGATGCCTGTACCTGAAGTTGATTCGGCGGCTGACGCACCATTTCTGACCTTATATTCGCTAAGTCTCTCGCACGATATCAAATTTACATCTTTTACATCAAACTCGCGAGTAAAAAGATCTTCGTTGCCACCGATGACGATCCGATTATTCTTAACATCGATCTTGCAAATATATCCCGGCTTTTTTAGCGAAAGACCCAGCCCCTTGCGCTGTCCGACGGTATAATTTATGATGCCCTTGTGAGTTCCGAGAACATTGCCTTCTTTATCTATAAACTCACCCGGCTCAAACGCTCTGAGACTCGTGTCACCTGTCGTCTTTGAACTGCCGTCACTTATATCAACGCCCGGCTTCTCGTCCTCGCTTGAACTTATTACATAGCCGCCCGACTTCTTGTCCTCGCTTGAACTTACATCACCGCCCGGTCCGCGATATTCATCTGCGGACATTAATCTATGTCTTCGAATCACCTCTGCATATTTGCCATCCGGAACAAAACATATATCCTGGCTTTCTCTTTTCCTTGAAGTGATTATATCTTCCTCTTCCGCCAGCCTTCTTGCATCCTCTTTAATAATGTCCGACATAGGAAAAAGCGTATGCGCAAGCTGCTCTTGCGTAAGCTGATAAAGAAAATAGCTTTGGTCTTTTTTTAAATCCGCAGCTTTTTTTAAGAGAAAATATCCGTCTTCATTGCTATACACAATGCGTGCATAATGGCCTGTTGCCAAATAATCTGCTCCCAGCTCTTTTCGCAATTCATGCAAATATCCGAACTTTATTTCTTTGTTGCAATAAACACACGGATTCGGAGTCTCACCCCGTTCGTAAGCACACGCAAAAGGCTCTATCACCTTGTCACGAAACATTTCGCAAAGGTCGACAACTCTGAAAGGCACATCAAGAGACTCGGCAACCTTTCTCGCATCTGCAATATCCCTGCTTTCTTCATTTTCTTCCACAAGCTTCATCGTTATGCCCATACATTGATATCCGGCTTGCTTGAGCATAAGAAGAGAAACACTGGAGTCCACACCGCCGCTCATTGCAACCATTACAGACTTTCCGCCGCCTGCCGCACTGCTCTGCGCCTCACAAGCTTCAATCGCAGACTTTCCGCCGCCTGCCGCATTTTCGCCCGACGCAGCATCGTATGCCGGAAGTTCTCCGCCGTTTAGACCCGTATCAGCTGTCATTGTATACTCTTTGCTTCGAACCATTATAACGGACTTCCGTCCTTTCCGAAAATAGGCAGTCTTTCAAGATAAATAATATCTTCGCGGTCTGCCGCGTCGCCCTCTGCCAGAATAGTCGTTTTGCCGCAAACGATGCCGCCTGCTACCTCTGTAAGCTTTTCGAGAGCCATGATAGATTCTCCGGTAGAAATTACGTCATCGACGAGAAGAATTTTCTTTCCCTTCATGAGCTCAGCGTCATTTCCGTCCAGATAAAGCTTCTGCGTGCCTTTTGTAGTTATAGACTGAACTTCAACCTCGAGTGGATTTTGCATATAAAGCTTAGTCTTCTTCCTTGCTACGAAATATTTTTGATTGCCTGCAAGACGCGCCATCTCATGAATGAGAGGAATGCCTTTCGCCTCGGCAGTGAGCATATAATCATAATCCCCTGCTCTTTCAAGAAGTTCCTTCGCACAAGCCGTAGTAAGCTCAGGATCGCCAAATATAACAAACGCTCCTATGAACTTGTCCTCTGAAAGGGGGCAAAGCGGAAGTGCTCTTTCCAGTCCTGCAATAGTCATTTTATATTCCATGTCACTACCTCTTTTCTTGCAAATGCTTCTTCACATGCCTTCCCGCATGTCAATTCATACACAATTTTATATATTTTCTTTGCTATATTATCTAAGCGCGCGGCCTAAAACCGCACCCACCGCATTAAGTATACAGTTTTTTTTTACTTAATACAAGTATAAGACAGTCCGCATTCTCTCACTTGCGCCCTTACGCCTTCCTTATTAAAATATCCGATTATATCCGAATGCCGCAAATGAGCCGAACTCAAAAAAAGCTGCCGCACAGTCACGTGCGACAGCTGTCTGTAAATCATATTAGAAATTACTTCTTCACATTTCGTCCCCGTCACGGTTCTGTATCATTTCAAGCTTTCGACTGAAATCCAACCTTCACCGTCACGATTCTGCCTCATTTCAAACTTTTGCCCGAAATCCGACTTTCACGCCGCATCTCCGATTTTATGCTTCTTCCTGCTGAGATTCAGCGATGATCTTCTGAGCAAGGTGCTGAGGAACCTCTTCATAGCGGAGGAATTCCATAGTAAATGAGCCTCTTGCCTGAGTCATAGCCTTAAGAGCAATAGTATAATCAAGCAGTTCAGCCATAGGAGCTTCAGCCATAAGCTTCTGCTGACCGCCCGACATAGGTTCCATGCCGAGGATCTTTGCTCTTCTCTTATTCATGTCGCCCATAACGTCACCCATGAAGTTGTCAGGGATAACGATATCAACCTTCATAATAGGCTCGAGCAATACAGGCTTAGCTTCTGCGATACCCTTCTTGAATGCCAAAGAAGCAGCAGTCTTGAATGCCATTTCGTTTGAGTCTACGTCATGGTAAGAACCATCATAGAGAACAGCCTTGATATTAACTACAGGATATCCTGCGATAGGACCTTTCTCCATGCATTCGATGATGCCCTTTTCAACTGCAGGAACGTAATTTTTAGGAATCGAACCGCCGAAGAGTTCTTCTGAGAAGTCAAGAATCTTGTCAGGTGAAGGTGAGAATCTGATATGAACGTCACCATACTGACCTGCGCCGCCCGACTGCTTCTTGTGCTTACCCTGAACATCAGAGTTGCCCTTGATAGTTTCTCTGTAAGCGATTCTTCTTGGCTTAGTAACGATCTCTACATTGAATCTGTCCTTGAGCTTAGCGATAACAACGCCCTGCTGCATCTCGCCCTGAGTGCCGAGCAGAGTCTGCTTTGTTTCCTTATCGATAGTAACTTCAAATGAAGGATCTTCTTCCTTGAGCTTATTCAGCGAAGTAGCCATCTTGTCTTCCTCGCCCTTCTTTGCAGGAGAAACTGCTACGAAGAGTGTAGGAGGAGCGAAGTTTAATTTATTTATAACAATGCTCTTGTCCTTTTCTGAGAGAGTATCGCCTGTCGTTGTAAATCCGAGCTTAGTAACGGCAACGATGTCGCCGGCAGCCGCAGACTTCGTCTCGATCTGCTCTTTACCTCTCATAAATGACATCTTATTTATCTTTTCAGCCTTAAGAGCTCTTGTGTTGTAAAGCTCTGTGCCGGCTTTAAGCTCGCCTGTGATAACTTTCATCATAGAAATCTTACCTACAAACGGGTCAGCTAAAGTCTTAAATACGAAAGCTACGACATCACCATCAACCGCAGGTGCAAGCTGCTTTTCTTCGCCTTCGCCGTCAACCTTGTAAGTATAAGGCGCATGGCTCATAGGAAGCGGCGCAAATGCCTTAATGATGTCGAGTAAATTCTCAGGATCCTTATATGCGAATACAGGAACGATATCAGCAGCTGCGATACCTGCTCTGAGACCCTGCAAAAATTCCGCGTCAGTAAATTCTCCTTCTTCGAAATATTTATTCATAAGTTCTTCGTCAGTCTCTGCGATGAGTTCGTTGAAGGCTTCTGTCATGTCGTCAGTGAGAGGATATGCTGCAGGCACGCACGCACCGCCGAACTTTGCGCTGATATCATCAACGAGCTGGTCGAAATCATATTCGTCCTTATCCTTGCATCTGATCATAATAAGAGCAGGCTTGTTCATTTCCTTGCATGCCTGCCATGCTTTCTCTGTACCAACCTGTACGCCTGCGCCTGCGTCTACAACGATGAGAGCAGCTTCGCAAGCCTGTAATGCAGAATACATTTCCATTGAGAAGTCGAGAAGGCCCGGTGTGTCGATGAAGTTGATCTTCACGCCCTTGTACTCTACAGGAATCATTGACATATTGATCGAGTTTCCTCTCTCAATTTCCATCTTATCGTAGTCTGATACAGTATTTCCGTCTGTAACTGAACCTACTCTTGAAGTAATCTTCTGTGAGAAAAGAATTTCCTCGAGAAGAGTAGTCTTACCGCATCCACCGTGTCCGATAAGCGCAATGTTTCTGATTTTTTTGCTGTTATAAGCCTGCATAAGAATATACCTCCTCTGTTGTAATATATAACCAAGCGCCAATGTCTCTCGCTTCGTTTTAGATGATAGAATTGCATTTCCGCATTCTTAATCTTTTCTTTGCACACTGTGCAATCTCATTTTACCATTTTGGCATCGTTATTACAACTATTCGCATATGTTTTATTTTTGCACAAAGTATACAGCAAACACTACTAACTAAACCTAACTCTTTGCAATTGTATCGGACGGGAAATTTGTTTTTGGGATAAAGTCGGATAATGTAAATATTCACATATACTTTCTTACTTTACTTTCATAGTAAGTGAGACCTTGTGACGGTCTGCGTCTACATCGAGTATGCGTACCTTGACCACGTCGCCTACGCTCACTACATCCATAGGATGCTTGATGAATTTGTCGCTCATCTCTGAGATGTGAACAAGTCCGTCTGTCTTTACTCCGATATCAACAAACGCTCCGAAATCCACTACATTTCTCACGGTACCTGTCATCTCCATGCCCTCCTTGAGGTCTTCAAGGCTGAGAACATCCTGTCTGAAAACAACTCCCGGCATGGATTCTCTCGGGTCTCTTGCAGGCTTTCTGATTTCGTCTACGATATCTGTCAATGTCATAACGCCGACACCGAGATCTTCTGCCATCAGCTCCATGCTTTTCTTCAGCTTTGCCTGTTTTTTCTGCTGTTCTGCCTTTTCTAAAGCTGCAAGGCGCTTCTTTTCACGTTCTGCCTCCTGCTGCTTTCTGCGCTCCTCTCGCCTGTTCTTACCCTTTTTCTTTCCGGTAAACTCTTCATCCTCAAGAAGTACCGCAAGCGCAGCGAAGCCGTTTGAAGGGAGCTGTCTTTCTGCCTTGCCGCCGCCTGACTTTCCTTTGTCGCGTGCTTTGCCGTTTGCAGCACCGCCACCATCTCGCGCCGTACCGCCATTTCCGTTTGTTCCGTTCGCCGCACCGTCCGCTGCACCGTCCGCTGCACCGCCATTTCCGTCCGCTGCGCCGCCGTCTGCCGGATAGACTTCGCGTATCCGTTCTTCAATCTCCTCTGCGCCGCCGGCAGAAATCTGCGACTTGTCGATTCCCAGCTTTGCGAGCATCTTTTCGGCAGCTTCATATGATTCGGGATGAACGGCTGTGGAATCAAGCGGATTTTTCGCGTCGGTGATTCGCATAAAGCCGGCGCATTGCTTAAATGTCTTTTCACCCAGCTTAGAAACCTTGAGAAGCTGCTTTCTGTCAGTGAAAGCGCCATTTTCCTCACGATATTTTACAATATTTTTCGCAATGCCGGAATTTATGCCGGCAATATATGAGAGCAGCGACGGAGATGCTGTATTTAGGTCAACTCCGACTCTGTTTACGCAATCCTCAACGACGCCCGTAAGAGCATTGTCGAGAACGCCTTGATTGATATCATGCTGATACTGACCTACGCCAATGCTTCTTGGCGGAACCTTTACAAGCTCGGCAAGAGGATCCTGCAGACGTCTTCCTATCGACATCGCGCCTCTGGTAGTAACGTCAAGATCGGGATATTCCTCGCTCGCAAGCTTAGAAGCCGAGTAAACGGAAGCTCCCGCCTCACTTACGAAAGTATATTTCAAATCTTTTCCTGTCTTTGCGATATAATCGGCAATGAACTTTTCGGTCTCCCTGGATGCCGTTCCGTTGCCTATTACGACAGTATTCAGGTCAAATCGTTCGATAAGCTTTGTGATTACGCGCTCTGCGCCTGCGATGTCATTTTTTGGCATTGTCGGATAAATGGTCGCATATGCGAGCAGCTTTCCCGTGTCGCTGAGTGCGGCAACCTTGCACCCCGTCCTGTATCCCGGGTCAATGGCAAGCACTCTGGCATTTCTCACAGGAGGAGCCATCAGCAGATTTTCCGTATTCTTTGAAAAAACCTTGACAGCCGATTTTTCGGCACGCTCAGTAAGTTCGTTTCTGATTTCTCGCTCAAGAGACGGCGCCATGAGCCGCTTGTATGCGTCAGCGATAGTTTCAAGCATCGCTTCATGATAGATGCTCTTTTCGTTTGTGATCACCGCCTCGGCAATCTTGGCATGCACAGCCTCGCTCTCGATATTCAGCTTAACCTTCAGCTTCTTTTCCTTTTCGCCTCTGTTGACTGCGAGAACCCTGTGATCAGGAATCTTTGCGACCTTTTCCGCATATTCATAATACATGTCATATACGGTCTGCTCCTCCGGATCTGTTGCTTCGGAAGCGATTACGCCGTTGGCTCTGGTATAATTTCTGATCATGTCAGTAATGTCCGGATCGTCTGCGATTCTTTCGGCAATAATGTCACATGCGCCGGCAAACGCGTCCTGCGCGCTTGCCACTTCAAGCTCAGGCAGCTCAGGCTCTGTATTTACATATGCCGCAGCTGCGTCAAGAACATCTCCGCTCTCTGCTTCCTGTGCCCAGATAATATCCGCAAGAGGTTCAAGTCCCTTCGCCTTTGCCTTTCCGGCACGCGTAGTTTTCTTCTGTTTAAACGGCTTGTACAAGTCTTCGACTCTCTGGAGCATTTCTGCAGCTTCAATCTGTTCCTTAAGCTCGTCGGTAAGCTTGCCCTGCTCTTCTATAAGCTTGATTACCTCAGCCTTCCTCTCCTCAAGTCCTCTGAGATATTTCAGTCTTTCGTCGAGATCTCTTAAAATGACATCCGACATCCCACCCGTGACTTCTTTTCTGTATCTGGCAATAAACGGAATTGTATTTCCCTCGTCAATCAAAGCCACAGTCTGCTCGATTGCAGAAACTCTTATTCCAAATTCCTTCGCCAATTGTTCATTTATATTCATTATCTTTTCTTTTTTCCTTCCTGCATGCACTTAGCCTAATTTAAACACATCACGCAACTGCTTCAGCTTTAAATTTTTACCTCAAATCTTCGCCTGATTTCGTAAACCTTCGCCAAATTTCTCCGATTTCATTCATTATTACTGTCAGCAACCGGCACAGCTTCAGCCACGCTGTCGCTGTGCCGGTCACATAATTCCTACATTTATTCTTGCCGCTGCGCCGCGGCATCAACCCCTTAGCTTACACATCGCGTAAGTCATTCTCGCCGCGTCACGACAAAAAAACTATCTCTGCTTTAGCTTTTCATTGATGAAATAATCGATATCGCCGTCCATTACGCGGCTGACATCGCTGACTTCGGCATTTGTGCGGTGATCCTTGACCATCGTATATGGCTGAAAAACATAAGACCTGATCTGATTTCCCCACGTTATCTGACCGTAGTCACCTCTTAGC
>CAVCIY010000109.1:0-8106 GCA_963602445.1 Lachnospiraceae bacterium | reverse complement strand
ATTCATATACGCCTGTGCGCTTCATCGCCTCGTCTATCCTTTTTCGGATTTCACTGCTCTCAAGTCCTATATTTTCCAGAGCAAATGCCACGTCCTCCTCAACTACTGCCGCGACGATCTGATTGTCGGGATTTTGAAAAACCATACCGGCATTTTTTCTTATCTCCCAGGCATTGTCGTCGTCAGAGGTATCCATGCCGCACACGATCACATGACCTTTTGACGGTACAAGCAGCGCATTCAGATGCTTTGAAAATGTGGATTTCCCAGATCCGTTGCGCCCGAGCACCGCCGTAAAGGATCCCTCCTGAATTTCCAGACTCATTTCCCTGAGCACAGAAATAGGCGTGCCGCCTTCTTCAGCTGACGGATATTCAAATGTAATATTCCTTACATCAATTATATTTGTTTCATTCATCCCTTAATCACCTGTAAAACCATTTGCTGCCGCCGACATAAATACATACGGCGCACAGTTTTTTCACCGGCATATCATGTGCCCGCTTGTCAAGCGTCCGCCGCATGCGAGTCCGATATTATTTTCTCCTGCATGCTTCTGCTGAGTTCCATCATTTTCTCAAACAGCTCAACTGTATAATCCTTATAATCATCGTCAGCAAGTTCTCTTACCTTCTCGAGAAGCGCCTTCTCACGCTCCGGCCTGAGAACAGGCATATTGTTTTCAAGCTTATATGCGGCGACATCTCGAACCAAATCCATGCGCCTGCAAAAAAGCTCCGTTATCTGCTTATCAATTTCATCTATTAAATTTCTGATTTCCGTCAAATCCATATTATTTCCTCATCTCAACCGCACCAAGCCGCCGTTCCGGACGCCTGCCCGGCACTTATCTCTATCACACATCGATGCGTGCTGTTTTTCTCAGCCCGACCTCAGGTGTCCGACACTCATCTCGGCCGCGCGCCCGGCTCTCATCTCAGCCGTGCGCCCAGTACTCACTTTACTCATGCTCCGAACTGCCGTCTCAGCCGCACCTCGAGTTCCTGCCGGTTTTTCATCTCTGCCGCGCGCCCGGCTCTCACTTCAACCACGTGTCGGCCTCAAGCAGCATGTCCGCAATAACTATTGCAGTCACAGCCTCCACAACTGGCACGGCGCGCACTGCAACGCACGGATCGTGGCGGCCCTTTACCTGCGCGACAGCATTTTCACCGCGCAGATAATCCACGCTCTCCTGCCGCTTGCCGATAGACGGCGTCGGCTTAAACGCCAGTCTTGCTATGACAGGCATCCCCGACGAAATTCCGCCGAGCGCCCCTCCGTGATTGTTTGTCCTCGTTTTCACACTTCCGTCATTTGCCATGAAAAAGCTGTCATTGTTCACACTTCCGCGAAGAGCCGCCGCACCAAACCCCGCGCCGAATTCTACGCCCTTGACAGCCGGGATTCCGTAATATCCGTATGCCAGCCTTCCCTCAATCGTATCAAAAATCGGCGCGCCTACGCCGGCGGGAAGACCCAAAACACCGACCTCGATAATCCCGCCGGCAGAATCACCGTCAAGCCTTGCATCCTCTATGACGCGGCGCATCACTTGCTCAGCCGCGTCGTTGTCAGCCGGAAAACTCCTCTTGCCGGCGGCAAGAAGCTCTTCCGCCGAAAGGTTCACCGGATCATAACGGCCGCCGGCTCCGACTCCGCCAGCCTCGATCAAATGCGCTCCCACGAGAATCCCACGTGAAGCAAGATACTGTCTGCAAAGCCCTCCGGCAAATGTCAGCGGCGCCGTGATTCTCGCGGAAAAATGTCCTCCGCCTCTTATATCATTAAATCCGTCATATCTCACAAAGCCTGTATAATCAGCATGTCCCGGCCTAGCCACAGAAGCAGTGCTGCGATAATCCTCCGAGCGCTGATTTGTATTGCGTATAACTGCCGCAATAGGAGTTCCGCACGTCACGCCGTCAAGAATTCCCGAAAGAATTTCCGGCAGATCGTCTTCCTTTCGCGGAGTAGCCGCCTTATCGCGTCCCGGAGCTCTACGCTTCATAAAAGCAAGAAGTTCTTCCATATCTATACGAACACCGGCAGGAAATCCGTCAATCACGGCACCTATACCATTTCCGTGTGATTCGCCGAAAAGCGAAACTTTAAGAATTTTCCCTATCTGTGATGACATCTGCTCTTCCTCCCAAACGTCTGAATTCCTCAAAGAAGTCAGGATAGCTCTTTGCTATAGCCTCTACCCCGGTAATGACAACAGGCTCTTCGCACGAAAGTGCCGCTATAGCCATAGCCATTACTATCCTGTGGTCATTAAATCCGCTCACTTCGCATCCGCCTTTTAGTTTGCCGCCCGTCACTATAAGTTCATTTTCAGTCTCAGAAACTTCGATACCAAGCTTCTCAAGAGACAGAGCCATCGCTGAAAGCCTGTCGCATTCCTTTAAGCGAAGCCTGCCGGCATTATAAAAGGTCGAAGTCCCTTCACAGCAAGCTGCAGCCACCGACAGCACAGGAATGACATCCGGTATATCACTGCTGTCCACGTCCGCGGCACTCATTCCGCCGACTATTCCACCGGACATTCCGCCGGCCGTTCCATCGTCAGACCCGCTGTCAGCGCCGCAAACCACTCCGCCGGCAACCTCACCGGCGGCCTCGCAAACCGCTCCGTCAGTGCCAAGCTGTGCGATTGTTATCGAGCCCTTCTCACCGGTCTTTAATTTTTTTCTCGTCACATTTGCGCCGAACCGGCAAAGCACATCCACCGCCTCTTTGTCGCCCTGTGCGCTGTCATATCTTAACCCTGTAACCTCAACATCAGAGCCGAGAGCACCCGCAGCAAACCAAAACGCAGCCTGCGAATAATCGCCCTCAATCTCTATGTCCGAGGCCCTGTAAGTCTGATTCCCCGGAACCTTAAATCCTTCATCGGTCTTTATTATCGTTATGCCGAAATCTTCTATCATCTTTAGCGTTAGTTCTACATAACTTTTCGACTCAAGATTTCCCTCAACGACAATCTCACTGTCTGCGTCAAGAAGAGGCAACGCAAATATCAGACCCGAAAAATACTGTGAACTTATATTTCCCGGAATTTCAAAAATCCCTGCCTCTAGCTTTCCGTGTATATCAAAAGGCAGACAATCACGCCCGTCAGGCGAGAAAATAATGCCCTTTTTTTTCATCTCATCAGCGAGAGGAGTCATCGGCCTTTCGGGAAGTTTACCCTGACCTGTAAAATGAGCATCCGCTCCGAGAGCCGCCGCTATCGGAAGCACAAATCTCAGCGTCGATCCGCTTTCGATACAATCGAGCACGATACTCGAATCAACCATACTGCCATTTGCTCCTATTCCTTTGATTCTCACCGAGTAATCGTCTATCCGCTCAATCTGCGCGCCCAAAGCACACATGCAGCCAATAGTAGCCTTCATGTCCTTTGATCCGGAAATACCTCTGATAACCGAAATCCCGTCTGCAAGAGAAGCGCATATGAGTGCTCTGTGAGCAGCCGACTTTGAAGGCGGTGCCTGAACCGTCCCCTTCAGTCTGCCTGGGTATATTTTAATATCCATAATTTATCTCCGCTCCCTTTTTAAGAAAATCCGCAAGACCGGCAAGATCCATGTCACGAGTCTCAGCGTGCCCCGGCTCCGTGATATAAACTATACTTATGCTGCCTCCGGATGCCTTTTTGTCACTTGCCGCAATAAGGCTAAGCTCCTCAAATCCGGCATCACTGTAATTTGTCGAATATCCTTTTTTCTCAAGGATCTCTTTCATCCTTGCTGCCGTTCCCTTTTTTGTCAATCCGCAAGCTTCAGATGCCGCAGTAATGATCATCATGCCCATGGCAACTGCCTTGCCGTGGCTTATCCTGTAATTCGAATGCTTTTCTATCGCATGAGCCATCGTATGTCCGAAATTCAGAATCTTTCTGAGGCCGCTTTCCTTTTCGTCAGCCTCCACAACAGCACCCTTTATCTCAACGCATCTCTTAACAATTTTCAGAAAATCCTCATCCGCGCCGCCAAGTCTTTCCGCACCGTCAAGTCTTTCCGCGCCGTCAAGTCGTTCTTCACTGACAAATCCTTCCGCGCCGCCAAATCCTTTAGAATACTTGTCGATAATGTCAGAATCAGCCGAAAAATCATAAAGCTCCTTATCTCTTATCGCACCGGTCTTGATAACTTCAGCCATCCCGTCAAGCAAAAGGTCACGCCCGAGAGTCAATGCGGTATCTGTATCATAAATGACAAGTGAAGGCTGCCAAAAAGCACCCATAAGATTTTTTCCGGCCGAAATATTTACGCCGGTTTTGCCTCCGACAGAAGAATCTACGGCAGACAGAAGCGTCGTCGGAATCTGTATAAAATCGATACCCCTCTGATAAATCGACGCGGCAAAACCGCCCATATCGCCGGCGACACCGCCGCCGAGTGCCACAACGGCATCCTTCCTTGAAAAATGCCTTTCTGCCATAAAATCCACGAACCTTGCGACAGTATCAATATTTTTTGAACTTTCTCCGCCCTCAAACTTAAATGCGAAAATCTCAAATCCGGCATCAGCGAAGCTTTTCTCTATAATATTGCCATAAAGAGCATATACTCTCTCGTCGGCAAAAATAGCAGCTTTCTTTCCTCTGAGAACATGTGCCGACAGCTCTCCCGACAGCTCAAGAAGACTTGCTCCTATCAAAACATCATATCCTTTTTCAGTATTTATTCTTACCTTTTCCATCTTCCCGTTCACCGTCCTTAGCACTGTTCTTGGCTTGCCCCTGCCTTATCTCCGTCCTTAGTACTCTCCTTGGCTTGTTCCTGCCTTGTCTCTGCCTTGCCTATGCTTTGTTCCTGCCTCGTTTCTACCTTGTTTCCGCATTCTTACCGCACTGTCAAAGCTCCTTGATATTACTGTCGCGTATCACTCCGACATTTGTACGCCCTTCAAAATGCTCTGTCTTTCATTCTATCATAAATTCACATCCATTACACTACCGTACTTATATCGGGTTACAAATTTCTTTCCCACCGCACACCCCCTCACAGCCACTTCGAGTAACCGCCTCGCGCAGCCCGGCCAAAAATCTTCCAAAACAAGCCGCGTCATCGATGCCCTTTTAAAGCAAACCACACCCCCGCCGTCTCGGCAAGGATGTGGTCTTACCAATATTTATTCTTTTTTACTTTTAGTTCATTTCCTCCGCCATGAACTTATGAATCTTTTTAATCTTCTTCATAGCTGCGTCAAACTGTGCAGGTGTAAGAGACTGCGGACCGTCGCAAAGAGCCTTTTGCGGATCGTTGTGAACCTCGATGATGAGACCGTCTGCGCCTGCCGCAACTGCAGCGATAGAAAGCGGCTCAACATATTGTACGACACCTGTAGCATGACTCGGATCAACTATGACAGGCAGATGGGTCTTTTCCTTGAGAACTGCTATTGCGGAAAGGTCGAGTGTATTTCTTGTGGCATTTTCAAATGTTCTTATTCCTCTCTCACAAAGGATAACATTCTTGTTTCCCCCTGCCATGATATACTCGGCACTCATAAGCCATTCTTCGATCGTGTTTGCGAGGCCTCTTTTAAGGAGAACAGGCTTATCCTGCTTGCCCAGAATCTTCAGAAGCTCGAAATTTTGCATATTTCTTGCTCCGACCTGAATGATATCGACGTCTTCAAACAAAGGCAGATGTGATGCGTTCATAATTTCAGTCACGATAGGCATCCCCGTAACCTTCTTTGCTTCGGACAAAAGCTCGATGCCTTCAGCCCTGAGACCCTGGAAAGCATATGGCGAAGTTCTCGGCTTAAAAGCACCGCCCCTCATAAGTCCGGCACCAGAAGCCTTTACAGCCTTTGCAACTTCGATAATCTGTTCCTTAGATTCCACCGAGCAAGGTCCTGCAATTACCTGGAAGTTTCCGCCTCCTATCTTTATGCCGTTTCCTACATCAACGACAGTCGGCTCAGGATGGAACTTCTTGTTTGCAGCCTTATAAGGCTCCTGTATTCTTTTCACATCAGCAACTACATCAAATGCCAGTAAGTCGTTTGGATCAAGAGAAACCGTATCACCGACAAGACCGAGAATTGTGGTATGCTGCCCCTCGGTGACGCTTACAGAAACATTGTAGGCATCGAGATATTCTATCATTTCCATTGCGTCAGCTTTAGTTGCGCCGTCTTTTAAAATTACTACCATCTTTTTTTCCTCCTGTTTAAAATATGTATCTCGCTGAACTTTCAGTGACGAATTTCTGATTTCTAATATTCTTCACCGGATACCTATAAAAATACTTCACCGGATACCCATAAAAATAAAAAATCCGGTACCTATGAAGATACCGGAAAATTTGATCTATTATTTCCTGCTGCATTGCACTTAGATATTTACTATCTGCTGCATCTATAACTTAGTGATGCTGCTTCAGCTTCATAAGACTCTTGCATCCGGTATATTAAATGAATTTTTTGTAAACCAAAAGTAGCCTGTAAAGTATGTAAACAAGCTTCTAAAGTTGCCATAATAAAATTCATTCTTAAAGATGCCATCATGTCTCATGATTTATAACCTCAATAATTTTATCAAACGCAATCTCATGCAATAAGTTTCAAGGATTGTTTTCCTTGTTGTAAACGACTATACTATTTTTTTTCAGAGCTGTCAATCTGATTTTTTTATGTTTTTCAAAATAAACAATTTGAATTTTATTTTCAATTCACTAAATAAACGATTTTTTTCGTCTGCAGATTCGCACTTGCAGATTACAACTGTCGCTTTACGGCTGCAGATTCGCACTTGCAGATTACAACTGTCGCTTTACGGCTGCAGATTCGCACTTGCAGATTACAACTGCCGATTTGCAGTTGCCGATTACAACTGTCGCTTTGCGCTCGCAAATTTACAGTTCTCAAATTCTTCTCCGACAACCTTACCCCCGACAACTTTAATATTGAACCTGCAATTTCTGACTGCTATAATCGAAATATGGGCTGCCGCCGCAACGGTAGGCGGTTAGTCCCTCAACCACTTACATTTCACAGACGAATTCAATTTTCGGAAAATCAAACGAGGAATAGCAAAATGAAAATAAAAACTGTAGCGGTTCTCGGAGCAGGTGCTGTCGGTTCATATATGATATGGGGGCTTTCTAACAGAGACGATATAAAGCTCGGAGTTATAGCTGACGGCAGGCGCGCGCAGCGCTTGAAGAAAGGATGCATCATCAACGAAGCAACATATCATCCTGAAGTATGGACGCCTCAGGAGGCGAAAGGAGTTGACCTTCTTATCGTAGCTTTGAAATACGGCGCACTGCCGGGTGCGCTGGATGATATCGCGGCGATTACAGACAAGAATACCACTATTATGAGTCTTATGAACGGAGTAGACAGCGAGGAGATGATCTCTGCTAAAGTCGGATCTTCAAATGTCATTTATTCGCTGATAAAAGTGGCCTCTCATAAAGAGGGTGACGGATACTGCTTTGATCCAGAAACTACGATCGGAATCATATTCGGTGAAATCGCCGCGCCTTACCGGAGCGAACGAGTATTGGCCATAGAAGAGCTTTTCAAAAATACGGGTCTTCACTACCGCTCTACGGATAATATCAGAGCAGAAATGTGGGCCAAATTCAGGCTGAATGTATGCAACAATCTGCCGCAGGCAATTATCGGCGCAGGAATAGGCTGCTGCCGTGACAGCTCACATATAAAGCATATAAGCGACAGTCTCAGAACCGAGCTTGAGGCTGTTGCAGCAGCAAAAGGAATTGATATGAGCAATATAGATGATTCATCAAGCCGCGGAAGCGAAGTACCTTTGTCTGCAAGATATTCCACGCTGCAGGATCTTGATGCCGGACGCCATACCGAGATCGATATGTTCTCGGGCGCTCTGGTTCGTATGGGGCGGGAACTTGGAATTCCTACACCGTACAATGAATATACCTATCACATCATAAAAGCTCTGGAAGAAAAAAATGACGGAAAATTTGATTATAGCGAAAACAGCGATGAGACGACTTTCTCAAAATAGACGGCATTCTCAAAAAAGATAGCATTTCCAAAATAATGTGTGCGATTTCTCGAATTTCAGCAAAAAACACAACCCCCCGGTCGGCGCCGATG
>CAVCIY010000108.1:0-8803 GCA_963602445.1 Lachnospiraceae bacterium | reverse complement strand
TACGTAATATGTGTCATTTACCGCAAATTCCGGGCAGCTCACTACTGCGCCCTGATAACCGCGGCTGTTTGAGCCGGCAGTCTCATCCTTGTCAGGGTCGTAGGCAAATACTACTTTTCCGTCTGTATCTGTGACGATCAATGCTTCCGTGGAATCCTGCATTGACGAGAACTGCAGGTTCATAGTCACCTGATTTGAATCGCTCTCAGCCCAGTCCATAGTCGAGCCTGTCGCAACGACATAACCTCCGTTTACATATGAACCGCAATCACTGTCGAGACCGGAGTCTGATTGAGGCTTTCCTGAGGCAATAACAGTTCCGCCGTTGATTACGAGATAGCCGTTTGAATCGATTCCGTCACCCTCGCTGCCAAGACCCGCAACTATATGAAGCGAACCGCCGTTAATGGCAGTAACCGATACTCCGTCTTCATTTGTATTTATGCCGTCATCCTGAGATGTAATATTGATAATTCCGCCGTTGATCGTCAGATGAAGCTCTGTGTCAAGACCTTCGTTGTCGGCATTGATATTGAGCACGCCTGTGCCCTTTGATTCGCCCGTGACATTCATCGACATCTTAGAGTAAAATGCTCCGTCAAACTTGTATTTTTTCTTTTGATCGGCATTGTCTTTATAAATCTTTGCGACATGTGATCCCGTAATATTATTTGTTGTTCCGTCGGCTATTATCACATTTGCTCCGGCCGCTGACGTATCAACTGTCGCGGAGGCTTCATATTCTGTGGAATCATCGTCACTGCTGTCATATGCGACCCATTTTGTGTCGCACTCGTATACATTATAGAAAATTACTGCCGGTGCTACGTCACATGTAATGTCTGCTCCGTCAAGAATAAGTGTAACAACAGCATTCGGATCTGTCTTCGCATCGTCGCCTAAGTCAATTGCGATCTGTCCAGCGGAAAGCTTTCCGCTGATGCGGTAGGTCCCTGCTGCCGTAATATTTACGACTGTATTTGCCGCAGCTTCCTTTGCGGTATGCTTATCATCGTCTGTTCCTTCACCATATGTATTTCCGCTGTCATAAGTATCCTTGTCCTGATAATAGATAATGTCATTTGATGTATACACATCATCCTTTTCATCAGTTCCAACTTCTTTTCCATTCAGCTTGATGCCGTCATCCGAAAGGTCAATCGTATTCTCGCCAAACGATGCCTGATTTGATGTCCCGGATGCCTCCTCGGTCACTTCGGCAGAGCCGTTTTCTTCCGCCGTCAGCTCAACATTTGTGCCTTCAGTCTCACTTTCCGATTCACCCGCATAAGCCGCAGGAACGGCAGCCGCCATAAGCGACACCGCCAGGAGTGAAGACAATATCTTCATTTTGTACCTTTTCAAAATAATACACTCTCCTTTCCTTCTAAAACAATGGTATATTTTTTCAACGTACTGTCTGACCCGATGCCTGACCCGATGTCTGACCTCGTACTCTTATTTACATTTATAAATATATCTCATCTAAATGAACTTTGAGTGGGTTGTATGTAAGAGTTCTCTGCTTTTTTGGTGTTCGATATGTAGGAAAATTATGTTGAAATTGTGTGTCGTGCCGCCGCCGTATTTTGGAATTGCCGCCGGCGGCTTGCGGAATTGCGGTCGGCGGCTTGCCGCCGGAGCCCCTGTTAAAGGCGGCGCGGTCATTGCGGAATTGCAATCAGGGCTCCCGGTAAAGGCATCGCCGTTATTATTATTTACAAATATTAACAAACAAAATTGTTTTTTTGCGAACTTTGCATTGACAAATTTTTTTAGAATACTATAGTTAAATCATTATCCGAAAAATATGACAGTTTCGGATAAATTGCCATTGGTGCGAAACACAAACAAATGCCGATTGCCTTGCTTTTGAGGGTTTTACACTAATGACTTGGCGTTTTCTTAAAAGATTATTATTGGAGTGAGGAGGATCAGTATGAACAGCAAGCTTTCATCATTATGCGTAATGGGAGCCGGTGTGCTTTGGGGGCTTCTCAGCATTTATTCAAATGCTCTGGCCGATGTCGGTATTACTTCTGTACAAGTCGGATTTTGCAGAGTTCTTATAGCTGCCGTCGTGCTGTTTATTTATATTGTCATAAGATTTCCTCAAAAGCTTAAGATTAAGCTAAAAGACATCTGGTGCTTTATAGCAGCCGGATTCGTGAGTCTGACACTGTTCAACCTTTCATATTTTACAACGATCGCAAACTCACAGGCATCGATAGCCGTGATGCTGCTTTATACATCACCTATTTTCGTGATGCTGCTTTCGGCTGTTATATTTAAAGAACGAATCACCGGGCGCAAGATTTTGGCGTTGATCTGCACATTTACGGGCTGCCTTCTTGTATCGGGTTTCCTTGCGGGCGGCCAAAATGCCGTTACGCCGTGGGTGCTGACGACAGGCCTTGCTTCGGGCTTTTTCTACGGAACATATTCGATATTCGGGAGCTTTGCGCTCAAAAGATACGAACCGCTGACAGTTACATTTTACACATTGGTATTCTCAGCAATCTCTTCGGTTCCTTTTGCAGATGTCACAGACATTGTGTCGTCCGTTGCCAAGGAGCCTTCATCGATTTTGTGGATTCTCGGAATCGGTATCATCGGCACGGTAGTGCCATATATACTTTATACTGTCGGTCTGAATCATATGGAAGCAGGACGCGCTGCGATTCTTGCAACTACGGAGCCTCTTGTGGGAACTCTCGTCGGGATATTCCTCTTTGGTGAGCCGCACGGTATAGCAAAGATAGCAGGATTGCTGCTCATCCTCGCATCTGTCATCGTATTGAATATAAATGCCGCAAAAGATACAGGCGCCGCAAGCTCTGCAAGTGCCGCAAGCTCTGCAAGTGCCGCGGATAAATACACAATATGACACGTTAAGCCGGATAGTTCCAAGCTATACTGAAATATATACAGCTATGCTGAAAGATATAAAACTATACTGAAATATAATTCAAAGGAGATTAATAAAATGCCCGGATTAGGAACGATAATAAACACCGCGGCGATAGTTGCGGGCGGACTTTTCGGATTTCTTTTCGGAAAGCTTATCAAAGAACGTCATCAGGAAACGATCATGAAAACATGCGGAATCAGCGTAATTGTTTTGGGGATTGGCGGGACTCTGTCGAAAATGTTTGTTATTGAAGACGGTTCGCTCACATGCGAGAAATCTGTACTCATGGTACTCTGCCTTACTGTCGGAGCGTTGATCGGTGAATGCTTCAATATTGAAGACTGGTTTGAGCGTTTCGGTGAATGGCTGAAGATAAAGACCGGAAACGCAAAAGACAAGACGTTTGTCGACGCATTTGTGACAGCGTCATTGACGGTATGTATAGGCGCGATGGCGGTCATCGGATCTATCGAGGACGGCATAAATCATGATCCGACAATCCTCATCACAAAGGCGATTCTCGACGGCATTATAATCATGGTAATGACTCCCGCACTTGGCAAAGGCGCCGTCTTCTCGGCGATCCCAGTTGCAGTCATCCAGGGGCTCATCACGGCCGGCGCACAGCTCATCAAGCCGCTCATGACAGATCCCGCACTCGCAAATCTGTCACTCGTGGGAAATGTCCTCATCGCCTGCATCGGCATAAATCTCCTTTTCGGCAAGCAAATCCGTGCGGCAAATCTGCTGCCTTCCATATTCCTGGCAATAGGCGCAGCTTTCCTGCCATTTTGATCTCGCGGCAATCGGTGCGGCTTTCTTGCCATTTTGATCTCGCGGCAATCGGTGCGGCTTTCCTGCCGCTTTAAATACGATTTGTCCGGGCCGCATTCTCACTTAAAAAACACACAAGGCACAATCGTTGAGTATGTCAACGATTGTGCCTTTCTTTTTGTTGTTCTTTACGATTCTGTCTTACAACGATTAGCCTTTGCTCGTCATCTCGGCTCGTCGTCTCAATCCGCAGCCTCTAATCTCTGTATCAAACCACGATCTCAAGCCGGCGTCTCGAATCGCTGCCTCGAAACACAACCTCAGGCCGTTGTCTCGAACTGCTGTCTCAGACCGCTGTCTCGAGTCGTCATCTCAAAATGCCGTCTTAAACCATTATCTTATCTTTATATGTACCTCACGAAGCTGGAGCTCTGTAACCGGGCTCGGAGAGCCAAACATTAGATCCTGCGCATTTGAGTTGAGTGGGAATGCTATAACCTCGCGGATATTTTCCTCTCCTGTGAGGAGCATTACTATACGGTCGATGCCCGGGGCCATTCCGGCATGAGGCGGAGCTCCATATTGGAACGCATGATACAATGCGCCGAACTTCTGCTTTACGACTTCTTCGTCATAACCTGCGATCTCAAATGCCTTTATCATGATGTCAGGTCTGTGATTTCTCACTGCGCCCGATGAAAGCTCATATCCGTTGCATACAATATCATATTGGTATGCGTTGATTTCGAGAGGATCCATATTTTCGAGAGCCTCCATCTCGCCCTGCGGCATTGAGAATGGGTTGTGCGTGAAATCTATTTTTCCTGTCTCTTCATTGATTTCGTACATCGGGAAGTCAACGATGTAGCAAAATTCAAATCTGTCTTTGTCGATGAGATCAAGACGCTTTGCGACTTCGGTTCTTATCTGACCGGCATATTTTGCCACAACGGCAGGCTCGTCACTGATGAAATAGAGGACGTCGCCCGGCTGCAGCTCGGCAAGCCTTGCTATTTCCTTCTTCTGGTCATCGGACATAAATTTGTCGATAGGTCCCTTATAAGTCATGTCATCTTTGACCGTAATATATCCGAGGCCTTTCATGCCGATGCTGAGAGCAAATTTTTCCATGTTCTTAAACCATGACTTAGACTGCTTTGCGGCTCCCGGAACCCTGATCGCACGCACAATCTTGCCCCGGAACGCAGGGAACTCAACTTGTGAGAAAAATTCGCTCAAGTCTATGATAATAAGCGGATTTCTCAGGTCAGGCTTGTCTGAACCGTACTTTAACATAGCTTCCCTAAACGGAATCCTGCGGAAAGGCGGCTTTGAAACAGGCAGATCGGAGAATGTCGTGAACGTGTCGTACATCACCTTCTCTGCTACTGCAAATACATCTTCCTGCGTTGCGAAAGCCATCTCAAAGTCGAGCTGATAAAATTCGCCCGGCGAACGGTCGAGTCTTGCGTCTTCGTCTCTGAAGCAAGGTGCAATCTGGAAATAACGGTCAAACTGCGAAGCCATCAAAATTTGCTTAAACTGCTGCGGTGCTTGCGGCAGAGCGTAGAAGCAGCCTTTATGCTTTCTGCTTGGGACGAGATAATCTCTTGCGCCTTCAGGAGAAGACGCCGCAAGAATCGGAGTCTGAACCTCAAGGAATCCGAGATCTTCCATCTTATGTCTGAGATATTTTATTATCTGAGAGCGCATTACGATATTGTCTCTCACCTTCGGATTTCTCAGGTCGAGGAATTTGTAAGTAAGTCTGACATCCTCACGTGTTTCCTTTGATCTGTCAATTTCAAACGGCAGATTTGTCATCGAACTGCCGAGAAGCTCAATACTCTCAGCCTTTACTTCCACAAGACCTGTTGAAATGTTCGGATTTACAGTCTCTTCATCTCTCTTGTTTACTGTGCCATTGACGAGGATAACTGTTTCCTTGCCAAAATTCTTTATCTGTTCGGCGTTCACAACTACCTGCGTGGTTCCGTAGAAATCCCTCAGATCGACAAAAATGATACCGCCGTGGTCTCTGATCGTATTTATCCAGCCCGATATACGGACGTTCTTTCCGATGTCGGATTCTCTAAGCTCGCCGCAATTGTGAGTACGATAGCGATTTTCCCTAAAAGCGACTCTGTCGTCATTTTCGTTGTTGTCGCCGTCTTCGGCGTCGCAGCCGGCTTTTTCTGACAGTCTTCTTAGTGCTTTCTCAGCTGTGGTAAGTTCCTGATGAGACTCATGAGTCTTTTCGCCGGCTGCATTTGCATCGTCAGCTCCTGCGCCTGTGCCCTCCGCAGCGGAAGCGACGCCGCTGACACTGCCGGTACCTTTTTCGCCTGTCTTTACACCTGCAGCATCTAAGCTCATGCCGTCGAGTTTTTCCTTCAGCAAAGCGTTTACGGTGCGAGGCGAGCCCTTACCCTTGAGAATTCGCATACTCTGACCGACCATGAATCCGAATGCCTTTTCCTTGCCTGACTTATAATCAGCCACAGACTGCGGGAATTTTGCGATCACTTCATCTATCACAGCTGCGATAAGCGCTGTGTCCTCAACGATCATCAGACCGTTTTCTTCAACATACTTAAGCGGATCGATATCTTCTGTAAGCAGCTTTGCGACAAGATCCTTGCCAACCGCGCGATTTATCTTCTCTTCTGATATGAGAGTGATGCTATCAGCAAGCTTTGCGGGATCCATTTTCAAATCCGATGCCTGCATGCCGTTTTCCTTGAGGAGCGCAATTATATCAGTTGAAATAATATTTGCAGTCTCTCTTGCCTTTCCGCAAATCGCATATGTCTCGTCAAACAGCGTCGCGAGTGTCTTTTCGTTTGTGATTACGTGAGCAATATTTTCGGATATCTTAAGCTCATTGACATAACGTTCTCTCTTTGCCTGCGGAAGCTCCGGCATCTGAGAACGCATCTCTTCTACCCATTCTTCCGTAAGCTCTATAGGAATGAGGTCCGGATCCGGAAAATATCTGTAATCCTGGGCATTTTCCTTAGAGCGCATAGCATATGTCTCTCCCTTTTCGTCATCCCAGCGACGCGTCTCCTGGTGAACTGTGCCGCCTGACTGAATAAGCTCTATCTGTCTTTTGCTCTCGAATTCAATCGCGCGGCGAATCGCCTTGAGGGAGTTAATATTCTTCATCTCCGTACGTGTCCCGAATTTGTCTGAGCCCTTCGGGCGAACGGAAAGGTTGATGTCCGCACGCATTGAGCCTTCCTGCATCTTGCAGTCCGAAACGTCCATATATACGAGCATTTCTCTAAGCTTTTCGAGGTAGTCTACTACCTCGTCCGCGCTTCTGAAGTCCGGCTCGGATACGATTTCCACAAGAGGAACTCCGCATCTGTTGTAGTCGATAAGTGTACCGCCTGCGTCATGCACGAGCTTGCCTGCGTCTTCTTCCATATGGATCTCGTGAAGGCGGATGCGTTTTTTGCCGGGTGCAATCGGTTCAATGTCCGGTGAAATCCGGACTGCGCCGTTTGCGCCGTCATTTTCATATGCTCCTGCATCCTTTATCATGCCATATTCGTCTAAATCCTGTCCGAGAGCTACCTTGTCAATTTCGATATATCCGTTTAAGCAAATAGGACTGTATAATTGTGAAATCTGGTAGTCTTTAGGAAGGTCTGGATAGAAATAATTTTTTCTGTCAAATATATTCTTGTATTGGAGATCGCTGTGGAATGCAATACCGGCCTTGATCGCGCGGTCTACGACTCCTTTATTCAAAACAGGGAGTGAACCCGGCATTCCCATGCATACAGGACATGTGTGTGAATTCGGTTCTCCGCCGAATTCTGTGGAGCATCCGCAGAAAATCTTTGTCTTCGTGGAGAGCTCAACATGCACCTCAAGTCCCATGACGATTTCATATTCCATTATTTCGCACCTCCTTTCCCAATCTCGGCTTTGCCGGCTTTTTCGTCGACTGCCGCTGCGGCACCTGATACGTTTCCGCCCGCTGCGCCGCCGGCATTTGCGTCGGCTGCGGCGCCGTCGTTTTTCGACGAACCGAAAATTTCAGGTCTGAGCTTATGATAATCAGTCATCTGCTGATATGCGTCAGCGACTCTGATGAGTTTCTTTTCTTCAAATGAGTTTCCTATAAACTGCATGCCGATAGGAAGCCCCTCGGAATTTATTCCGCATGGAACCGAAATGGCAGGCAGGCCCGCAAGGTTGATTGCTACTGTATAAATATCAGCCATATACATCGCGATAGGATCGGAAATCTGCTCCCCTATCTTGTAAGCCGCAGTCGGACTTACCGGACTGAGTATCATGTCATATTTTTCAAAAGCGTCGTTGAACGCGCGCTTGATAAGGCCTCTGACCTTGAGAGCCTTCTTATAATACGCATCGAAATATCCCGAGCTAAGTACGAACGACCCGAGCATGATACGGCGCTTTACTTCCGTACCGAAGCCCTCACTTCTTGATTTGTAGTAAGTCTCCGTAAGATTTTCCGCATTCTTTGTGCGGTAGCCGTATTTTATGCCGTCATAACGTGACAGATTTGAGCTTGCCTCTGCACATGCGATAATATAATATGCAGGAACAGCATAATCGATCGAAGGCATTTCAAATTCTTCGACTGTAGCGCCTGCGGATTCGAGAAGCTTCGCAGCTGTCATTATCGCATCGCGAATTTCAACATCGAGTCCCTCACCATAGAAATTTGAAGGAATTCCGATTTTCATGCCCTTGATGTCTTTGTCAAAGCAATCTGAGAAATCAAATGCTTCTTTTATAATTGATGTGCTGTCTTTGCGGTCTTTGCCCGAAATCATCTCAAGAACTGCCGCCGCGTCTCTCACATCGTGTGCGAACGGTCCGATTTGGTCGAGTGAAGATGCATATGCGAGAAGCCCGTATCTTGAAATGCTGCCATAAGTCGACTTCATGCCTGTAAGTCCGGTGAAGGCTGCCGGCTGTCTTATCGAACCGCCTGTGTCCGAGCCTAGAGAATATGGTGCGAATCCGGCAGCGACTGCCGCAGCGCTTCCGCCCGACGAGCCTCCCGGAACCCTTTTAAAGTCCCATGGATTTGCGGTTATGCCATATGCCGAAGTCTCCGTCGAGCCTCCC
>CAVCIY010000107.1:0-9162 GCA_963602445.1 Lachnospiraceae bacterium | reverse complement strand
CGATCATGTCATCGAAAGCCAGCTCTTCAAAAATATAATCTATTTCGTGCTGAGTAATGCCGTTGATGATCTCAACCTGCTCCTCCTCGCCAATATATGCAAAAACTTCGACCGAAATGTCTTTTGGAAGCATTCTGAAAGCCAGGATAGCCTTGTCCAATCCAAGCTCTTCTATAATATTTTCAATAATTTCCGCTATATCGACCACATTTGTCTCAGCGAGGCGACTTCGGGCCATAGCATACTTCTTATTTTTCAACAATTCAATGATTTCATCAGATATCGCATCGATATCCATGAAATCAACATACTCTTCTGTCTCAGTATCCTTCGTGATTTTTTCTTCGTCCATCCGATTCTGCCTCATTCGATTCTGACTCATTCGATTCTGCCTCCTTTCCGAAACAACCGTGGTTTTTATCTGAGCTGCACGACCGGCGCAGAGCCAAGCCCAGATATGCCAATAATGTATATGACTTGATTGAAGTCAAAAAGAACGCGCCCATATCTTAAAATTATATCGCAATAATGACAAACATTGCAACTTTATCGCCAAAATAATACTATAAAAATTCTCCAAAAAATATAAGCCCGGCGGCTTCCCTCTCGGGACGCCGCCGGGCCCTCTGTCTTTTTTCACACGACCGCAGTCATGCCATTATCACTTGCTTATATTTATATCCGAGCCGCAGCGCACTCGCGCCTTGATCGCAGCTCTCTTGCATCCGTGTCACGCCGCCGCAAAACGTATGCGATCCGACGTCTCAAAACTTATGCGATCCGGCGTCTCAAAACTTATGCGAGCGTCGTGATACTATTTACCATAAACTCAAGAACTCTGAGTGCGCGTTCACTGAAGCTTGCGCCGCTAACCGCATTTGCTGCGGCTGCATTCGCTCCGCTGAGTACGTTCGCATTTGTGGCCGCAAGAAGCATCAGTCCCGCATCTTCTGAGTTAACCTTGCCGTTTCCGTCAGCGTCGCCGATTTTGCGAGTTGCTACTCCGCCTGCCTTCGCTGCATCAAGTGAAGCAGTATATGCGCCATCAGCCGCTGTAATTACCTCGCCGTTTACGCATACGATTTCGTCTGCGCCGAGAGCGTCTACCGAGAACTTGATATTTGTGCCGTCAACAGTCACTCCTGTCAAAGCCTCACCTGCTGCGCCCTTGAAATCGACAGCAAACGATTCTGTCTCTGAGCAGCCGCCATTTGTACATGATCTTGTATATGTGTCACCTGACTGAGTCCATGCGCCGTAGCTGTGTCCCTTAGCGCCGATAATCCAGCTGTCAGCTTCGATCTCTGTCGTACCTTCCGCGTCTGAGAAGTATTTTTCGCAGCCGTCACAATACCAATAAGCGCTGTTTCCCGCAGCTGTGCATGTTGCCGGTACAGCTTCATGCGCAGTCATGCTGTGTGTGTGAGTTTCACCTGAATCCGTTGAGAACGTGCTTGTCGAAGTATCAAATACTACTGTATATTCTTCTCCGCCGTCAACAGATACAGTATGGGTTTTGCCTGTCAGATAGAAGTACAGATTTGGTTCTTCATTTGATGCCCAGTTTGTAATAGTATCCGAAATAGAAGTCTGAGCAGTCTTTTCCTTGTCCTCATTTACGAAACAATATTCGTGAAGGTCGCCTTCATAATAAGTCTTTCCGTCAATCGCAACAGTGTGGCTGCCTTCTGTCCCGTCAGTAGGAACCGCGAGCAAGTAGAGATTGTCACCATCTGCATTCTTTATGGCTGCAGTAATAGCCTTGCTGTATACTCCGGCTGAAGATACTCCCCATCTCGAATAAGAATTCGTATCGATATATGTTCTGACAGAGCCTCCGCTGATCGTAACCTGTCCTTTCTGAACACTTCCTTCGTTTGGTCCGGAGCCCTTACCTGACGCGCCTATTGCTGCGCCTGTCCAGTCGACATTCATATTGATGCATCCGCCGTTGATATATACCTGACCTGAGTCAGATGCATATGCGCCGTTCACATCTCCTGCACCAAGGCCGATAAGTGCGCCGCGGGCATTTGCTATAAGATTGAACGTACCGCCGTTAATGGTAATATCTCCCGGAGTACCCAGACAGTAAGAGCCTGAGCCTATTATGGCGCCCATAGCAGATCCCTTACAGAAGAAGTTTCCGCCGTTAAAGGTGATTTTTCCGTTTACTTCGCTGCCGTTTCCGCCGATTGCAGACCATGCGCCCTTCTTGTAAATATATGTTGCACCTGATTCGTCATTTCCGCCGTCGATGATGACATTCTGCGTCGGTCCTACGTGGATGACAGCGCCGCCCTCCTCAGCTTCGAGGCAGTTTATGCCTTCGAAGTGCAGATGATTTTCTACATTTTCGGAAGTAAAGCGTATAGGGCTGTAACAATTATTTCCGTTTGCCTCACAGTAATAAGCGCCTGCGGAATTTCCTGCCTTGATAAACAGGTTCTTTATCGTAATGTCATTTCCGGTACTGCTTGTGCCGACAATGCTAAGCCCCTGATGTCCTGTCGTAGGAAGGTTTGCGAGAGTTAAGCTGTCCTTATCTGCTACATTTCCTTCGATAGTTACAGGATCGCTTGTGGAAACATATATAACACCCGTCAGAGCAGTGTCAAGCTTATAGCTTCCGCCCTTTGTGATTGTATATGCACTGTCTGTAAGCATAGAGCTTGTGATAAGTGTAGTTGTTTCGGTTTCGTCCGGCTTCTGCCACCAAAGAATAGGATAACCGTTGTTCAGATATGTGGTAGTTTCTCCTTCAGTAATACCGTCCGCTACGAAATACGGCTCAAGGAGCTTGAGAATATCGCCGTCGTTTGTGGTAGTTACCTTGAGCTGATCACTTGTCAGCTTGGTTCCCATCTTAGGAGCATCGCTGGTCGTAGTGTAATAGTCTTTTATAGTATCAAGAGCATAGTTGTCCGAAAGACCTGTGTAAGGAGAGTCTCCTCTTCCGCAGATAGCCTGATATTCTTTGTATCCGGCTTCAACCTCTCCGAGTGAGAGATTCTTTTGTACGATACCCTTGAGATTTGTCCATCCTGTGATACCGCCGACCCATCTGAGAGTAGTGCCGGCAGGATTTGTACCCTTGATAGTACCGCTGTTGTAGCAATACATGATCGTGCCTTCTTCAGCTGCTGTATTGTTGTTGCCGTTGCGGCCTGCGATACCGCCTACACCGCCGCCTGAGCCGGACATGTTGTTCTGAATTGTGCCTGTGTTGTAACAATATTTGACGATAGAAGCATTCTGTCCGACAATGCCGCCTGTCTTATTGTAACCGAGTATATATGCTGTATTTGCGCATCTGAGTACTGAAGTATTTGCACCTGAAGGGTTCGCAGTATACATAGCAGTATTTTCATCTGAACCGATCTTTACAGGTGTGCCGGCAAATCCTACGATACCGCCGACATTATAAGTATTTGGACAATAAACCTGCGCGCTGTTTATTACATCTTCAATCTTGCCTCCGGCATTGAGCTTACCGCAAACTGCGCCTGCGAAATCAGTGCCGCCTGCCGAAGTGCTTGTGTTTGATACATAGCCGTTGATATTAAAGTTCTTGATCGTGCCGCATCCGTCATTTTCCGTGCCGCCTGCACAGCCGAACAATCCGAGATATCCGTTTGCGGAAGCGATATAAAGGTTGCTTATCGTATGTCCCGCACCGTCAAACGTCCCGAGGAACGCATATCCTGTCTGAGTCACATAAGTCGGATTTTCCGAAGCGTCTGACTTATTATAAGTAAATGTGGCATTTCCGATAGGGGTCCATGACGTTCCGGCCCATGTGCCTGAAGCATTGCTTCCGCCAAGATCGATATCGTCTGTGAGTGTCACCGTCTTTCCGTTAAATGTGTCCTCCGAAATGCCGCTTGCTGTGCCATTTACGATAGCAGCAAGTCCTGCAAGCTGATCAGCCGTTGAGATCTCAAAGCTTGTGGCGCTTTCAGAATACCATGAGGTATCAATCGCGCCTGTCCATGCCGTGCTCGATAAGCTCACGTCATCCGCCGATTCGCCGGCCCATGCGCCGAGCCCCATAGCAGAAAACATCGACACCATCATCGCCAGCACGAGCAGAAGAGATAAAATTTTTCTGTTTCGCGTCTTCATAAAAACTATTCCTTTCCGGCATAAGTTCATCAACCATTGCCCTTCCACACATATCGCCTCATCATCAAAAAGCCGCACCACGCAGCAACCCAGTCTCGTGCCGCAAATAAATAAATCGGCGAAAAAATAAAACTAGCATGTCAATCCCACAAATTGCACGAAAATGCGGTCAAAGATCATACTGACACAGATCATACAGACACGGATCGTACAAAAATTATCACAAACCGTACAGGCACCATAATCCACAGCAATTTATGCGATTGTTCCCATATCTTTTATTATAAATCAAATTTAAACAATAGTAAACAATTAGCACTTTTTATTAATTCCAACATAATATCAACATAACATCAACCAATCAACCTCACGCATACCTAAAAAACCTCCCTCGAAACCGAGGGAGGTTTTCCTGAATTTTATTGTCTTGCTTATTTAATTATCTGAGCCATGATATATTCCACATCATTGGTTGAGCCTCGTCCGCTCACAGTCGCAGATGCAGTCTTTGTATCACACCTGAGTCTCACTAAATCCGTGATCGATGAATTTGCGGTGCTGTATATTTCTCCATCGTAAAGTAACAGCTGATATACAATGGTTGCGTCGTTGTTGTCCACAAAACCGTTTCCGTCGACATCTCCCGTGCGCGTACCGTCGGCTCCGTCTTCCACATACGTGAGCGACGAAGCTTTCCACGAAATCTTGCTGTCAATCGTATCGTTTTTAAAATCGGCTTCAGGAATGAGAGCTACAAATACCTTGTCAGGATTGTCGCCGAACAGGTAATTTTCATCCTTGGTAACATACATCTCTTTGCCGTCATAGTAGAAGCCCTCTCCCTCGGAAAGCACGCCGTCATTGTCTACAACAATCAAAAGCTTCTTTCCCGCAGGAGCATATCTGTAGGTTTCTACAGTATAGTCATATCCGATTCGAGGAATCACTTCCTGAACAGTAAGTATCTGACCGCATGTCTCGCAATGTGTCCCGTCTGTAAGACCGTTTGCCTTGTGGGTACTCGCATAACCCTTATCTGTAACTATACTATGACCTCGCGGCTCTATATTTGATACAGATGTCGACGATAAGATTCGTCTCTCGTTTGCGAGACCCTTGTTTACCGTCATATCAATCGAGTAAAGTGTAGTTCCGTAATCCACACATGTAGGTTCCTCATCGACACAAGAAGAAATCTGGCCTGCTGCACTTGTGGCAGTCAGAGTGACAACCTCTCCGCATCCCGCAGCCTTGCAAGTAAGACTTGCAGTAGCACTTGTGTGATCCTCGTTCCATGTCCATGTGATAGGCAGACCGCTGATATTGTGACCCGTGGCAGGAATCGTCTCACATCCCGAAAGAATCTTGCCGCATACGGAACATTCTGTCCCTGCAGTGTGGCCGTCAGCCGTGCATGTAGCTGCCTTAGCTTCGACCGCTCTTGAAGTATGCTGAGCCTCAACCGTCTCCGTCCTTGTGTCTGTATATGTCACGCCATTAAACGTAACTGTCGCTGTATATGTTCTGACACCGTCAGTGTCTGTCTTGCAATCAGGTTCCGCAGTAACAGAATCCGTAATCGCCGCGCTGACCACCTTTGTGGCTCCGCACTCGATTCCGTCTGAGACGTTTGAACAGATGAAGAATGCCTTCGCGGCGAGATTTCCGGTCCATATCCATACAGGATCATCATAATTGTGACCTGTAGCTGCTGTAGTAGTCTCATATGAATCGTTAAATGTCTTGCCGCCTTCCTTGACGGTAGCCGTGTAGACAGTTCGTCCCACTGCAGTACATGACGCAGTCGATTTGACATCTTCATCGATATAAGCCGTCTCTGAAGGACTGCTCAGCCGAGCGCTCTTCGTCAATACGTCTCCGCACTTTGAGCAAGTAAGATTCACTTTTGCCGTAATATAAAGAGTTCCTGTCACAGGAGGAATCTTTTCATTTGTCCATGTCCATGTACCGGCTTCGTAATCATGCCCCTCAGCCGCGATAACCCATGAATCCGCAGCGATCTCTTCATTTGCCTTGAGATCCGAGAATGTCCTCGCACAATCCGAGCATGTATAATAAAGTGAATTTCCTGCTGTCGTGCACGTAGGCTCTGTCGCCCGAGTGCTTATGAGATTGTGTGTACTCTCCCAGGAATGCTTGAGATATGAATCCGAGCCGCATCCGTTCTTATAGTTTGAACCAAACGCAGCCTTTACCGTGCCGTCCTTAAATGAAGCGTCAGGATATGACACGATCTGAGCTGACTGAGTCGCATCAAGTGTAGTCTCAAGGCCTACAGGAAGGTCATTTGCTGATGCGTCCGAGTAAGCTGCCTGCTTATAATAAATCTTAGAAATCGTCAGAGTTCCTAAGTTGTTTATCTTTCCAAATACCGCACCTGTACTCTGAGTGTCCGACACGCTTGAAGTAATATCTCCCACTGTATAACAATCGGAAACCGCAGCCGTTCTTCCGGCATTGACCGATATCAGACCCGCAATTCCGCCTTCATTTTGACTTGAGCTGATATCACCTGTATCTGAGCATTTGCTTATCTCGATGTCATACGAAGAGGCATACGCTGCTCCGAGAACGCCGCCCGTTCCGTTTATATCCGCAGCGCCGCTCGCAGAAGCAGTCTGACTGCCCGTGAAAGCTGCCGTTCCTCTGCTGAAGCATCCTGTAATGGAAATCACACCGTCCGCAGCGTCGGCAAGACCTGCCACGCCGCCTGCCCCGTAAGAATTTTCAGCACTTTCCGCACTTCCAGAACCGCTGCCTGACGAGCTTCCCGACGCGCTTCCCGATGTGCTGCCCGATGCATTTATCGATGCATAGCTTCCGCAATTCTTGATCGTGCCGCCGGTTATACATCCGACGATGCCTCCCACGTAAGATGTGCCCGACAGCGAGCCCCTTACAATCACGTTTGAGATTTCCGCAGGGGAAGTAACATATCCGAACAGACCCACATATTCACCGCCGTCAATGTCGAGAGTTATCGAGTGTCCCTTTCCGTCGAATTTTCCCGTATATTTAACAGAAGAAGTGCCGATTGGCTCGTAATCCGTCACACTGCTCATGTCTAGGTCAGAAGTCAAAACAGCATTCAGCGACGCAGTATCTACCCTTGATGAATCAAGCATAGCACTTCCCGCATTTACTACAGAAGCAAACCACTTAAGGTCATTCTCAGATTCCAATTTATATGCGCCGTTTGACTTTTCTGGCACAGAAGTGTCAAGAAGAGATATTGTAATAACGGCATCCTTTGAAATGCCGTCTTCTTTATAATTGACGACAACAACTCCATTGTCCTGAATCGCTGCCGTATATCCGTCATAGCCGTCGTCAGAGTAATCAAGTACGTCCGTGCTTCCGTCAGAATAAGATGCAAGCACTGTCATGCCTGTCGGGTCAAAATCCTCACCCTGTGCATAAACTTCCCTTGTCGGTTCGGTCGTAATAGCAATGCCGGTAAGTACCCTGTCAGCTCCTTCCGCAAAGCTTGAAACGTTCGTGAAACATCCAAGCGAAGCAATCATGGCAACAGAGGCAAAAATCGCAGCAGCTTTCCTAAAAAACGTCCTACTCACTTCTTCACAGACTCCTTTCTACCAAAAAATCTCTTGACAACCTAAAACTCTAATTGTAACCTCAATCCCCTTTACGGTTTCCGGAGGCGAAAATATATCTGCACGGTCTTAATTCTTGATATTCCATATGATACATATAGCAGCATCGCATATGGCAATACCGCATATAACTATATGTATCGTTTCCTTTTTCACAAATCCACCTTATATTATAAACAAATCTCCGTATTTTACAACCACTTTTATCAAATATTATCATTTATATTCCTTTTGATAACAATTTGTAACCGAATATTTATTATTTTTATCTTGCATATGAATTATATGCTTTTCTTTTGTATTTAGACGCTTTATTTGCATTTGAATAAATGTTATGCCGTTATTTTTTGTACCGTTGCAAGTACGATAATGCCGGCACGCACATGCGAGAAGACTGCAAAATCAGGCTTAAGCGCAATCCGGGATTAATAATTTCTGTTGTAAAGCAGCCGCTGCCGAAAATGCAAAAACCAACCCCGCAGCCTCGACAGAAAATTCTGTCAAGGCTGCGGGGTTGGTTAAAGTCTCAGGAATCTCAGGTTCTTGCCCGAGCTTCAGTACGAAGCTTAACGAAGAGTATCATTCTCTCTTGCCATGTAGCTGAGAAGTCTCAGAGCACGTCCCGAATATCCGTCGCCGTCAACAGCCAAAGCTGCCGCATTATTGGTTCCTTCAAGGGATATTGCGCCCGATGCTGCGAGAAGCATCATGCCGGCATCTGCAGATGTGATTATTCCGCTGCCGTCTGCGTCGCCTATGAGGCATGTTCCAATCTTTACGCCGTCAGTATAGTCGATTTCAAAAGTTCCAGTATTTCCGGACATTGACTTGGCTGTGATTTCCTTATCTTTAACCAGTACGATTTCTCCGTCTTTTATTTCGGTTATATCGAAATAAAGCTGACCGTTTACAACTGAAACATTCTCTATTTCGTTATTAAGATGCAGGTCAAGCGTTATGTAATTGCCTTCCTGACATGAAGTACATCTGTCTGACAGTGTCTTTCCTGAGTCTTCAAGCTTCCAGCCGGCATATGAATGACCTGTTGCAGGGATAGCTTCCTGTTCCTGGAGAAGCTCATTGCAAACCTTGCAGACTATGCGGTCTGTAGCGCCGATCAAAGTGCATGTTGCCGGAACTCCCTTTCTGGTAACTACTTCAACGTGACCAAGTGCCGCTATATCCAGTATATCCTTTGTCTGCTGAGTGAAGCTTGTTCCTTCGCTATTTGTAAAGTTAGCAGTATATGTCGTAGTTCCCTTTGTCGTACATGTCGCTGCTGTCTTTACTGCGCTTGTAACAGTACCTGCTGCAGTCACCTTGTGGCTGCTGTTGTTCTTACATGTCGCTGTCGCTGTGCATGTCTTGCCGTCTGCAGACCACGTATATGCATAAGTGTAAT
>CAVCIY010000106.1:0-9250 GCA_963602445.1 Lachnospiraceae bacterium | reverse complement strand
GCTATATATTGATCGACTTTTCAAGAGCATCAAAAGAAACCAAAGAACTTTTTGAAGATGTTTCAGATTTGAATTTCTTGTTTTTGCAGTTGCAGCTGCAATTTAAAGTGGATCTGCAGGAAAGAAAATCAGTAATTATATTTGACGAAGTCCAACTTTGTCCGGCTGCGCGTCAGGCAATCAAAGCATTGGTCGCAGATCATCGATATGATTATATTGAAACCGGATCACTTATTTCAATTAAGAAAAATGTGAAGGATATTTTAATTCCCAGTGAGGAAAGAAAAATCAGCATGTATCCGATGGATTATGAAGAATTTTTATGGGCAATCGGGGATACGGCAACATTTTCATTATTAAAAAAGTGTTTTGATATGAATCAAGGATTGGGAGATGCGACTAATCGCAAACAGTTAAGGCAATTTCGTTTGTATATGTTGGTTGGCGGAATGCCGCAAGCCGTATCAACCTATATTGAAACAAACAATTTCAGAAAAGTAGATGAAATAAAAAGAGATATTTTAAATTTATATGAAAGTGATTTTGCGAAAATTGACCCGACAGGACGTTTGGCAATGCTGTTTGATGCGATTCCGGCTCAGCTGAATAAAAATGCTGCAAGATATCAGGTGAGCAGTGTGCTGAATGGCGAGGGGAAAGATAAAATATTAGAACTCATCGCAGAGCTGAAAGATTCAAAGACAGTATTAATTGCATATAATACAAATGATCCTGATGCCGGTATGTCAAATACAAAGGATCTATCAAGATTTAAATTATTTTTTAGTGATACCGGTCTGTTTGTGACATTAATGTTTAAGGATAAAGATTTTACGGAAAATGAAATCTATCAGAAGCTGTTAAATGACAAATTAAGTGTTAATCTGGGATATTTATATGAAAATATAGTAGCTCAGTGTCTGGCAGCTAACGGAAATGAATTATTTTATCACACGATTATAAATAAAAAATCCAAGCATAACTATGAAATAGATTTCATATTGGCAAGAAAGAATAAGATAATTCCTATAGAGGTAAAATCGTCGGGATATAAAACACATAAATCACTTGACGTATTTACAGAAAAATATTCAGGAAGGATATTAAAGAGATATTTGGTTTATACGAAAGATATGAGTAAGGATCAGGGTATTTTTTGCATACCGGTTTATATGGTGCCATTCTTATAAAATTACATTGCCCGATTCCGATTTATCTGACAGACTTTTCGTAAGTATTTTCGCAAAGCTGATCTTTCTCAAGCGTTCGAATGTGCCTCACGTGCTTTTTTTAAATACTTTTTGCATACGTTTTAAAGGCTTGCAAGAAAATTTATGTATTTTTAATTATTGCGTTTACGAACACGAAATTCGTGGTAACATGTAAAATATTGGGGATTTTTTTGCCGTAATGATTCGCCGAAACGAAAAAGTGCGGAAAAGCAAATTGACAATTGCGGATGGCATAACGTGAAGCGGGGTATGAGAAGCGCAAGACGCGTAAATTATGAGAGTCGTAAGGCAGTGCAAAGTAAGCGAGCCGTAAGACAATGCTGGGTATGAGAAACGTAAAACATGCAAAATATAGGTGGTTATATGGAAATTATAAATATTACGAACGAAAATTTTGAAGATGAGATATTGAAGAGCAGAGGAAAGGTTCTGCTTGATTTTTGGGCTGCGTGGTGCGGTCCGTGCAAGATGGTTGCGCCTGTTTTGGAGCAGATCGCAGCCGAAAATCCGGACGTAAAGATCGGTAAGGTCAATGTCGACGAACAGCCGGAGCTGGCCGGCCGATTTATGGTTCAGAGCATTCCTACTTTGGTTATTTTCAGGGATGGCATGCCTATCTCAAAGACGGTAGGTGCTCAGCCTAAGGAAGCTGTCGAAGCATTTATTGCTAAGGCATAGGATTTTATGTCCCGGCGGTTTAGAATAAAGAATATAAAATATTAAATTATAAAAGTACAGATGCATACATAAATGTAAAAGTAAAAGCAAGCTCGACGGAACACAATTTACACAATGCAGATATGTTTGATATGTACAGCATTATGTAGTAAAGAGTGTAAAGCGAGAATTATTTAGCGAGGATTATATCGAAGATTATATAGTGAATATTAGTGAAGAACGGAGGAAAAAATGGTCACTTCTGACAAAGATGCGCCTATCGGAATATTTGATTCCGGGCTCGGAGGAATCAGCGTGCTTCGTAAAATGGTCCGGCTGATGCCGAACGAAAGATATATTTATTATGGGGACTCTGCAAATGCACCCTACGGGGAGAAAACCGATGATGAGGTCTTTGAGCTGACGAAAAATGTTTTTGAGAAACTTCTAAAGAAGGGTGTCAAGGGAATTGTCATTGCGTGCAACACAGCGACTTCGGTGGCCGAAAAGCGATTGCAGGAGCTTTATCCGGACGTTCCGATCGCCGGCATAGAGCCTGCTGTAAGACTTGCTGCCGAAAAGATAGGGGAGTCGGACAAGGACAACAGGAAGAGAATTGCCGTGATGGCTACTGCTGTTACTTTGAGACGTCCAAAATATCTCAGCCTTAAAGAGAGCTTTAGCGAAACATATGACATAGTTTCGATGCCTTGCCCTGAAATCGTGCGTTTTGTGGAGGCAGACGGATGGTCGGACGAAGAGTATACGGCTGATTTTCAGAAGTATTTGATTAATCTTTTCGAAAAACATGACGGAAAGGAAAAACCGTTCGATGCTGTCGTTCTGGGATGCACACATTTTCCTTTTGTTTCTGACTTTGTGAGAAAGGCGGTCGGACCGCAGGCTGTTTTGTGCGACGGAAGTGATATTACTTCTGCAAATATGCAGACTATGCTGAAGGAAAGGGATATTCTGGCTCAGTCCGGACAGGGTGAAGCTTGGGTAGAGATTTTAAATTCGGCAGGTGAAGAAAAGACAGAGCAGTCATGGGCATTATTTAAGAAAAAAGAGGTTTGTGTATAAAAATACAGCGCACTAGCGTATCAAATGCATAAAAATACATAAATTTCAAAAATAGTGTTGATAATGGTTTTTAAAAAGTGTATAATTATGCAAACACATTAATAATTTTTTTCAACAGCACCAAACATATTGAGAACATTAAGGGCGCCGAAAGTATCAGGTTTGCTGATGTCGCAATGTGTAAATCGTCTCAAAGTCACAAAATGCGGCAAGATCGCTGCGAAATGTGAGCGTTACGCGACAAAGCGCAGTCGAATGCGAAATGCGAGCGTTACGCGAACGATCAAAGTGTGGTGCGAGCCGCGGGCATTGCGCGAAAGATCAAAGAAGGAACCGAGCTGAAAGCGGTGTGCGAAAGGAAAACAGGAAAGGAATAGATTGTAATGAAAGATAATCATGTTATGAATACATACAGCCGTTATGATTTGAATTTTGTGAGCGGAAAGGGACCGTGGGCTGTTGATGTGAACGGAGACGAGTATCTCGATTTCGTTTCGGGTATAGCGGTAAATTGCCTTGGTCATGCGGCTCCTCAGATTGTGGAGACTATAAAGGAGCAGGCTGAAAAGCTCATTCATATATCGAACCTTTATTGGAATCCGCCTATGATTGAGCTTGCCGACAGACTCTGTGCCGCTTCGTCATTTGATCGCGTATTTTTCAACAACAGCGGTACTGAGGCAAATGAAACTGCTCTTAAGATTGCGCGTAAGTATGGCAAGGAAAAGGGCGGCGACAGCAAGACGAAGATTGTATGCATGAAGGAATCATTTCACGGACGCAGCATGGGTGCACTGTCTGTTACGGCACAGGAAAAGTACAGAAAAGCATTCAGACCGTTAATCGGTGATATTGAAGAGGCTGTATTTAACGACATCCCTTCACTCGAAGCCGTAATGGATGAAAACGTATGCGGCGTCATTCTTGAGCCTGTTCAGGGTGAAAGCGGCATTATTCCGGCGACAGCGGAGTTTCTTGAGGCAGCAAGAAAGCTTTGTGACAAATATGATGCCATTCTTATTTTTGATGAAGTACAATGCGGCATGGGCCGCAGCGGGAAGCTTTTTGCGCATCAGAAGTTAGGTGTTGATCCGGACGTATGCACTACCGCAAAGGCTCTTGGCGGAGGTTTTCCTATCGGCGCTGTTTTGGCGACAGACAAGGCTGCCGAATATTTCGTGCCGGGAGACCACGGCTGTACATTTGGCGGCAATCCTCTTGCATGCGCATGCGGAAATACTGTTATGAAGGAACTGATTGACAACAATCTTTTGGCAAACGTAGAGGAGATGAGCAAATATCTTGTCGGAAAGTTAAACGAACTTGTTTCAAAATATGACAAGCTGATCGAGGTTCGGGGCATGGGCCTTCTTATAGGTGTTCAGATGGCAGACGGCTTCAAATCTCCTGTTATCTCAAACGCAATCGAAAATAAGCTTCTTCTCGCAAGTGCCGGCCACGAAACAGTTCGCTTCCTCCCTCCGTTAAACGTAAAGAAGGAAGAAATAGACATTGCGATCGAGCGATTTGAGGCAGCGGTTAAAAAGCTTTAGAAACCGCAAAGAAGCCCCGGATAAGAGAAAACATCTTTACTTTGAAGAAAAAGTATCTTTAATTTCAAATTTTTTCAAAATAATTTAAAAAAGAGCTGCGACCTGATATATCTGATATCATTGCCGTCATATGACCGCAAGCAGATATTTCGGGTCGTGTTTTTTTATGAACAGGTAAAAATTGCCATGCTTTCACGCCGGAAGTGTTGAAATATCAAGACATTTATATTATAATCCACAAGGGAGAGAAAATTGTAATATTTCTTAGTTTGTTCAGATTACATGAAAATGACACACTCTGTATTTTAAAAATCCGATTTTCAAAATCGCTCCAAGAGACGAAAAACGAAAACTTGGTGCAAAATATATAGATTTAACTATTAAAAAATCCTTTATAAATTTTAGAAAAGAAGATCGATTTATGCGGATGCTGAAAATACATTTTATAAATAAGATTTCGGAATGGGAGAGCATTTGTTATGAGTATTATTAATGTAAAACGTTTTTTTGTATTTGTAATGTACATTTTTATGATTGTCTGCTGCGCTTCGATGTCAGTAATGGCAGAGGAAAATTCGCAGTATTATTTATCGGACTCTGTAATTAATGATATTGACTTCAAATTTACACAACTGAAAGACAATCAATCTGCAGATAATGTAATTTTTACATATTACAATATAGTATCATTCGACAATGTAATTGTGAAAATAGAATCGGAAAAGGGAGAAGTTTTTCAACAGGAACTTTCAGAGAAAGAGACATTTGCAGAATTTAAAAATCTAAATTTAGATGAATCGTACAGATATTCTGTGGAAATAAATGGGAGTACAATCAAAGAGGGTGATTTAAACTCAGAATTGGAGTATGTAACATACAACAACATCGATGAACAGTTAGAAATTGAAAATCCGGAATTTAATTCAGTCAGAGCTACCGGTCAGACCTTTCGGGCATATTACAGCTCTGGAAGTACAGCAGGAAGCTCAACGAACAGTTTGTTTAAAGCAATCGAGGATGCACGAAAAGCCGGAACAAATGCTTATGTCTTGATGAACTGTTCCCAAAAAGTGTTTGAAATGAGCAGTACCGTTCAGTATTATATGTATCAATTTGATCAATATTACGGAGCTACAACGAGTCTGACAACAGCAAAACAATGGATGACCAATTATAATTATGCACATGTCATCAATAATGAGGCATATCCGTTATATGATAGTATTTACAGCTCAGGCGTGATATCATTTACAGACACAATACGCCTGACATATGGGATTTCATCAGGACAAATGATTTGTACCGCACAAAATTTAACTACAGGGACGACATTATCATATACATTTAACGTGAGCAGCTTATCCGGTACGTCGCAGACTACATGGGTGTATGCTGTTTCGTCTCCTCCGATCAAAAGTTCAAATGCATTAAATGATCTCCGTTCCGGAGCATATGCCATCACACTTAGATTGTTCAATGCTAAATTGTATAATTCAACAACATCGTCTGCGGGAGTGTCAATAGCGCCTTCGACATCATTATGCCAGTATGCATTTGTATATAATACAGATTGTGGGGCATATTCAAAGAGTGGTTCAGGGTCTGCCACGGTTGAGACGATTGCCTTATTTTATGATAGCTTATCAACATAAATTTTCTGCAAATGAAAATTCGAGCGTAAACGCACTTTATTTTGTGCTGTGATTACATGAATACTTATAGAATTATGGCAAAGATGACAGCCACCGGTTATACCGGCTGCACAACAAATCCTAATGTTAAAAATCTTTGCGATTTACAAATGAGGGAAATATATACAATGCAAGAGAAGTATCGATATATAAAAGAGTTGGATTATTTTAATGCAATAGCATGTTTGGCCGTCATTTTAATCCATGTTTTGGGAATAGGAGTTGATGGTTTGAGACAGGATTCATGGCAGATGGCGATGGTTTATCTGCCATGGAGATTGGCAGCGTTTGTGGTTCCGGCATTTTTGTTCAGCGGAGCTGTAAAGATGTCGGTCGGATTTCATTGGCAAACGAAAACAAAGTATAAAAATTATGTATTTGAAAGATGTAAAACAATTCTTCTTCCCTATGTAATATTTTGTTTTATTTATTACTTTGTATTTTTATGGACAGGAATGATAGAATTATCTTGGAAAACGCTTGCTGCAGGTATTTTTCTTGGCAATATATCGAGCCATTTTTATTATATTATTATAGTAGTACAGTTCTATCTGCTGCAGCCCGTTTGGGAAAAGATGACTAAAAATGTTCCGTGGTATGTAGCAATTCTCTGTTCTTTGATGATTTCATTCTTTTTCAGTAAATTACAGTTTCTGCTTGATACCTTTGGGATACATTTTGAATATATGGACAGGATTTTCCCGGTTTATCTGTATTTTTGGGTGTTGGGGCTGTATGTAGGGAAATATTATGATTCATTAAGAAATAATTTTGTTCGCGACAGAAAGTATATTTACCTGTCTGTGATTATAGTATTTATGCAGATTTATATGTCATATTATCAACATACACGCAGAATATATACATTCGCAATGGACTATTTCAAAGTTATTTCGGACACATTATCGATACTTATTTTACTTACTTTGTGCATTATGATTGAAAGGCGGAGTCTTTACTTGCAAAAAGTACTGAAAAAGATAGGAGATGCATCCTATTTTGCCTACTTATGTCATTGTTTGTTTATTGCTGTAGTAACTTTTAAATTGCAGCGTTGCAATGTGACGGATATCGGTATTTTGCTGGTTGTCAGGGCAGCGATTGGTTATATAATGCCATTTGCTTTGTATTTTGTATATAAAAAATGCAAGACAATTATTAAAAATCGTACGGAAAATGTAAGCACTCGGTCCTAGAGTGGATTTTCGGGCGGATTATGGTTTTAGGGCAGATGCTGTCGCGTTAACTTCATTTTGAACGTTAGCGCGGCAGTTTTTTTGGTTGCTTAATTTATGCGAAATACTTATAATATTGGTGTTAGAGGGATATGTATCGAAAAATATATCTGACAGAGAGGCGGTAAATTATGGACAGAAAATCAGGTTTTTTGAGGGTTGCGGCTGTTTCGCCGGTGCTCAAGGTTGCAAATACAGTATATAACACAGATGAAATCATCAGATGTGCAAAGGAAGCCGCAGAAAATGGCGCTGCTGCAGTTCTTTTTCCTGAGCTTGCCATTACTTCCTCTACATGCGGAGATTTATTCTTCCAGCAGAGTCTTTATAAGGCAAATCTCGAGGGACTCAAAAGAATAATCAAAGCTTCTGAAAAAATCGATCCTGTTTTGATTGTCGGCACTTATGTGCGTGTCGCAAACAGTTACTATGACTGCGCGGCGATTGTTCAAAACGGAAATATCATGGGGATAGTTCCGAAGATGTTTATGCCGGGCGGCCGCGACTCTTATGACGGCAGATGGTTTGCTCCGGGTGTGAGAACCTCGTCGGATGTTTATACAGTTAAGCTTTTTGGTGAAGAGGTGCCTTTTGGCAATATTATTTTTACAGCCGAAGGGCAAAATTCCGTTTCGTTCGGCGTGGAAGTCGGAACTGACATGCTGATGCCTGTAAGCCCTGCGTCGTGCTTGTCGTTAAATGGTGCGCAGGTTATATTTGTTCCTGCTGCGGAAAGTGCTTCGGTAGGGAAGGCTGATAGCAAAATAGGCAGAATTATTGATAGTACAACTGTTGACAAGACGGCGCTCGTGTATGCGTCTTCCGGAGTTTATGAGTCTACTACCGATCAGGTATTTGACGGGCATTGCATTATCGGTGAGAGCGGTACGATTTTGGCAGAAAATGAAAGGTTTGGAAGAAAGTCGTCTGTCATTTACAGTGAGATAGACGTGGAAAGACTGGAATTTGAGCGCTCAATCGGTCATGCCGCTGAGGAATGCGCATATGCTTATACAAACCGCAATATATATACTGAGGTAGAAATGGCCGACCTCGCATTTGTCGACATCGAGAACGAAAAGCTTTTTAGAAAGTATGAGAGGAATCCGTTTATTCCGGGCGAAAAAGTTGACGCTGCAGGCGTTGTAAGTGAAGAAGACAAGGATGAGACTGACAGACGCTGTGAAGAAATCTTCAATATTCAGGTTGCTGCTCTCGCTAAGCGCGTGGAGCATGCACATGCGAAATCGCTTGTCATCGGCATTTCGGGAGGGCTCGATTCTACGCTGGCATTCCTTGTTTCGATTGAGACATTCAGAATGCTCGGACGCGATACGAAGAATGTCATTGCAGTGACGATGCCGGGCTTCGGGACTACAGACCAGACACACAACAACGCACTGTCTATCATGGAACTTCTCGGCGCAGATGTGCGCGAGGTGTCCATAGCAGATGCGGTAAGCGGTCATTTTAAAGATATCGGTCATGATCCGTCGGTTCATGATGTCACATATGAAAACAGCCAGGCGCGCGAACGCACGCAGATTCTCATGGATATCGCAAATGATGAAGGCGGAATGGTTGTCGGCACAGGCGATATGTCTGAGGCTGCGCTCGGATGGTGCACGTACAACGGTGACCACATGTCTATGTACGGCGTAAATACCGGCATTCCGAAGACTTTGGTGCGCAGAGTTGTCAAATGGGTTGCTGACTGCAAAGCTGCGGGCCTGACAGCTGATGCTTCTTTCAGCCTCGACAATGCCGCGCTTCACGACGCACTTCATGACATTATAGAT
>CAVCIY010000105.1:0-9593 GCA_963602445.1 Lachnospiraceae bacterium | reverse complement strand
GAAGCCAACGCGTCCTTACCATTTACGGATACATCCGGCTCAATATTTGCAGACGGATCATCTGTGTTGATGTTTTCTGCGTTGTTGTTTATGGCATTTTTGCTGCTTTCTACTTTCTCTTTTTCAGGTACAGGAACCTGCCATTTTAGTATCGGATAACCGTTGTTGATGTTGGAAGTATCTGCAGCAAATATTCCATCACCAAGCTCACTTACAAAATCTGCAGATCGCATAAAGTCTGATTCGCGTACTTCATATGAGCCTGCAATATCAGCCTTTGAATTTTTGTTAAAATATCCTGCACCGCTTGAAGCAGAATCCTTAAGGTAATAGCAATTATGAACATAGTAACTTTCACCAGCATTTCTTGTTCCTATAGCCATACCATAGCTGTTACCCGAAACAGAAGATACTGTTCCAGCATTATAACAGTTTATAATCTGTATCTCATTGCTGCCTACGATACCGCCTGCAGGCCATCCGCCTGTAACAGAGCCCATATTGTAGCAATTTTCTACCTTACCACCGTTCCAGCCAGCACCTACGATGCCGCCTGTGCCCTTTGCGTCAGAACCTATAATCGTAGCGTAGTTTGCACAGCCTGATATGATGCCGCCATTGTTAGTCTTACCAATCTTACCTACTATACCACCTACAGATCTGTTTGCATTTATGTATCCTGTAACAGCTACATTATATACGCCAGGCTCATCAGCACGCATGTCTGACGGATCTGAGTCATGGCAGCCGAGTCTGCCTATAAGACCTACAGACTGTCCATCGCCGAAGTTTCCTGTCGTACACTTTCTGTCGCAGTAAATATTGAATACATAGTGACCATTACCCTCAAATGTTCCGTTAAACGTAGCGGAGATCTTTGTAGAGTAATCGTTCTTCTTCATGAGATACTGACCACCGACAGGCATATAGTTCGGACCTGACCAGCTTGAGTCATATATACCACCCATATCTATGTCAGACTTGAGCGATATAGTCTTGCCCTTGAAATCATACTTACCGTAATGATACTCTTCAGTAGCTTTATTTTGACCGTTCGGACCTGATGAATCATTCTTTGCTGAATTTACGTAATCACTGCTGTTCCACGCAGAAGCGGACATTTTAGTACCGTCCCACAGGTAAAGCGTGCAGTCTTCATTAACCAGTCCGTTTACAAGAGCTGCAAGTCCCTCAAGTTGAGCTGGTGTAGATATTTCATATGAATCAGTATTATCATATTTTGACGGATCGAACCATGAAAGATCCAGCGTCTTTCCATCCCATACCTGACTCTGAGGCACTGTACTGCTTATATTTCCAGCATTACCTTTTGATGCTTCCTCCTCGGTTTTTGGGCGAGTCACGATATTTACAGTTATATTGCCATTTTCATCAGCAAGACCTTTTGTTGATATCTCAGCAGATACTACATATTTTCCGCTTCCTGATGTCTGTGACGTCTTATACTCAGTATCGCCTACAGATATAGAATCGACCTTATATTTACTGTCCTTATCTATAGCTGCGCTTATACGGAGTATGCTTCCGGCAAGTAATTTAACGCCGCTGTCGTTATAGTCAGCGTTGTTTACAGTTACAGTGACATCATCAGCTGCATCGCCTGACTTGACAACTGTTACCGTATAATACTCTGCCGCAGACTGCCAGCTCAGTACAGGATATCCGTTATTGATGTTTGACGCATCTGTAACATATCCTTCGAGCTTTATCTTTTCAGCATCAAGAGCCTTGAGTTCTTCAGACGCTGCCTTAGTACCGAGCGTGCTGATATTTACAACACCGTCCTTGCTGTCTATGTCGTTCACATAGTAGCAGTTCTGGACGTCAGCCGACCCGCCTGTGACAACATTGCCTACTATACCGCCTGCATAACATGGACTTGATGCAAGATAATCTTCTCTGTAGCCTGATATCACAGTTTCGCCCGCAGAGTAGCAGTTAGTTATTGTAACACTGCCGCCCTTTGGTATATTACCTATGATTCCTCCGGCTGTACCGTTCTGTCCGCTCTGATAACCGATAGAAACATTTCCTGTATTATAACAGTCTGTTATCTTTAAAGTACCTTCATCATATGCTGATCCAACTATACCGCCGCCGCTGATATTACCTGTGTTGTTACCATAATTTACACATCCGATGATCTCTGCATCACCACTGCCGAGCAAGCCAAGTATGCCGCCTCCGGCACCGTTATGACCTATAGGTGAGTAATTGACACAATTCTTTACAGTAACATCAGTTTCATCAGTATACTGCTTCATACGGTATACAATACTGCCTCCTATGATACCGATTATACCGCCAACCTGTCCTTTAGCTACAGAAACTCCCGCAGAATTACTGCTGCAAGATTCTACAACACTTTTACCCGCAAGGCTTCCTATAAGACCGCCTGCATAGATGTCACACTGCACCCTTACACCGCTGCTGCAGTTTCTGAAAGTACTTGAGTATGCCGTACCACACAGACCGCCTGCATAAGTTGCCTGATCTATATATCCTGTAATATTGAGATTTTCTATAACAGCATTTTCAACTGAGCCAAAGAATCCCTGATACTTGTCATTTGATGAAATATATATATTTCCTACAGTATGACCATCGCCATCAAAGTTGCCCTTAAAGCTTTCATAATACGGTGAATAATTATCCCATACGTAATGACCCACAGGAGTCCAGTTATTCTTTGTCTTATCAGAATCATCAAGGTATATATCATTCTTAAGTTTTAAATAGCTGCCTTCAAATGATATACCGCTGTTCACAGCCTGACTGAAAGCGTTGAGTTCATCTACGCTTGAGATCATATACGGATCTGCTTTTGTACCTGTCCCCGATGATGCTATCTTAAGATATTCAGCCTTAACTGTCACATCTGATTCCGGCATAGTAAATGTATATACATTTACAGCATCTTCTGACTTTGTAAGAGCTATCTCTTCATTGTCAGCCGTAAGTGCCTTGATAGCCTTAAGGACGTATCCCGTTTCATTTGATGATATGAGCGTAACAGTCTTTCCGAGCTGTGCCTTGTCTGCTTCCTCAGAGTCTACAGAAACAGCAATGCTTCCGCCTTCAACGCTATCACACTTTACAGACATTACAGGAAGTTCCTCAAAAACTGCCGTCACAGTAGCTTCAGCATCCGGCATGATGAACGAATACGTACCATTCTCGTCTTCAGTTACATCAACATATGCAGCCTGCCCATTGTCATCACTGTATGATACTGTCAATCCATCCTTTTTAAGTCTGAATCCCTCGTTTGCCTTTACATTGAAAGAAACTGTCTGCCCCGGTGATACTGTATCTTCCTGACTCTCGGCAAGTGAGATGCTTCCGTTCTCACTCTCTGCCAGTATGACCTTATGAGGTGTTATCTGAGCAAACTCGGCATATACTGTAATATCATCTGTAGGCATAGCAAACAAATACTCACCGTCATCATTCATTGAGATATTCGTCTGTCCTTCTGAAGAAGCTGTCTTATAATACAGTTTCTTCAGACTGTATCCTGCATCAGGTACAGTGCTGACAGCCACTTCAGTTCCTTCGGGAATAAAATTAAACGGTGTAACAGATAAAACTCCTCCTTTTGATGATTCAGTCTTCATCAGATGTAATCCCTCTGTACCTTCAGGATATGAACTTAGATAACATACACCGTCTTTTGTTATATAGTAATAATCTTTTTCAGGTTCTTGTTCAAATTTTACCTTGCCAGTTACTGTTATTTTACTTTTTTGTTCTAACCATTCTGACTTATCAAAATACTCATTATATGTTATCGCATTTTCATGATTGATTTTTCCATCATTTAACTTTATATCTAAGCTGCTTCCATAAGTATTTTTTGTAAAATTTTTCGACTTAAAAAAATATACTCCAATTGGAGCAATATTATCATGAATGTTTATATCAGATGCATCTAATCCATGACTATATTTTTTAGTATTTGCCTGAACATTTAATACGCTATATGATGCTGTATTCTTCTCCAGTTCACATTTTTTGATTGATGTGAGACCATTTTCTAATAGAACAATATTTTTACTTTTAGTATTTTGAATTGTAACATTATTAATATTTGCAGTTGTAAAGCCTGCTGCTGCAATTACACTTTTGCCTACTGCAATAATTGCTTCAGTCGTTTCAATATCAACAATATCAACATTTTCTAATGTCAAACCTGAATTTAACGCATACGCCCTTATAACGTATTGTTCATTTGCATTCGCTGTTCTACCTATTGAATTTCTAATTTTTAAATTAGAAATTTTTAATGTGGTCTTAACCGCATTAGTCTTTATTAATGAATATCCGTTACTTCCATTAGATTCATCGACTATACATGCATTCTGTTCACCATATATTGTTACATTTCCATTTATAGTAAGCGGGGATTTTAATATCAGATTCCCTTCTATATATACGTCAAAGTTTTCATCAGCTTTTCCTAATGTAAATTCTGATGATGCATTTATAATCGCTCCATCCTTAAATATTATTTTATGATCATAATCGCCTGAACTTGGTGGATATGATAAATCTGTTATCTCTTGTCCAGATTCGAATACCATAGTATCGGAAATGTCGTCAGTACCCTCCGCGTAAGCGGAAGGTACTAACAACATATTAAACAAGAGAAGTATTAACGTAAAAAAAGATATTATTTTTCTATTCTTATTCTTCATGCTGTATTACTCCGATACTGCGGTAGCCGTCAAACCTGTGTCTGTTGAGTATGTAATAGTATAAGCTTCATTTTCCTCATCTTCATTTGTTATCATCAAAGATGATGACGTGATTGGAATGTATAAGTAAACTTCAGAAGCTCCGCTCTGATCCCAGTTAGCCTTAGTTGTAGTTGCATCGTCAACATAGCTTGTAAAGTTCACTTTGCCATTATAAACCTGAGTTTCTCCAACAGTTACTGTAAATGCACCCGCACTAAATGTACCACTTACAGGTAATGTAAGACGCGCGATGCTCGTTGTAGTTCCATTTGTAATAGTTGCGTTAATAATATTTGCATCTGTTAAGCTGCTGTTTGTTGTCTTTTCAACATAAAGTGATCCGCCTGTTATAGTCAGAGTGCCACCATCTGTCTTATTAGCTCCGCTTCCGATTGCATGTCCTTTAAAGTCACATGTGATCTTTACGTTGCCACCGTTCATATAAACGTTACCGCCGATGCAAGAAGCGCTTCCGCCTATAGCTGCTGCCTTAGATACTGTTATAAGATTCATGTTACCACTGTTTATAGTAATATTACCTACAGCTGTATCGCCACCGATGCCTGCACCTGTCTTTGTAGTCTTAAGGTAGATAGAACCAGTGTGGTTGAATGTGATAGCTCCGCTTGCTTCGTTTGCGTCACTTCCTATGCCTGTACCTAAAGAGCTCTTATAGAGGTAAAGTACGCCGTCACCCTTAACGTTCAGAGATACTCCTGAAGGAACATGTACAACTGCGTTGTTGAGTGATGTTCCGCTGTTTTCGAGAAGATTTTCACCTGAGATAGTTAAAGTGTTTGAGCCTGTTGTGAAGTTTATGATATTTGATGTTGAGCTTGCAGGAGCGCTTACATTAAGGTTACTTATTGTAAGGTTAGCAGCCTGTGTGCAGTTTACTGTAACTTTGTAAGAAGTTGTTGTGCTTCCCTTGAGGACAACAGCATCGCTTGTGCTTACAGTTACAACAGCATCATTTTCTATAGTGTAATTACCGCCCACAGTGATCGTGTATGCACCATCGACACCTGTAGAATCGCTCGTAGTACCTTCTTCTTTACCTACAAGGCTTCCGCTGTCCCTGTATGCAGTGATCGTACCTGTGTTAGTGCAGTTTGTAACTGAAGAAAGGCTGTTCTGGAAACCTGCGATACCGCCTACCCAACGTCCGTTTGAGCAGCTTATATCGCCTGAGTTAGCGCAGTTCTCGACTTTTCCTGTTTCAGTAGCGGTATTATTATTACCGTTCCTACCTACCATGCCGCCTACGCCATTTTTACCAGTATAGTCGCTTGTAATATCGCCGGCATTAGTGCAGTCCTTCACAGTTCCTGCATTCTGTCCAACGATTCCACCTATTACGCATAAGCCTGAACCTGTTGATATGTTTGTTGTACTATCAACTCCAGATATCGTACCTGTATTATATCCTACTACAGCAGATATGTTTCTTAAGTTTGTTCCGTCAACAGAATAACTTCCCGCAACATCGAAGTTTTCGATAGTACCTGATGACTTTCCGAAGATAGCAAAGTTATCCGCTGACATTGCAGCTGAACCTGACCATGTTATAGTCTTGCCATTTCCGTCAAATGTACCTGTAAATGGAGAAGTTGCCGTACCAATAGGCGTCCATGTCGCTGCATCTATAGTTATACCACTTACATTATCACTGATAATATAATTACCAGCCATATTTGTGATATCACTAAGTGCAGTGATAGCTACAGGACTCGCAGCATCCGTATCTGCGGAAGCCGCAAGCGGCACGCTTGCATACATGCTCAGTGCCATCAATACCGATAGGACTACCGGTATTATCCTCTTTTTCAATAACTTCATTTAGTCTGCCTCCTATCTTTAATAGTTTGGAGTTGCATCAACCCTATTGTTGATGCCAGTAACACAGTCAGCTTCATCCAATCACACAACCCAAGGTTCGATATACAGGCTACAAGCTTCATCATAACGTGCGCTTCATTTTTAATTCATCCTGTTCAGCCTTGAAGTCATGCTTTATGCATGATCCCGACAGCTTATTAAAAACCGAATATAAACGACAGCTGCTAAAGATTTCATCATAAGACAGTATCTTCCGACTTCAGTACAGGACTTGATTAATATACTGCGTATGAACCATACCTCATATCTGCGAGCCGAGCTTTTATTGTCGGTATTCAATAACATATTTAATTTGGTAGATTGTAAAATTAAATTGAACATCTAAATACAAAAGAAACCACAGTGAATCTTTTGATAGAATAAAGTTACCAATCAAAATTCATCAAAAGGAGAATCACTGTGGACAATACTTATTCTATCATTAAACACCTACTCGCGAAAGAGGAAAACACCTAAATTTTGAAGATCGTTGTACTATCAAAGTGCTTCACAAGCTCGGATACTCACTTAGACAAATTGCTGCGGAGTTGAATTGCTCACCTTCTACAGTCATGAATGAACTAAGACGCGGCACCGGTAAGCGAAATGGGGACCGTGGAAGATTCCCGGAATACTCGCCCAAACGCTGTCAGCAAACCTACAACGACAATCGCTCTAGATGTGGTAGATCAAGACATTTTACAATGCCGTTTGGCGTGGTGAATTAGACTTAACACTTTTTGATTTGCCCGAAGCACTCAGCAGACGCAAGAATACCCGTTCTTCACGAAGAAACAAGAAGATTCTTGGCCGTAGCATTGACGAACGTCCTAGTATCGTAAGTGAGAGACAGGAAATCGGTCACTGGGAAATATCCAAAGGGACACTCAATCGAGGATTATACTTCGTGCCAAATTCTAGGTTTTGCGGATAGCATGAATGCCTTACCACGTAGAATTTTAGGATATTCCACACCCGAAGAACTATTTGATGAATTCCTGGATGAAGTATATCAGATTCCTGTAGGAGAAAATGTCAGTTAGTGTTCAATTTAAAATTGCAATTTATTCAAGAATATTATACTCATAATTGCGAATAATGTCAATCTTACTGTGTCGCTTCCAAGTGATACCATGCAAGTTTTTCCAAACTTTTTTCTCGAATCTCATTTTCAGGTTGGCATATCGATTATTTTTTCTCATTATTCGTGATAATCCCGATAAATAGTACATGAGACCTGCCACCTGCAATTTCTCACCATTACATTGAAAAAAGACAAACGAGAGATAAGTTTATAGCTTGGCTCTCATTTGTCTTTTTCTTTAGCATACTACAAATTTTATTTTCATTCCCTAAGTATATTACACAGTTTTATTTCTGTGTTTCAATCACCTGTTTTACTATAAATACGGCTTTCCTTGTAAATATAATGTGTGAGAAAATCAAACAGTTCTTTGTTCGTCTCACCATTGATTTTCTCCGCTTCGCAGTACTCTGGCAATGGAATTCCCTGCTGACACTCCCCACAAATATCAATACCTAGGATATTTCCTTTTTTCAGGGGGTGTGCCAGTAACTGCTCTAACATCGGTAAAGACATCTTCCCCTGATTCCAGTTCGTTTCTGAATATTTTTCATCCAGCACATCTTTATCTATGGAAATGTAAATCGGCAGATTCCTGTTTATTCTTGAAATTTTTTGCTCATCTTCCCCATTTCGGATCTCTTCTGCGGAAAAAGTAAGCAGTTTTTCCTGCAGCCTGATCTGCAGCTTCTCCTCTTTTTCCTCATAGATCTGCCGGATATCTTTTTCTTCCGGTCCGATCAGTATCAGCTGTTTTAGGAAGTCTTCTGTCTCTAATACATTTCTTACCCAGTCGCCACAGCTCATCATATGCTCGATCATCGGTTTCTGCATATCTGTATGATGGTCAAATATCACCAACGAAAAATCCTGATGGATTTCTTTCGTCAGAATTCCCGTAACATAATGATAATTTCCGGAATCCAAAAAATGTATCCCATGTATTCCATAAGGTATCACACGTCTTCTGATTTCCTCTTCTGCAGCTGCAGAACAATACAGGTCACACTCTGTGATATCCGAACAGTCAATCCAGTGGATTTTGTCATTCGGCGGTATATTTTCATCGCAATATACATGGGAAAAATCTAAGATCAGATGATTCGTTGTCATTTTAAATTCCGCCTGTGTCTTGTAGTCTTTCATCAGCTATTCTTTCCTCTTTTCTTTATCAAGTTTATAATAAATTATTCGAAAATTCAATCATACAAATAGCCTGATAAAACCCGGGCAACACCTGATATTCCTAAACTGAAAAAGAGAGCACGTATGTGAGCTCTCTGCAAATCTTCCTTTACATTTATTACACAGTTTTTTATTACACAGTTTTTATTTCTGTGCATCTACATCGCATGGCATGGAAAGGATCATATCCATCATGCCAGGTTAAAATTCAAAAATCGGCTTTCCGGTGTCAAGTGCTGCAATTTTCTTAAGCACCTTTTTTTCTCTCAAAGATCAATCTGAAAATCAAGCGAACCAGCGGACCGCAATAGAACATCTGATAGCAAATGGCCATTGGAAAATTCATACCCCATGTCTGTACCCAGGTGCCAAATGAAGGTGTCTTAAAAAGAATTGTGGCAACCAGACTCATAGTCGGACACATAATGCAGCAAATGCAGATGGAAATTGCATAAGTAATAAACTGGGGACGGTCAGTGGGCTTCATAACCTTAATGGCCAGATAACGGGCAATCTTTCCAACAATGAAAAATTCCAAAACGAAAGCCACCGGAATCATGATAGGCAATTCATGAAGGGCTGTTACCAGTGTCTGTAATACGCTTACTGTGCTGTTAAAAAATGCCATAATAAATCCTCCGTAAATTCAAAATAATTTCTTTAGAAATAGAAAAAGCCCTGTACGT
>CAVCIY010000104.1:0-9759 GCA_963602445.1 Lachnospiraceae bacterium | reverse complement strand
GCTTTCCAAAACAGCTGCCGAACTTTCTCAAGCAGCTGACAAGCTTTCCAAAACAGCTGCCGAACTTTCTCAAACAGCTGACTGCTTTACTGATCAATTGCAAAAAGCTTCATTAATCAACGCATGTTTTTCCTTCAAGCACGTTTTTGTAATCCGCATAATTTCTTGCAAGAAGTGCAGGTACATCAAGATTGTACGGGCATTTGCTCTTGCATGATCCGCAATGCAGACAATCCTCTATCTTCTTCATCTTTGCCTGTCCCTCTTCATTCAGATTTGCGGATGAAGGAGCTCTTCTCAAAAGAAGCGACATGCGCGCGCAGTTGTTTATCTCGATTCCGGCGGGACAAGGCATGCAATATCCGCATCCTCTGCAAAATTCGCCTCCAAGCTCGCTAATGTCTCTTTCTATAATATCCTCTATCTCAGAAGTCATCTCGACCGGATTTTCTATATATGATATAAACTCATCAAGCTCCGACTCTCTTTGAATTCCCCAGATTGGAAGGACATTTTCATATCTGTTCATAAAAGCCGCTGCAGCGGCAGAATCGCTTATAAGTCCGCCTGCAAGCGCTTTCATTGCGATAAAGCCTACATTCTTCTCTGCGCAAAGCTCTGCAAGGTGCAGTTCCTGCTCGCCGCTTATATAAGAAAACGGAAATTGCAATGTCTCATAAAGTCCGGACAAAACAGCTTCCTCGCCTACCTTCAACCTGTGATTTGTAATCCCTATATGACGAATCTTACCCTCGGACTTTGCCTTAAGCATCGCCTCATAAAGTCCGCTTCCGTCACCCGGCTTTGGGCAAAAAGGAGGATTGTGAAATTGATAGATATCTATATAATCGGTTCTTAGATTTTTAAGAGATGTCTCAAGATCCTTTTCAAATTGAGCAGCATCAAGAGCACCTGTCTTTGTTGCTATAAAAATATTTTCTCTCAAGCCGTCAAATGCTTCTCCGATTTTAACCTCGCTGTCAGAATAAAGCCTTGCGGTATCAAAAAAAGTAAATCCCGCTTCATAGGCCTTTCTTAGAAGTTTTACTGCATTTTCCTGAGAAATACGCTGTATGGGAAGTGCGCCAAAACCATTTTTATCAGTAATAATCCCTGTGCTTCCGAGAGTAACATTTATCTTTCCCATATAAATACTCCTTTTCACTGATACCCATTTTCAGTATCCGCTTCCGGCCGGCAATCATCGCTGTCAATCAGCGCCAATCATCACCGCAATCACCGTTTATCGTCAATCACCGCAATCGTTGCAATCACCGTTTATCGTCAATCACCGCAATCGTTGCAATCATCGCAATCGCCGCTAATCATTTTCGTTGTCGGCAAAGTCAAAGCCGGCAGCGGCAAGCTTGTCCTTCAACACATCTCCGAGAGACATGGTAAGCGGCTTCGGACTCAGAACTTCTGAAATTTTTTTCCTAAGAACCTCAAATTCCTCACCGTCTCTTGTCCTTGCAAACAGCTGCGCTGTGTTTCGCGCATCCCAAAGAGCATCATGCTTTCGCCCGTCAAAATCAAGACCTGCAAGTCTCACTGCTTTGTTAAGCGAAAGAACACGGTCTATCTTAAACAGATCGCAATATTCTCTTTGAAAATCCTGCCAATGCTGCGTCATATATTCCATATCCGAACATAGAGCAATATCCTTCACGCGCATCTCCTGCATGAGCTGCTTTAAGTCATTTTCACTCCAGGCATAAATAACATAATCCTTCTTAGAATCACTTACCCATTCAAGAAAATTCGCCATTACTGTCTGAAAATCATCTGCTCCGTCAAGCATTTCCTGCGTGATCCCAGTAAGATTTTCATATCTTTTGGTAATTCTTGTGCTGAATTGAGGCTTGACATAAGCCTTGAACGAAGCATCTTCCTTTAAATCTTCATTTAGTCTGATTACTCCGATTTCAATGATTTCCATAGAGCATTTTTCACCTGGCTTCTGAGCCATAATTTTTCTTTCAACCGGACACATCTCAAAATCAATAAAATAGTACTTCATCGCATAACAGGCCTTACAAACTCAAATATGTGAAACCCAAAACTCCTCTCGTGTAAATTCACTGACTTTTCACTAAAAACAAACAATCTTACAACTGTTTATTATACCACTCAAGCTTGTAAATAGCTATATTCACAAAGATTGTTTTTATTACAAATCGCTTGTAATTTATCGAATAACTTTTCAAACTCCAGTACAATTCGCTTGCAAAATTAAAACGCGAGACGCACCCGCAATCTCGGACTGCGTCTCGCGGCATTTTCTTTTACAGCGCCTCAAACATTGCTGCATATTTTCCCCGAGCTGCTCTTAAAGCATTATTGTATATTTTTCCCCGAGCCACTCTTTAAACATTGCTGCATATTTTCCCCCGAGCTGCTCTTTAAGCATTGCTGCATATTTTTCCCCGAGTCATGCTTTAAATATTGTTTCAGGCTTTAATCAAGGCCGTGCTTTAAATGATTATTTTAAATTTTCCGGATTAAGTCCTTTAAGCTCCGGCAGGACAAATAATCCGTCCTTTCTTACAAGAACATCGTCAAACCAAATTTCTCCGCCGCCGTAATCTTCCCTCTGAATGAGTACGAGATCCCAATGGACAGCTGACTTATTTCCGTTTGGTGCGTCTTCATATGAGGCCCCCGGTGTCAGATGAATGCTCCCGCAAATTTTTTCATCGAAAAGAGTGTCCTTCATTGGATGGAGCACATACGGATTTACGCCTATCGCAAATTCACCGAAATATCTTGCGCCTTCATCGGTATCAAGAAGAGCATTTATACGTTCGTTGTCATTTGCCTCCGCCTTTACAATCTTGCCGTTTTCGATATGAAAGACTATATTTTCAAAGGTAAATCCCTGTGCCTGTGATACAGTATTGTACGAAATCACGCCATTCACAGAATCTTTGACAGGAGCTGTATAGACTTCGCCATCGGGGATGTTGCACTCTCCCGCACACTTTATCGCAGGTATTCCCTTTATAGAGAATGTCAGATCGGTTCCCGGCGCAACTATTCTCACTTTGTCTGTTTTGTTCATGAGCTCGACAAGAGGATCCATTGCGGCAGACATCTTTGCATAATCGAGAGTACATACATCATAATAAAAATCCTCGAATGCTTCCGTACTCATTGCGGCAAGCTGCGCCATTGAATCATTCGGATATCTCATAATGACCCACTTTGTGTGATCTACCCTTTGGTCAAGCACGGGTCTGAGAATTTTGTTGTACATTTTAAGCTTTTCGGGAGGACAGTCCGAAAGCTCTGATGTGTTGTCTGAGGCTCTGACAGCAATATAAGCATCCATGCCCTTCATCTGATACATTTCATAATCCCGCATAAATTCGAGCTGTTCTTCACCGCATTCCATAATAATCTCTCTGTTCAGAGAAGAATCACTAAGGCCGATATAAGGATAACCGCCCGCTCTGTAGACCGCTCTTATTATCTCTTTTATAAGCGGCTTTGCACTTGTACCGATTTCTTCAATCAGAACTTTCTCTCCCTTTTTTACTCTGCACGAATAATTAACTATCATCTCGGCAAATTTTTTATTTCTTGGATCCATAAATATTCATCTCCTTAAATTATGCATCACAAATTTTCACACCGCAAACTCTCGCACCGCAAAATTACAGATATTCGACCATATTAAGCGCAACCTCAATCATATTGCCGAAACCTTCTTCCCTTTCTTCTACAGAAAGCTTTCCGCCGGTGACGAAATTGTCACTTACAGTCATCATAGCAAGAGCATTCACCCCTGAATGCGCAGCTTTCATATAAAGAGCCGCGGCCTCCATTTCAACCGCAAGAATTCCCATGCTCGCCCATTTTTTCCATATGTTTTGATTTATATCATAAAAGACATCTACAGATACAACATTTCCAAACTTTGCCGGAACTCCGACCTTTTGTGCGGATTTGTAAGCAGCAAGTAAAAGATCAAAACTTGCGGCAGGAGCAAACGTTCCCGGCAGATCAAAGCTGTATTGGAGCCTTGAATCTGTTGAGGCGGAAACGCCTACAACTATGTCATTGAGATGAACGTCAGCCTGGTAAGACCCTGCGGATCCGACTCTTATAAGATTCTTGCATCTGTAAACATTGATCAGTTCGTGAGCGTAAATCGACATAGACGGCATTCCCATTCCGCTTGTCTGTACAGATACTCTCTTTCCCTTATAATATCCGGTATAACCGAAGGCATTTCTCACCTTTGTATATTGCGTAACATTTTCAAGAAAGTTTTCCGCTATAAATTTTGCCCTGATCGGGTCTCCCGGCATAAATACAGTATCGGCAACCGCATCTATCGGAGCTCCTATATGCAATGATTCTGACATTTATTAGTCCTTTCATATTTGATATCATTCTTTCCTGTTTGATATCATTTTCCTGTTTGGTATCATTCTTTCCTGTTTGATATCATTTTCTATTTGATACCATTCTTTCCTGTTTGGTATCATTCTTTCCTGTTTGATATCATTTTCTATTTGATACCATTCTTTCCTGTTTGATATCGTTTTCTACTTGATACCATTTTTTCATATTTAATGTTATCTTTCCTGTTTGGTTTGAATTCTATCTGCGTACAAATCTCTATTCCATAGTCTTTCCAAAGAACTCAACTGTCTTCTTGATCTTCTTCATAAGATTGTCAAAGTCCTGTGGCGTAAGTGACTGTGGTCCATCACAAAGTGCCGTGGCAGGATCATTGTGAACTTCGATCATAAGTCCGTCTGCGCCTACCGCAATCGCAGCAAGAGCAAGAGGCTCGACCATCCAGCGAATACCTGCGGCATGGCTCGGATCGATAACTATAGGCAGGTGAGTCATTTTTCTCAGCATCGGAACCGCCGAAATGTCGAGCGTATTTCTCATAGACGTCTCAAATGTACGTATTCCTCTCTCGCAAAGAATGACATTTTCGTTGCCGCCTGCCATGATATATTCGGCACTCATTACGAGCTCTTCGAGTGTATTTGCAAGGCCTCTCTTAAGAAGAACTGTCTTATTGCATTTGCCCAGAGCCTTCAGAAGCTGGAAGTTTTGCATATTTCTGGCGCCTACCTGAACTATATCAACGTCTTCAAACAGTTCAAGGTGCTCAGGTGTCATTATTTCTGTAACTACAGGAAGACCTGTCGCTTTCTTTGCTTCAAGAAGAAGCTTGAGTCCGTCATTTTGAAGTCCCTGGAACGAATAAGGCGATGTCCTCGGCTTAAAAGCCCCGCCTCTCAGAAGACCTGCGCCACTAGCCTTGACATCCATAGCAACGGAAGTGATCTGATCTTTCGTCTCTATGGAACACGGACCGGCTATTACCTGGAAATGACCGCCTCCGAATTTTTTTCCGCATACATCTATAACAGTATCTTCAGGATGCATATTTCTGTTTGCCATCTTGTACGGTTCCTGAATTCTTCTCATGCTCTGAACTACGTCATTGCTCAGCACAAAGTCGTCGTCAAGTATGGAAGTGTCGCCTACAAGGCCCCACAGCTCACTGCCAAGGCCCTTAGACTCGTGTATTTCAAATCCCAGTGCCTTCAGCTTTCCCTTAAATATGGCTTTTTTTTCTTCATCCGCATGATTGTTAAGTACCAGTATCATAAATTTCCCCCTTTTTTCTTTCCGCCGACTTACGGCTCTACTGTTGTTTTTTCGCCGATTTTACGGTTTTTTCTTCAGTTTCTTTCCGCCGACTTACGTCTCTAATGTTGTTTTTCCGCCGGCTTACGGATATTTCGTTTTCCCTTCGCCGTCTTACGTCTCTAATGTTGTTTTTTCGCCGCATTTGCGGCCTTTTGTTTTTACGCTTTATGCTTTTAGTCTGTAATGTATAAAAGCATTAAAGCTTTAAAGCAGACCATCCCATTATAACTTTATGTCATAAAAGAAATCGATGACAGGATTTGTCATATTGGGACAGCCCGCATATAAACATTTAAATTTTCAAATTATCCAAGATAACCGCCGTATCGCAAGCTTATCTCACACACATCGGCAAGCTTATCTCGCACATATCGCAGGCCGATTTTGAAACCCGCACCACAGGTCATTCTTGAACCTACAGCGTAACAGTCTTTTCGCCTTCGTCTACTTCAGGCTCCTTCAGCTTCGCAACGAGCTGACCGGAAACTACCTGGTCTCCCTGGTGAACAAATATCTTGTCGATTATACCTTCTACAGGAGTGATGATATTTGTCTCCATCTTCATAGCTTCAATAACAGCGATAGGCTGACCTTCAGCTACAGTTTCGCCTTCCTTCACAATAACCTTCACGATGCTGCCCGGAATATTTGCTCCGATCTCATAATCGTTGTCGGCGTCTGCCATAAGGATTGACTGCTTAGAAGCCTTAGTAACTGCCGCTTTGTCCTTGATAACAATCTGACGCATGAGACCATTGACCTGATAGATAAGCTCTCTGTTTCCGTCTTCATCAGGATTCTTGATTTCTACAAGCTTGATTACGAGGATTTTTCCTTCTTCGAGCTCAACCTCACCTATAGCACCTTCCTGGATGCCATGGAAGAATATGTCAGAATCCATATATCTGAAGCTTCCTTCCTTCTTGAGAGCAGTGAGATAATCTTCAAATACCTTTGGATATATACAATAGCTTATTACATCCTGATCTGTTGCCTGCATGTCATACTTCTTGTTCAGCATTTCTCTGATAGCTTCGAAATCCTCATCCGGAAGTAATGTTCCCGGTCTGGCATCGATTGGCGGCTTGCCCTTAAGAACAAGATCTCTGAGCTTTTCAGGGAATCCTCCTTCAGGCTGGCCCATCATACCTTCGAAGTATGAAACGATTGAGTCAGGGAAGTCCATTCCCTTTGCTTTTTCGTAAATATTTTCCGGAGTCAGATCATTTTGTACCATGAAGATAGCCATATCGCCTACAGCCTTTGAAGAAGGTGTAACCTTGATGATATCGCCGAGCATTTCATTTACCTTGATATACATTTCCTTTACATCGACAAATTTGTGCTCAAGACCGAAGCTTGCAACCTGAGGTCTGAGATTTGAATATTGTCCGCCCGGAATTTCATACTTGTAGATTTCTGCGGTACCTGATTTGAGCTCTGATTCATAATCCTCATAGATAGGACGTATGCCTGCCCAATAAGTAGACAGATCCTGAAGCTTATCGAGATCCATGCCTGTAGCTCTTTCCGTATGCTCAAGTGCAGCTGCTGCTGAGTTGAGAGCCGGCTGACTTGTAAGTCCTGCCATGCTGTCGAATGCAGCATCGACAATATCTACGCCTGCCATAGCAGCCATCATGATAGTTGCTCCGCCGTTGCCGCTTGTGTCATGCGTATGAAGGTGAATAGGAACGTCAACTTCATTCTTGAGAGCTGTGATCAGCTTGTGAGCTGCCATAGGCTTAAGCAAGCTTGACATGTCCTTGATCGCAATGATATTTGCGCCGTGAGCCTGGAGATCCTTTGCCTTCTTGATGTAATAATCAAGAGTATACTTGTCTCTCTTGTCGTCGAGAATATCGCCTGTATAACACATAGAAGCTTCCAGGATCTTGCCCTGATTTCTGACTTCGTCCATAGCTACACTCATGCCTTCAACCCAGTTGAGTGAGTCAAATACTCTGAATACATCGATGCCGGCTGCAGCTGATTCCTTTACAAACTTTCTTACGACATTGTCAGGATAGTTCTTGTAACCTACCGCATTTGCGCCTCTAAGGAGCATCTGGAAGAGTATGTTTGGAATCTTCTTTCTGAGAGTTTCGAGTCTTTCCCACGGATTTTCCTTAAGGAATCTGAATGCTACGTCAAATGTAGCGCCGCCCCACATTTCGAGTGAGAAGAGGTCTCTGCCGTAATCCGCAACGGCAGGAGCGATTCTTTCCATATCTATCGTACGAACTCTTGTAGCCATAAGAGACTGCTGAGCATCTCTCATCGTAGTATCTGTGAAGAGAAGACTCTTTTGGTCGAGAACCCACTTTGCAAGGCCTTCAGGACCGCGTTCGTCAAAAATCTGCTTTGTACCTCTGAGCGTAGAGATATCTGTATCGATTTCAGGAACTGCAGGCGGCTGTACCGGAGGATTCTGCCACTTAACTTCGTTTACTGCCTTATTTCCCAAGAACTTCAAAACTCTTGATTCCGCATCATCATCAGTTCCGACATTCAGGAGCTCAGGATTGTTGTCGATAAATCCTGTATTGCACGCGCCTGCCTGGAATGTAGGATGATTGAGTACATTGAGAAGGAAGTTTCTGTTTGTCTTTACGCCCTTGATCTTCAGCTCGCCGAGTGCTCTGATAGCTCTTGCTGTCGCAGCCTTGAAATCCTTGCCAAATGAAGTAACCTTTACGAGAAGGCTGTCATAATAAGGCGTGATAACAGCACCTGTGAATCCGTTGCCTCCGTCAAGACGGATGCCGTTGCCCGATCCTGTAGCATAAAATTCGATCGTGCCTGTGTCAGGAGCAAATGAATTTGCCGGATCTTCTGTAGTAATACGACACTGGATAGCAGCTCCGCGAGGAATGATTGACTCCTGATTTGGAATGCCTATTTCTTCAGAATCGAGTGCATAACCTTCAGCGATAAGAATCTGAGACTGAACAATATCAATTCCTGTGAGACATTCAGAGACAGTATGCTCAACCTGGATACGAGGGTTCATCTCGATGAAGTAATGCTTTCCTGTCTTATCTACCAGAAATTCAACTGTACCTGCACTTCTGTAATTCACGTGTCTTGCGAGCTTGAGTGCGTCCGCACAAATAGCTTCTCTCTGCTCCTGTGTAATAGTCTGAGCAGGTGTGAATTCTACAACCTTCTGGTGACGTCTCTGGATGGAACAGTCTCTCTCATAAAGGTGAACAATATTTCCATACTTGTCACCGAGAATCTGAACTTCTATATGTTTTGGTTCTTCGAGATATTTTTCGATAAAGATATCATCGATACCAAATGCTTTTCTGGCTTCGCTCTGTGCGCTGTTGAATTCGGCGATGAGATCTTCCGGATTTCTTACGATTCTCATGCCTCTTCCGCCGCCGCCTGCAGATGCCTTGAGCATAACAGGATATCCGCAAAACTCAGCAAACTTAACAGCGTCTTCTTCGGACTTAATTGCCTCCTCAACGCCCGGGATGGTAGGAACATTTACCTCGTGAGCAACGATCTTAGACTTGATCTTGTCGCCGAGCTGATCCATCATTACATGAGTAGGTCCTATAAATTCGATGCCTGCTTCTTCGCACTTCTTTGCAAAATCGCTATTTTCCGCAAGAAAACCATATCCTGGATGGATTGCGTCTACACCCTTCAGCTTCGCAAGGTCGATGATTTCGGTGATTCCGAGATATGCATCTACCGGACCCTTGCACTTGCCAATCTGATAAGATTCGTCTGCCTTGGTTCTGAAAAGAGCATTTTTATCTTCTTCTGAATAGATTGCTACAGTTCTGATTCCAAGTTCGCTGCAAGCTCGAAAAATTCTGATTGCGATTTCTCCTCTGTTTGCAACGAGAACCTTTTTAAACTTTTTCATTTTGTCAATCCCCCATTTTCTTATTTAACTGCAATAATAACTGATTGCCGGAGGTCACCGCTTTTATAAGCCAAATCCTCTTCCGGCCTTTATATGACGCGGTTCGAAGTCAATTCCCATTTGTCCCAAACTCTGTTCATATATTTTCGTTTTGTTTATATTTTGCTTATATATAATATTTGTTTATATAT
>CAVCIY010000103.1:0-9885 GCA_963602445.1 Lachnospiraceae bacterium | reverse complement strand
CTTACATTTTCGCAGTTTCACATTTTCCTGCGCCGTTATGCATACATTTTCGCCGTCTCTTTACTCATTCTTGCGCTGCTTCTCTTATTTTTTTGCTATACTCGTTCTTGCGCCATTTCACTTAACTTTTTCGATGCTTCATTTTTTCAAGATGAATCAGCAAAACATTTATATCTGCGGGTGAAACGCCCGAGATGCGCGAAGCCTGTCCTACGGAATGAGGTCTGAAATCATTTAGCTTCTGGCGCGCTTCAAGTCTTATCCCGTCAAGACTATTATAATCTATCTCTTCGGGAAGCTTCTGATTTTCAAGCTTTTTAAATTTTTCAATCTGTGCAAGCTGCTTCGAGATATATCCTTCATACTTGATATTTACGTAGGCCTGAATCTTGCTGTGATAAGAAATTTCAGGTCTGTTTTTGTCAATTGCGGCGAGATTTTCATAACTAACCTGTGGTCTTTTTAAAAGCTCGGCAAGTGACACCTTATTTTGAAGTGGACTGCTTCCGACCGAAATCAAAAATTCATCTGCATCCGAAGGGTATACAAATGTCTCATTCAGCCTTCTTATCTCGGCTTCCGTTTCATTTTTGATCTGCAAATATCTCTGATATCTTTCTTCCGAAGCGAGTCCTATATCATAGGCTCTCTGGGTAAGTCTTTCGGCTGCGTTGTCCTGCCTAAGCATAAGCCTGTATTCTACCCTTGAAGTCATCATACGATAAGGCTCGTCTGTTCCTTTGGTTACAAGATCATCTATAAGAACGCCTATATATGCTTCGGACCTGTCAAGTATAAATGGATCTTTGCCTTGAATCTTAAGCGCTGCATTTATACCTGCCATAAGACCCTGTGCGGCTGCCTCTTCATATCCGGAACTTCCGTTTGTCTGCCCCGCAAAATATAATCCTTCTATCACCTTACTCTCAAGAGATATCTTTAGGTCGAGTGAGTTTATGCAATCATATTCGATTGCATAAGCCGGACGAACTATTTTACAATTTTCCAGTCCCGCTATTGAATGGTAAAAAGCCTCCTGAACATCTTCCGGCATGCTGGACGACATTCCCTGAATATACATCTCATCTGTACTGAGTCCCTCGGGCTCAACAAAAAGCTGATGTCTCTTTTTATCCGCAAATCTGTCTATTTTCGTTTCGATAGAGGGGCAATATCTCGGTCCGACACCTTCGATTTCACCTGTAAACAATGCCGATCTGTGGAAATTTTTCCTTATAATTTCATGAGTATGTTCGTTTGTATAACTTAGCCAGCAATCTACCTTATTTTCTCCCGGAGACTCATTCATAAATGAAAACGGAACAAGAAAATCATCACCGTGCTGAACTGTCATTTTGCTGTAATCTATGGTCTTTCCGTCGACTCTGGCAGGCGTTCCAGTCTTAAATCTTCTGAGCTTAATGCCATGAGCCGCGAGATTGTCGGCAAGCTCTATCGAAGGAGCCATTCCGTTTGGTCCGCCATAATATGATGATTCACCTATGAAAATTTTTCCTCTGAGGAATGTGCCTGTGGCTATTATTACAGCCTTAGCTTTATATATACCGCCTGTCTTCGTGACAATGCCGCATACAGCGCCGTCTTCAACAATAATATCAACGACTTCGGCCTGCTTCATGTCAAGGTTCGGCTGATTTTCTATGGTCTTTTTCATTTCTTCATGATAAAGGCGTTTATCAGCCTGGGCTCTGAGAGAATGAACCGCAGGACCTTTTGCTGTATTTAGCATTTTGCTCTGGATAAATGCTTTGTCAATATTTATCCCCATCTCTCCGCCGAGTGCATCGATTTCTCTTACTATATGCCCCTTACCTGTACCCCCGATAGAAGGATTGCACGGCATCATTGCAATGGCTTCGAGAGTTATGGAAAGCATGAGTGTCTTCATTCCCATGCGTGCAGGCGCAAGCGCAGCCTCACAGCCGGCATGTCCCGCACCCACTACTATTACGTCATATTCACCCATTATATAAGTGTTCATCATAATCCTCTTTTATCTTCCAAGCCTCGCCGACTTTTTCTCACGGCTTCCTGTTTTTTTAAGCCTCGCCGGCTTTTCTCCTTATTTTCCAAGACAAAATCTCGAAAAGACTTCCTTTAAAATATCCTGATTTACTGTTTCTCCTACTATTTCACCAAGCAGGCTCCATGCGTTTCTTATGTCTGTCTCCGCAAAATCAAGGGCTTCACCGACCCTTAGCATATCTGCCGCATCTGAAAGAGAATTCAGAGACCTTTTTAGGAGATCAGCATGACGGACGTTTGTTATGATAATGTCGTCTGACGAAATTGCCCTTCCCGAGAAAACAAGCTCTTTTATCATGTCTGTAAGAGCTGAGGCATCCTTGTCATTCTTGGCGGAAATAGTTGTAAATCCACATATTTCTGGCTTTATTCCAATATTTAAAAGCGCCTTTTTTATGTCATCCTCAGCCGTCCTGATTCCAAGATCTGATTTGTTTATCACAAATATCACCTTTGATGAATTTAAATCAGACATTATCTCAAAATCTTCATCCGAGAGCTCCTGTGAGCCATCTATAATAAAAGCCACTATATCCGCATTTTTAACAGATTTTTTACTCTTTTCGATACCCATTTTTTCGATGATATCTTCAGTATCATGAATCCCGGCAGTATCAGTGAGTCTCACCGGAATACCTGAAATTGAGATAAATTCTTCGATTGTATCTCTTGTCGTTCCCGGAATATCGGTAACTATTGCCCTGTCTTCCTTTAGAAGAAGGTTCATAAGCGATGATTTTCCTACGTTCGGACGTCCCGCAATCGCCAGTCTTATGCCGTCCTTGATAATTTTTCCGTCATCTGCCGAGTCATAAAGTTTTTTTATCTCAGAAGAAATATCTTCTATCTTTCTGATAATATCTGAATATACGAGATCTTCTAAATCCTCCTCCGGATATTCTATATGAGCGATAATATCCGAAATAAGGTCGGCAAGCTCTGTCCTTATGGCATTGATTTTTCCGGAAACTGAGCCTTCGAGCTGTGAAACAGCAGCATCATATCCGGCATCGGAAACAGCAGATATAATATCTATAACAGCTTCAGCCTGAGAGAGGTCTATCCTGCCATTAAGAAATGCTCTCTTTGTGAATTCTCCCCGTTCCGCAAGCGCTGCACCGCTTTCAAGCACAGCCGAAAGTATCTTTCTCACTGATATAATGCTGCCGTGGCACTGAATCTCAACTACATCCTCACCGGTATATGAATGAGGTGCTTTCATAAAAACGACCATTGCCTCATCTATAATTGAACCGTCACCGTCGATTATATTTCCGTAAATCATGCGTCTGTCCTCAAATGAATCAGCCCTTCGTCCGGATTTATATGTAAATATTTTTTTTAATATTTCGAGTGACTCCGAACCGCTCATACGAACGATTCCAATGCCTCCCTCTCCCATTGCCGTTGCTATTGCGGCTATAGTCTGTTCCATTTGATACCCCCGAAATGCCAAGTGTCATTCGACTTTTTTTAGAATTTTTTATGTATCATTTTATTGTATATATCATCTTTTATTATTATGCACATTATCTTTTATTTTAACCTTTTTTAAGTAAAAAATATAGAGGCAAAAAACAATTGATGCATTTTGCCTCTTTGATTTTAATCTTATGATTTTTTCTTAAAATAAGGATGTCTTATTTTATCTGCCGCGATTCTGATTTATTTTTTCAGCTCGATTATAACTCTTCTGTTTGGCTCAACACCTTCACTTCTTGTAGTTACGGTCTTGTGACTTTGAAGAGTTGAATGAATGACTTTTCTTTCATAAGGATTCATCGGCTCAAGTCTTACGCTCTTCCTGTACTTCATACACTTGTCAGCAAGTCTGTTTGCAAGACTCTGAAGGGTCTTTTCTCTCTTTTCTCTGTAATTTTCGGCATTTACGACTACTCTCATGCGCTCTTCGGCATTCTTGTTTTGTACGATGCTTGCGAGATATTGAACGGCATCAAGAGTTTGACCTCTTTTACCGATAAGAGTACCGACTTCCTTGCCCTTAAGAGAAATGTAGAGAACTCCGTCAAGAGAATGAGCTTCGGCTTTTACGTCTATATCCATCTTTTGAGCAATATTTTCAATAAATAAAGCGGCCGGAGAATTCTCCACAAGTACAGCATCCGTATCTTCATCAGATATAGAGAATTTTGTATTCATAATAACAGACTTTTTCTTGCTGCTCTTTTCTTCCTGATTCTCTGTATCTGCAGGCTCTTCATGCTTGGATATTTCAACTTTCGGAGTTTTTTCCTCTTTTTCCTCTTTCTTTGCCTTTGCAGGCTTTGCTTCGGAATTTAAAGATTCATTCTTTTCTTTTTTCTCTTGCTTTTCAATCTTTGCAGGCTTTACTTCAGATTTTTCTTCAGGCTTTGATTTTTTCTTTTCTACCCTTACCTTTGCAAGCCTTTTTCCGATGCCGAAAAATCCTCTTGAAGGCTGTTCCAATACAGTAATTTCTACTTCTTCTTTTGTAAGTTTCAATTCTTTAAGTGCGAGCTCTACCGCTGAATCGATATTATCTCCCCACTTTTCAACATATTCTGTCATAATAGTCTTAAAACTCCTCCATGCTTTTTAATCATGCTTTTATTGATTTTCTATCATATGTCAGGACACCATGGTTTATAAACCATGGTTCACAATTTTTAATACTATGTTTATATTGTTTACTTTTTTACTTACTAAATATAAATTTACTTGCTTTTTTTCTTTTTATTATCCTTATTCGATTTTTTATTCATTTTTTTCTTCTGAATCTGCACAAATTTTGTCTGTCCTATCTGGAAAATATAACTTATAACCCAGTAAAGACACAAACCTGCAGGAAGAGTTCTGCCCATCCAAACGATCATAATAGGCATGAAGTACAGCATAGCCTTCATAGATCCCTGAGCGGGATTGTTTCCTGCATTTGAAGATGACTGTGTGATCTTCATAGAGATAAATGTAGCTACGCCTGCAATGATAGGCATAATCCATAAATCAGGCTGACTTAAGTCGCTTACCCAAAGGAATTTTTCATGAACCGCAAGAATCATTTCTGAATTGTTACTTACATAATCAAGCGGATTTCTGAGAAGTCCGAATAATCCCCAGATAATTGGCAGCTGAATGAGTAATGGCAGACAACCCAAAGAAGGCTTTACATTTGATTCCTGATAAAGCTCTTGGATTTTTTCGTTCATTTTTTCCCTGTCATTTGCGTATTTAGTCTGAATCTCCTTGATTTTAGGCTGTAATGTCTGCATCTGCATAGAGCTTTTCATCTGCATATTATAAAGTGGAAATATAATAATTCTGATGATCAATGTCATAACTATGATAGTGATGCCGTAATTTCCAAAAATCTGATAGAGAAAGTTCAATATATAGCCAAGTCCGGTGGCTAATGCTTTTGTCATTAATTTCCTCCATAAGATACCGCACCTTTCCAGGTATGGCATGAATTTGTAAACAATAATAATGATCTGTTTTTAATCGTTAATATCAATCCTTTTTCCATGATTGCTGCTTTCTCGATTGCTGCTTTCTTCCTATAGTGCTTCCGGCGCTTTTCTTTCTATGGCACCGGATCGTAGCCTCCCTCATGAAACGGATGACATCTTAAGATTCTTCTGATTCCAAGATAAGACCCCTTAACAGGACCATATTTTTCTACCGCCTGTACATAATAATTGGAGCATGTAGGTGTAAACCTGCACTTTCCCGGCATAGCAGGCGAAATATAAGTCTGATAAAATTTTACGGGAAATAATATAGTTTTTCCCGCATAATATCTTACTTTTTTATAGGTCTTGTCCATATTTTCACCTATTCTTATCTATCAGCTTTAATCTTTTTGCTGCGGCTTCAATAGATTTTTTCACATCCGCACATTTCCTGTCATTGATAGTATTTCTCGCAATTATAATAATGTCGTATCCCTGTTCGAACTTGAAATCGGTAGTTCTTACACTTTCTCTCATAAGTCTTCTTGCACGATTTCTTTTTACACTGTTTCCTACTTTTTTGCTGGCAAGATATGAAATTCTGTTGAAGCCGAGGTCGTTTTTTAGACAAAATATAACGACATATCTGTCACCTGTCGATTTGCCTTTTTTGTAAACGCGGTTGAAATCTTCTTTTCTTCGCAATACATTTTCTCTGAGCATCCTTAGAAATCACACTCCAGTTTATTTTTATCTCCGAATTTATCTCCGAAAAAATAAGACCACTGTAAAGCGGTCTTATGGTTCCTCTTCTTATGAACTATGCAGTCAGAGACTTTCTGCCTCTTGCTCTTCTTCTCTTAAGAACATTTCTGCCGTTCTTAGTAGCCATTCTTTTTCTAAAGCCGTGTTCCTTTTTTCTCTGTCTTGTCTTAGGCTGATAAGTCTGCTTCATGATAAAACCTCCCGTTTATTTTATTTTTCTGACATCCATACAATAACTATTATACATAATAACTATTATATAAATAATGCACGATACCAATGATCATCGACAATTTTAAAATTCATATTTCGCCAAATACCGTCGATTTTCATTATGTAGTACCGATAAGTGCCATTATGATGCTAATAGATACTATATGATGTCTCATAGATTTTCTAAATCATAACAGGACTTTTTTCCTGTCTGTCATCGTAAAAAGATATCGTGATTTGTGACAGCACATAATTGCTAGTAAATTATACATTTTTCAATAATTGATGTCAATAAAAAGAAGGATTTTTAATTTTTACAAAACTATAACTTTTTAATTTTTCATGAATTATTTTTACCTATTTTTTTCCGAATTTGTGATAGAATATTTATCCTACATGAAATGTCCACATCAATGTGGATATTGTATCTGTGGATAATTTCAACGGTTGTGGATAATTTTCCTCACATTCGTCACATTCATTGTAAAAACTTGATTTTTTTGATAGAAGTTTGCTATAATATCTGTGGATAAATAGACCAAAAACTGTGGATAAATGTGGATAACTCACATTTTTTTGTGGATAATCCGCTTGTTATAGATTTAGGAATAAAATATGGATAACATCTCTGTAAAATGGCTTGAATGTAAAAAAGAAATACAAAATAATTGCAACAATACAGTTTATACAACCTGGATCGAACCTATGCACTTATCCTCTATGGATTTAGATGAAGGCAAAGCAGTTATTATTACCATAAATAAAGTCTCTGCCGGAATTACCATGAAGAGATATAAGACCTTAATAGAAGACGCAATATTCAAGATTTTCAATAAAAAAGTCTCTATACAGGTAGTTGGACAAGAGGACGCAAATGTAAAAAAAGCAAATAAATCGGATAATACAAATAATATTCAATTGCAAAAAAGTCTAAACTCAAACTCCTCTCAAATGGATGAATTTGAGTTTAATCAGGATTATACTTTTGAAAATTTTGTTGTCGGACCTTCAAATCAACTGGCATTCAATGCATCGGTGCAGATTGCAAACAATCCCGGGATATCATTTAATCCTCTTTTTTTATATGGTCCTTCAGGAGTCGGAAAGACGCATCTTATGTGTGCAATAGGACGTCATATAAAGAAAAATGATTTTTCAAAGAGGATAGTTTACGTGTCTTCTGAAAAATTTACAAATGATTTTATATATTCCATAAAATTGGGAAGCACAGAATATTTCAGAAATATATACAGAAATACTGATGTTCTTATGGTCGACGATATACAATTTATAGAGAGTAAACAAAGTGTACAGGAAGAATTTTTCCATACCTTTGAAGAGCTGTGGCGACTGAAAAAGCAGATTATTTTGTGCAGCGACCGTCCTCCGAGTGAGATAAAGAACATAGATTCGAGACTTACAAGCAGATTCCAGGGTGGGCTGAATATCGATATCCAACCGCCTGACCTTGAGACGAGGATCGCTATTATATTAAAAGTAATTGAAACTGAAGGAATCGACGGTATCGAGATACCAAATGAAGTAATAAATTTCATCGCCGAAAACAGCACATCAAATGTAAGAGAGCTTAGAGGCATGCTAAACGCAGTCCTTATGAAGACCATCATTACAAATGAGATTCCTACTATAGAATCCGTCAAAGAATGCATACCTGGTCTTTCAAAGGCTTCTGCCGTTGAAATTACAGCAGAAGTTATAAAGTCGGCAGTTTGTTCTTATTTTGATATATCAATCGAAGATATAGAATCAAAAAAACGCACAAAGACACTTGCAACTCCAAGACAGATTGCGATGTATCTTTGCAGAGATATGACAGGACTATCTCTTCCGAAGATAGGCGAATATTTCGGAAATAGAGATCATACGACTGTAATGCATGCCTGTGAAAAGATTTCAACGATGATTACCGAAGATGATCATTTTAGAAAAGTTATATCTGAGCTACGCTCAAGTATAAGAGCCTGAAAATTATCCACATGTTATCAACAGATAATTTCCACTTATACACAACATTATCCACATAAAATGTGGATAAAAAATAGCCTGTAGATATTGATGTTAAGCCTTTTTTAGAATCTATCCACACTATCCACAGGACATACTATTACTATTACTATATTAATTATATTAAGAATAAGAGAAAATAATTTTTTCAGAACTAAAAATGGAGCTTAAAAGTTATGAAATTTTCAATTGATCAGCAAGTTTTAAATAAAGCGCTTTCTTTCGTTTCGGTAGCTGTACCTTCAAAGACAACTCTGCATATTCTTAAAGGATTTTTACTTGATGTTTCTTCTGACGGCAAGCTTACCATTACTGCGTCAGACAGAGATCTTACTATTCAAAAAAGTTTAAATACAGATTATGCCGAGGAAGGAAAGATAGTTGTTACTGCCAAGCTTTTCTCTGATATTATCAGAAAGCTTCCGGCAGGCTCTGTTACTGTTTCGGTAGATGATTCAAACAATGTCATTTCTATAAAGAGCAATACCGGTGAATTCAAGATTGTGGGTCTGCAGGCGGATGATTATCCTGATATAAGTGATAAAAATGATGATGATTCTTCTGTTCAAAAGGTTTCGATAAATAAAGAAATCTTCAGAGAAATGATAAGAAAGACTTCTTTTGCTGCCAGCAGTGATGATTCTAAGGGTGTTATAGTCGGGACTTTCCTTGAAGCAAAAGAAGGATGCATAAATATGGCTGCTCTTGACGGATTCAGACTTGCTCATGCGAAGGAAGAAACAAGCGACAATCAGGAAGCTTCTATTATAGTGCCTGCAAGAACTATGGCAGAAATAGGAAGAATTATGCCTGAGAGCAGTGAAGACGAAGAAAAGATAGATCTTGTTTTCGATGAAAATAAGGCTGTTATAAGGATGGAAGACAGTATTCTTATTTTGCGTCTCCTTCAGGGAAGATTTTTAAATTATAGGGATCTTATTCCTACAAATTTCAACACAAGAGTGACTGTTGACAGATTGGCTCTCATAGACAGTCTTGAAAGAACTTCTCTTATGGTAAGGGAAGGAAGAAATAATCTTGTTCGTATAAATGTAAGCGGAGACATTATGAAGCTTTCTTCTGATTCCGATCAGGGTACTGTAGAAGAAATACTTCCGGTAAGTACAACGGGTGATGACATAGTAATAGGATTTAATTCCAAATATCTCTTAGAAGGGATAAAAGTATTTGATGAAGAGAGTATAACATTATTTATCACAAATGCTATTTCGCCGTGCGTGATAAAGGCTGATGAAGCCGACGGTTACACTTATATGGTTCTTCCTGTAAGAATTATGGTATAAGAGTCACGGTACAGCATGGTATAAAATGTTGAGTAAAATACCAAATAAAATGTCGAGCGGATAAAATGCTAAAAAATGTCGAGCAGACAAAATGCAAAATA